>NZ_JBFIGP010000058.1:0-16760 GCF_041602235.1 Paraconexibacter sp.
CCGTGCTCGGCCTCGAACCGCGACTTGACCTCGCTGAAGCGCTCCAGCGCCCGATCCAGCGTCGGACGATCGTGCGTCGCCATCACGCTGGTGCGCAGCAGGGCGCCCCCGGGCGGCACGGCCGGGTGCAGGGCGGTGTTGACGAACACCCCGGCGTCCCAGAGCGCCCGCCACAGCAACACGGCCTTCCAGTCGTCCCCGACGAGCACCGGGACGATCGGGGTCACGATGTCCGACCCGCCCGGCAGCGCCTGCGGGCTCACGACCGCGAAGCCGCGCTCCTCGAGACCGTCACGGAGGTAGCGGGCGTTCTCGAGGACCGCGGCGAGCAGGGGAGGCCCGTCCGGGGACCGCAGGACGCGCAACGCCGACAGCGCCGCGCCGACGGCGGCGGGCACCGCGGCCGCGGTGAAGAGGAAGGCACGGGAGGACACGCGCAGGTAGTCGATGACCTCACGGGAGCCGACCACGAAGCCGCCGCACGACGCCAGCGACTTCGAGAACGTGCCCATCCGCAGGTCGACGCGATCCTGCACCCCGAACAGCTCCGCCGTGCCGGCACCGGTGGCCCCGAGCACACCGGCGCCGTGCGCCTCGTCGACCATCAGCCGGGCGCCGAAGCGCTCGCAGAGCGCGACGATCTCGGGGAGCGGGGCGATGTCCCCCTCCATCGAGAAGACACCGTCGACGACGACGAGGACGCCACCTCCGTCCCCGGCGGCGCGCTCCAGCGTGCGCTCCAGCTTGTCGAGGCGGTTGTGCCGGAACGGGCGCAGCTTCGCCTTGGAGAGCAGGCACCCGTCCAGGATCGAGGCGTGATCGCCCGAGTCCGCGACGACGGTGTCCCCCGGGGCCAGCAGGGTGCCCAGGGTGCCCACGTTCGCCTGGTGACCGGTCGTGAAGACGATGGCGTCCTCTGTCCCCATCCAGTCGGCGAGCTCCTCCTCGAGCTGGGTGTGGAGCGGGATCGTGCCGTTCAGCAGCCGCGAGCCCGTCAGTCCGGTCCCGTAACGCTCGAGCGCGTCGCGCGCACCCTGCATCACCCGGTCGTCGCCCGTGAGGCCGAGGTAGTTGTTCGAGCCGAGCATGATCCGCTCGGCGCCCTCCATCTCGACCACCGGTCGGGCCGGGCCGTCGAGCACCCGGAAGTACGGAAGAACGTCGGCCTCCCGTGCCGCCTTGAGCTGCGCCTCGCGTTCGTGGCCCCGGACCTTCGCGAAGACGTCGATGGCGGTGTGAGACATATAGGGTGCTCCTTCGATGCCGACCGTGGAGATCCGTCCCGTCCGTTCGGCCCGGGACCTACGGGAGTTCATCGAACTCCCGTACCGGGTGCATGCTACTTCGCCGCGCTGGGTTCCCCCGCTGCGGCTCGAGCGCCGCATGTTCCTGAGCCGACGCCTCAACGCGTTCTTCAATCACGGCGAGGCGCAGTACTTCCTCGCCCGCCGCGACGGCCGCGTCGTCGGCCGCATCAGCGCCCACGTCGACCACGCCTACAACGCCTTCCACGAGAGCGCCTGGGGCTGGTTCGGGTTCCTGGAGCTCGAGGACGACGGCGAGGTGCTCAGCGCGCTGCTGGACGCGGCCGAGGCATGGCTGCGCGAGAAGGACTGCGACCGGATGGTGGGTCCCGCCGACTTCTCGATGAACGACGAGTCGGGGATCCTCTACGAGGGCTACGACATCGACCCGCAGATCAAGCAGCCGTGGCACCCGCCGTACTACTTCGAGCGCTGCGAGCAGGCCGAGGGCCTCGAGAAGGCGATGGACCTGTGGATGTGGAACCTCGAGGTCTCGGACCGCACCAAGATGCTGCCCGTGCTGTTCGAGCTCGCCGACCAGGTCGAGTCCAAGCACGGCATCCGCCTGCGCAAGATGTCCCGGCGCTCGCTGCGCAAGGACATCGACCGCTTCAAGGACGTCTACAACAGCGCGTGGTCACGTAACTGGGGCTTCTCCCCCTACGACGACAAGGACCTCGACCAGTACGCCCAGGAGCTGCAGCTGGTGTTCGACAAGCACTGGTTCATGGTCACCGAGACGGCCGGAGGGGAGACCGTGGGCGTCGCCATCACGGTCCCCGACGTCAACCAGGTGCTCAAGCAGATGAACGGCCGGCTGCTCCCGCTGGGCTGGTGGAAGTTCCTCACCAAGTCGCGCCGGATCACGAGGGTGCGCGTCGGCTTCCTGGGGGTGAAGCCCGAGTTCCAGCACACGGGGGTCGCGGCCAAGATGTACGTCGAGCACTTCGACATGGCCGAGGTGCGGCCCCAGAAGGGCGGCGAGATGGGGTGGATCCTCGAGACCAACAAGGCGATGAACCGCGCCATGGAGGCCATGGGCGGGACGATCGTCAAGCGCTACCGCGTCTACGAGCGCGTGTGGGGTGCGGCCTCGGAGGACTGAGCCGTCCGGTGCCGCGGGGAGGTGCCGAACACGACGTCCCACCACGGTGCGCTGATCCCGAACGCGACGGAGTCGTCCTGGAAGTGATGGCGCATGTGGTGCTCGCGCAGGCGGCGCCCGAGACGGGACTTCGGGACGTGATGGTGCAGCGCGTAGTGGGTCATGTCGTAGGCGAGGTAGCCGGCGAAGAACCCGGCGCTGAGCGCGCAGGCCTCAGCGGTCGGGAGGACCGCGAGGAAGGCCAGGACGAAGAGCGTGCCGAGCGGGATGCTGGCCGACGGCGGCATGACCAGGCGCAGCGGGTCGTTCGGGTGGTCGTGATGGACCCCGTGGATCATCCAGTGCAGTCGGGCACCGAGACCGTGGTCGGGCTCGAAGTGGAAGACGATGCGGTGCAGCCAGTACTCGGCCAGGGTCCAGGTCACGTAGCCGACGACGATCCAGGCGATGATCTCCGGCACGGAGGTGAGCCCCGCGTCGACCGCGAACACGCCGAACGCCAGGATGATCGGGACGAACAGCGCCGGGACGACCGCGGGATGGACCCGCGTGAGACGGTCCAGCGCGGGTGAGGAGAACATCGGCGGTGATGCGCGCAGCTGCTCACTGCGGGTCGCCTGGGGGACCGGTGTCTCCTCCTGCGTGGCCATCTCGGTGCAGACCATACCGCGAGATCCCGCCGGACTCGCGCCGTGGGGTCGGGCGGTCGGTCTACACTGCGGCAGGATGCCGCCACAGCCGCCTCTGGGGACCGAGACCGAGCCCTTCGACGACGTCGAGGAGGTCACGGCCGAGCCCGTGGACGGGGACGCGCTGCCCCTCCCGCCGCGGCGTGGCAGCGGTCCCGGGCTCGAGCCGGCGCCCCCGGCCGGACGGGCGCGCGGGCTGGTCGGCGCCTCGACCGGTCAGGTCGTCGCCCAGGCGGCGGCAGCAGCGGCCACCGGCATCGTCGCCGGCGTGGCCACCACGGCGATCGTCCGGGCCGCACGCGGGCGGCGGAGCGGTCGCCGGTCCCGTCAGGCGCGCAGCCGCGACGGCGTGGACGTTCTCGAGACCCGTACCTTCGTCGTCGACGTGCACGTGCTCGGCCGACGGTGACGGCGAGCGTCCCGGTCGAGGTCCGCGACGAGGTCCGTCCGGTCTGGCCGGTCCGGTTGCCCGGAGGCGGGATGGACGGCCTGGCCCAGCGTCGCGGACGGGTGTGGCTGCGGCTCATCCATGTCGCAGGCCGTCCCGTCGAGCTCCGGGCCGCCCAGCCCGAGCCGGACCGCCTGGTCCTCGGAGCCCGCGCGCTCGCGCGCCCGGACGCCCAGCACGGCGTCGAGCGGTTGCGGGCGATGCTGGGGGTGCAGGAGGACCTCCGGGACTTCCACGAGCGCTTCCGCGACGACCCCCTCATCGGCGCCTCGGTGCGGCGCCGCCCGTGGCTGCGCGCGCGCAGGCGCCCGGTGCCGTTCGAGGCCCTCGCCTGGGCCGTCACGGAGCAGCTCATCGAGTACGACCGGGCGGTCCGGATCCAGCGGCGCATCGTGCGGCACCACGGCCGGGACGCCCCTGCGTGGGCGTACACCGGCTTGCGGGACGCGCCGGACGCCGCGACGGTCGCGAGCCTGTCTCCCGCGCGTCTGCAGTCCTACGACCTCTCGGCCGGGCGCGCGCTCGCGCTCGTGCGCGCCGCCCGGGAGGTGGCCTCGGGACGGGTCGACCTCGATGACCCCGACCACGAGCACGGCTGGCGGCGCCTGCGCGCGATCCCGGGGATCGGCGCGTGGACCGTGGAGGTCCTGGCGGTGCTCGGGCAAGGTCGCAACGACCAGGTCCCGGCCGGCGACCTCGGCTTCCTGAAGGTCGTCGGCGCGCTGACGTCCGGGGGCGACCCACGGGCCCGCGCCCAGGAGGCGGAGGTCCGTGCGTTGCTCGCCCGGTACGACCCGTGGGCCGGGCTGGCCGGCGTGCACCTGCTGCACGCCGCCGTCGCCGGGCCCTCCCGGCTCGCCGCCTGATCCTCGACCGCCGCCGCCCTAGTTGCCGTTCTCGGGGCCGCCGATCGGCGCGCCGGGCAGGAACTCGTTCGTGAGCGCCGTCGGCTCGACCGGTCGCGTGATCAGCCCGCGGTCGAGCATCCACTCGCCGTACGCCCTCCACGAGTCCGGGTCCATGTACCCGAAGGGCTGGTCGGACTCCTTCGGGAAGAACACGGGCAGCGTCTTGCGCACCACGGCCTCCTGCAGGCCGCGCTTGAGGTCGGGGTTGGCCTGCAGCAGCGGGTCGACGCCGGCAGCCGGGTCGGCGCGGACCGCCTCGGTGCCGCGACGCAGCGCCTGGAAGAACCGGCGGATGAGCGCGCCGCGCTTCTTGGTGGTGGTCTCGGACGCCACGACGATCAGCTCGTCGTAGGTCGGCACCCCGGCCTCGTCGACCCGGATGATCGAGGGGTCCTTCTTCTCCCGCTGGAGCTGGGTTCCCTCGTAGTTCCAGAACGACCCGAGGGTGGCGTCGACCTTCTTGGAGAGCATCGCGGGCACGAGGTTGAACCCGACGTTCACCTCCTTGACGTCCGACGGGTCCACGCCGGCCTCCCGCAGGATGGTCTCGAGGTAGGCCGACTGGTACGGGATCCCGGCCGTACCGACCGTCTTGCCCCGGAGGTCCTCGGGCGTGTCGATCTTGGCCGACCCGAGCGCCATGATCGAGGTCAGCGGCTCGTTGGCGATCGCACCGACGGCGACGACCTTCGTGCCCTTGTCCCGGGCCAGCAGGAGCTCCGGCTCGTAGGAGATCGCGAGGTCCGCGCGCCCGCCCGCCACGAGCTTCAGCGGGGCGGCCGGGTCGGCCGGGGTCTGGATGTCGACGTCGAGGCCGACGTCGGCGAAGGCGCCGGAGGCCTGCGCGGCGTAGATCCCCGCGTGGTCGGCGTTGGGGAAGTAGTCCAGCATCAGCGTGAGCTTCTCGGTCGGCGGCGCGGCCGTGGCACGGTCGTCCTTCTCGCCGCACGCGGTGAGCGCCACGGCGCAGACGGACAGCAGGGCGGTGGCAGCGGCCACCGCGGGGCGACGGGTCATCAGGAGGGTCCTCCGGGTCGTTGGGTCCAGGGCAGGAGCCTGCGCTCCACCAGGACCAGGGTGTAGAAGAGGGTGATCGCGAAGGCGGCCAGCACGACGACCGCGGCGTATCCGCGGGCGGTCTCCAGCTGGCCGGTCGACTGCCGCAGGAGGTGCCCGAGCCCGGCGTTGGAGCCCGAGTCCTCGGCGAGCACCGCGCCGATCACGGCGATCGCGACCGAGATGCGGGCGCCCGAGAGGGCAGCCGGGAGCGCCGCGGGCATCTGCGCCCACCAGAACGCCTGGCGGCGGGTCGCGCCGAGGGTGCGCATCAGCTTGAGCTGGTCGGGGTCGGTGCGGTCGAGCGCGTCGAGCGTGGTCACGGCGACGGGGAAGAAGCACACCAGCGTGATGATCGCGAGCTTCGGCGCGAGGCCGAAGCCCAGCCAGAAGACCAGGAGCGGGGCCAGCGTCACGACCGGGACCGCCTGCGTGCCGATGAGCAGCGGGTAGGTGGCGCGGCGCAGCACCTGGACGCGGTGCAGGACGATCGCGGCCCCCACCCCGGTGGCCAGCGCGCAGAGCACGCCGAGACCGACCTCGGTCGCGGTCACCCCGAGGTTGTCGAGCAGGAGGGTGCGGTCCTCCCAGAGCGAGCGCCCGATCTCGACGGGGGAGGGGAGGATCAGCGGCTCGACGGAGGCCAGCTCCGTGTAGGCCTGCCAGACGCCGAGCAGCAGGAGCACGAGGAGGAGGGGCAGGATCACCGCATCGCCTCCAGGACGGCCGCTCGCGCGGCGACCACGGCGGGATCGGTCACCCCGCGCGGACGGGAGGTGGTGACCGGGATCTCGGCCGTGACCCGCGCCGGCCGGGGGGACAGCACGAGCACGCGGTCGGCGAGGACCGCGGCCTCCTCCACGTCGTGCGTCACCAGCACGACCGTGCGTGGCTCCTGCGCCAGGGCGCTCGCCAGCCACGAGCGCAGCTCCTCGCGCGTGAAGGCGTCGAGCGCCGCGAAGGGCTCGTCCAGGCACAGGACCGGTTTGCCGCTGAGCAGCGTGCGCAGGAACGCGACGCGCTGGCGCATGCCGCCGGAGAGCTCGTCGGGCCGGGCGTCCTCGAACCCGGCCAGCCCGAAGCGGGCGAACAGCGGACGCGCGCGGTCGCGCGCCGCCTCACGATCCGCCCCGGCGAACCGCGGGGCCAGCGCCGCGTTGTCCAGCGCGGTCAGCCAGGGGAGCAGCAGGTCCCGCTGGGGCATGAGCACGGCGGGATCGGCGACGACCGTCCCGCTGTCGGGCTCGACGAGCCCGCACAGCACCTCGAGCAGCGTCGTCTTGCCACACCCCGACGGACCGACCAGGACGACGACCTCGCCCGGAGCCACCTCGACCGTGAGGTCGTGCACGGCCGGTACCGGGGCTCCCCGTCGAGGACGGTGCGCGAACGAGACCGCATCGAGCCGGACGGACCCGGAGCGGGGGGACGGGGTGGTCGTCGCTGTCACGCTGGTGCGGCGGCCGTCCGGGTTGCGAGCAGGATCCCCCGCGGGTGTTCTGGTGGTCATCGCTCCCTCCGCGGGCATTACCCCACAGGTTCGAAGGGTCGGCGCCGGATCGAGGCGCCCTCTCAGCCGGCATCCGCCAGCCCCCCTGGTGTGTCGTCGTCCCCCCAGGCTAGCTGGTCTGCGCCGTGATCTCCGGCGCGCGGGGTGGACGGACCCGGCGGGGTCGGCGCCTCGACGGACCGGGAATGGGATCATCGGCGAATGCGCCTCCCCCTCCCGGCTCTGCTCCTGACGGCTGCCCTTTTCGCGCTCGCACCCTCCGCGGCCCAGGCCGCCCCGCTGCGCGCCGGCGCGGCCGCCGTCGACATCACGCCGGCGAACGGCGGGACGACGCTCGGGTTCGTCCGGCCGGACATCACCGTCAAGGGCGTGCACACGCGCCTGACCGGTCGCGTGATCGTGCTCGACGACGGCGACAGCAGGGTGGCGCTGCTCGCCACCGATCTCGGGTTCCCGCTGGACAAGGAGGGGCTGATCGCCCGCCTGCGGCCGGACGGCTTCACGCACGAGACGGTCTTCTACACCGGTACCCACACCCACTCGGGGCCCGGCTCGCTCGCTCCGTGGCAGACCCAGCAGCTCGCGGAGGCCGTCCGTCTGGCCGTGCGGCGGCTGCGCCCCGCCCGGGCGGCGTGGGGCGCGACGACCGTGCCCGGCGTGGCCCGCAACCGCTCCATCGAGGCGCACCTCGCGACCCACGGCATCGACCAGTTCTACGGCGAGGGCGACGCCGCCGACGACCCGTTCGGCACGGAGCACACCGTCGATCGGCGCCTGCGCTTGCTGCGCATCGAGGGCACCGACGGACGTCCGCTCGCCGCGTGGCTCAACTTCCCCGTGCACCTGACGACCTCGACGCCGGCCGCGGACCTGTGGGACGCCGATCTCGCCGGGCCCGCCGAGCAGCACCTCGAGGATGCGGTCGGCGGCACCGACCGCCACGGTCCCCAGGGCCTGCGCGAGCAGGGGTTCGTCGCGCTCTTCAACAACGGGTCGCTCGGCGATCTGATGCCGGTGTTCGACTCCTACAACCCGACCGCCGTGATGGACCTGCAGGGCGCGCGGATCGCCTCCGGGGCGCGTCAGGCGTGGGAGCAGGCGGGGCGGCGCCTGACCACGGAGCTCCCGGTCGACGTCCGCTGGACACGGATCTGCTACTGCGGCCAGGAGGTCGAGGCGGGACGGCGCGTCGCGGCGAACCCGATCTTCGGACTGCCCTTCCTCGGAGGCTCCGAGGACGGCGCCTCGATCTTCCACGAGCCGGTGGCGACCGAAGGGCGACGGCTGCCCGCCGAGCTGGCGGACCCAGTGCAGGGGCGCAAGATCCAGGCCGTCCCGTCGGAGCTCCTCGACGTCCACGAGACGCAGCCGGAGGTGCACCTGGTGCGGCTGGGTGATCGCCTGCTGGTCGGCGCCCCCGGGGAGCCGAGCGTCGAGATGGGCCGCCGGTTCGACGCGGCCGTGCGCCCGCTCCTGCCGGCGGGCGTGCGCGATCCGGTGGTCGTGGGACTCACCAACGACTACCTCGGCTACCTCACGACGCCGGAGGAGTACGAGATGCAGCACTACGAGGGCGGGCACACCGTCTTCGGCATCTGGACGTCCACCCTGATGCGGCAGTCGTTCGAGGCGCTCGCGACCGCGATGCGCGACGGCGCGCCGGCACCGGCTCCGACGGTCCCGGGGGACCTCGGCGATGCCGGTGAGGCGAAGCCGGAGGTCGGCGACGGCGGGGTCGCGGGGGCGATCACGACCGAGCCCGCGGAGCTGGTGCGCCGCTTCGACGTGGTGGACCTCGGCTGGAAGGGCGCCGCGGGCGGCGTCGACCGTCCTGCCGACACGGCGTTCATCGCGGTCGAGCGCCAGGAGGGCACGTCGTGGCGGCGCGTGGACTCCGACCTGGGCCTGTCGATCGCGTGGCGCGAGGTGTCCGAGGGAGCGTTCGCGGCGCGCTACGACGTGCCGGGCGATCTCCCCACCGGCACCTACCGCCTGCGGGTCGCGTCGGCGCGCTACGACCTTCCGTCCCGCCCCTTCTCGGTCGCCGCCGACGACGGCCTGGTGCCGCTCGGCGTCGTGATGCGGCGCCTGAAGGGCGGCCGCACCCGGTTGCTGCTCACCGCCCAGGTTCCGGCACCGGACCCGAAGCGGGCCATCCGATTCCGGGCGACGTCGCCGCAAGGGGGCAGGGCGAACCTGCGCCTCGGCCGGGCGCTGCTGCGGGCGCGCTGGAGCGCACGGCTCGGCGGCTGGTCGGTCGTCACCCGGCGCCGCGTGCGTACCGGGACCCCGATCCTCGTCCGTGCGGGGTCGCTGCGGGACGCCGCGGGCAACCGCAACGGGGAGGCCGCGACGTTGCGGGTCGGGACCGTCGAGCGGGCGACGTGGCCGACGAACATGGGCGTCGGTGGCGGTCGGACCCCCGGGGTCGGGGGCTCCGGGTCCTTCCCGCCGTGATCGCGGGGCGACGGCCGGTCGCGCTCAGGCCGAGTGCACCGGCCGCGTCAGCGCCTTGACGAACTCCTCGAGGTGCGCGGTCGTCCAGCACTCGAACGCCTCGCAGTACTGCTCGTAGGTCGCGATCACGGAGTCGCCGTAGTTCCAGTACAGCTTCGGCTCCGGGTTCAGCCAGAACGTCCGGCCCGCCTTCGCGGCGATGTGCCCGAACACCTCGGCGGCCGGGTCGCGGCCGTTGGTCCGCGCGTCGCCGAGGATGATCACGGTCGAGCGTGGGTGCAGGTCGGCCTCGACCTGCTCGCGGAACTCGCGCCAGACCCGCCCGTAGTCGGTGTACCCGCTGACGTCGGCGACCCCGGCGTCGCGCCCGATCGCCTCGCTCACGGCGCGGAAGTTGCGCTCCTTCTGGAACACCTCCGTCACCTCGCTGATCCGCTCGATGAAGACGAAGGAGCGCATCTTGCGGAACGAGTCGTGCAGGGCGTGCAGGACGCTGAGGAAGAACACCGATGCGCTGGCCACCGAGGTGGAGACGTCGCAGACGACGTAGATCTCGGGGCGCCTGGGGCGCTTGGGCTTGAACTTCAGCTCGACCGGGACCCCACCCGTCTGGAGCGAGGCGCGCATGGTCTTGCGCACGTCCACGTGGGCGTGCCGGCGGTTGCCGCGCTGCTCCTGGCCCTGGGTCTTGAGCCGGCGCTTGAGCTGCATGACGGTGCGGTGCACGGCGGCGAGGTCCTGGAGGGGGCCGGACGGGAGCGCCCGGTCGATCTCGTTCAGGGGACGTGCCGGGGGGAGCGTCTCGGTGCGTTCGATCTGCCCGCGCTCGAGCTCGCGGCGCAGCATCTGCTCGAACCTGCGGATCTCGTCACGGGGGAGGCCGTCGCGCCGCGGGTCCTCCTCGGGGAGGTCCGGCTGCGGCTCGGCCTTGAGCCCGAGCTGGCGACGGATGCGCTGGACGTCGACCCCGACGACCCCGGATCCCTCGCCCTGCTGCCCGAACGCGGCGATCGCGAGCCGGGCGAGGTCCGACATCCGGTCGCCGTCGCCGTCCTGGATGGCCTCCGCGATCAGCTTGCGGAGCTCCTCCATGTCGAACTCGCCGGCCTGGTCGAAGTCGATGCCCCCGTCCTCGCGGACGCCCTCCTCGACCGCGGCCATCTCGGCGGCCCGGAAGAAGAAGCGGTCGAACACCAGGCCGAAGATCCGCCGGTCCTCCGGCGACTTCGCCAGCGTCGTGGCGAGCGACTCGCGGAACAGCACGCGGTCGGTCCATTCGACGTGGTCGAGCACGCTGAACGCGTCGAGCAGCTCGGACGTGCCGACGGCGACGCCCTCGCCGCGCAGCTCCTCGCCGAACTCGAGCAGGCGGGCGGCGATGCCGACGGGGGCCTGCCCGCCCGTGCTGGTGCCCCGGGCGTGGAGCGCCGCGGCGCGTGGATTCGGCCCGCCCGCCCGCTGGCTCACGGGTTGACGGGTGCGCCGCCGGCCAGCCCGGGCGTGAGCTTGACGCCGACGCGCTCGCTGACGACGTCGAGGTCCGTGCGGTGCTTGACGATGATCGACATCGTGTCGCGGAACATGTCCGCGTCGATGTCGGTGGCGCCCAGGAGCAGCAGCGCTCGAGCCCAGTCGATCGACTCGGCGATGCTCGGAGGCTTCTTGATGTCGAGGTCGCGGACGAGCTGCACGAGCTCGACGAGCCGGCGGCCGACCGCCTCGGGAAGGTCGGGCGTGTGGAGCTTCACGATCTCCAGCTCGTGCTCGAGCTCCGGGTAGTCCAGCCAGAGGTACAGGCACCGGCGCTTGAGCGCCTCGGTGAGCTCGCGGGAGTTGTTCGAGGTGAGCAGGACGATCGGATGCGTGGTCGAGGCGATCGTGCCGAGCTCGGGGATCGAGATCTGGAAGTCCGAGAGCAGCTCGAGGAGCATCGCCTCGAACTCCTGGTCGGTCTTGTCGATCTCGTCGATCAGCAGGACGACCGGCTCCTCGCTGGCGATGGCCTGCAGGAGCGGCCGGGTGAGCAGGAACTCCTCGCCGAAGATGTCGTCCTGCACGGCGTTCCAGCCGGTGCCGTCGGCCTCCGCCTGGATGCGCAGCAGCTGCTTGCGGTAGTTCCACTCGTAGAGCGCCTTGGCCTCGTCGAGACCCTCGTAGCACTGCAGGCGCACCAGCTCCCGTCCCAGCGACTCGGCGAGCGCCTTGGCGAGCTGCGTCTTGCCGACGCCGGCGGGACCCTCGACGAGGATCGGCTTTCCGAGTTGCGTGGCCAGGTACGAGACGAGCGCGGTGGACTCGCCCGGGAGGTACCCGGTGGCGCGCAGGCCGCTGGCGACGTCCTCGACGGATGCAGGAGTGTCGGGCATGAGGCGAGCAACGATATCGGTGTGGGATCCTCGCCCGGTGCTCCCGGTCGACCTCCTCGTCGCATCCACGATCTCCGCGGCCCCCGTGCTCGGTCTGATGGCGTTCGGTGTCGTCGTCGCGATCTTCGGCCACATCGGCCGCAACTACCGCGTCGTGGGCGTGGGGCTGGGGGCGCTGTTCCTCGCCACCGCGCTGATGGTCGTCCTGGGATTCGCGAGCTACCAGGGCGACTCGCGGGATCCCCGCGACTGCGATCCGGAGCTCAAGGGCCTGTGCCGTTGAGCACGCCCGTCAGCCGCGGGTGCGCAGGGTCCGCGCGAACCCCACGCGCCGACCGTTCTCGTCGCGGCCGCTGACGACGATCCTCAGCCGTCCCGTGCGCCGCGTGCGCGGGATCCGCACCGCGACCGTGAGGTTGCGGGTCACCCGCGTGCGCCGCGTGCGCTTCACCGTGCGCACGTCCTTGCCGCGGACGCGGCGCACGGTGACCTTGAGGCCGGTGACCGGACGCCGGACGACGAGCGCCAGGCGCAGTGCCCGTCCGCGCCGGCCGGCCCGCTTGAGCCCGAGGATCTTCCTGCGCTTCGCGGTCGACGTCGGGGTCGGCGCGGCGCTCGGCGTGCCCGGGGACGTGCCCGGCGCCGTGGGCGTCGCCGGCGTCGGGGCGGGCCCCGCGTTGCGGACGATCCAGCCGGCGAGCGCTGCCGCGCCGATGCGCGCGTAGAGCCCGTACTGGGTCGGGAACGCGCACCCCAGCCCGGAGGACACCACGCCCACCAGCACCGGGGTCTGGCCGTCGAGCACCGTCAGCGGTCCGCCCGAGTCGCCCTGACAGGCGTCGCGGCCGCCCGTGAGCTCGCCGGCGCACAGCATCGTCGCCGCGTCGTAGCCCAGCGTGACGCTGTAGGACTGCCGGCAGGTGGAGTCCGACTGGATCGGGACCTGGATCTCCTCGAGGTCGTCCGATCCGCCGTCGATGCCGGTGAAGACGCGACCACCCCATCCGGTGACCGTCGCCGTGGTCCCGGGCTTCCACAGATCCGCTTCGGCCGGGGTCACCACGCGGTAGGGCGCCTGGCGGGCGGCACGCGGAAGCTCGATCAGCGCGACGTCGTTGCTCGACGCGTTGGGCGTGCCGTAGGACTCGTGGCGGATGACCCGCGTCGCGCGCAGTCGCTCGCCGGTGGACTCGTCGCTGCGCCGCGTCCGACCGAGCACCAGCGTGAGGTCGCCCGGACTGGTGGGTCCGCCGTTCTCGCCGTCGCTGACGCAGTGGGCCGCGGTGAGGACCCACGTCGACCGGACGAGGCTCGCGCCGCAGATGAAGTCGCCGCGCTGCTCCAGCTGCACCATGCCCGGATAGGACCGGGACGGCGCGTGCCCGCCGACGATCGCGTGGGCCGTGCCGGACCAGAGGAGGCCCCCGCCGACGAGGATGGCGAGGGTCAGGGAGCGTCGGGCCATGAGCCCACGATACGGAGCGTCACTCGTCCTCGTCGAAGCTCAGCTGCGTCCCGCCGTCGACGGGAGGGGGATTTCCGGTCGCTCGGGCGCGAGGCCGCTCGCCGCGTTCGACACGCGTCGGCTGCAGCGAGCTGTCCACGCGGGTGACCTCGTCCTTGGGCGTCGGGCCGGGGTGGGTCGTCGGGTCGGGATCGCCGGGCAGCGGCGGTTCGCTCAGGCGTGCCGCGCGCAACCGGACCCCCGTCGACGCCAGGAACAGCGCGGCGCCGAGCGCGAAGAAGATGCCCCAGCGCAACCCGTAGTTCGTGGTGAGCGTCCGGGTCGTCTCCGCGTCGGGCTGGTCCAGCAGGCGGTAGAAGATGAGGAAGGACGCCCACCCTCCGGCGACCGCGATGACGGAGCCGTCCCCGCCGGGCAGGTGGAACGCGCGCCCCTCACCCCGCCGGAACAGCAGCAGCAGGACGCCGGCGGCGACCAGCAGCGTCGCAGCCTCGACGAAGGAGAAGGCGGTCCAGGCCGAGAGGCTGTCGCTGCGGCTCGCCAGCGACTGGTTCTGCCCGCGGGTGACGATCGCGGTCACCGACTTCGAGTACCAGGGCAGGAACATCGTGGCGACGAGTCCCAGCGAGGCGTAGCCGCTGAGCCGCTGGGAGGACTCGAGGTTGCGGAAGGACCGTGCGATGCGCGTGGCCAGGCCCCGGGCAGCGCTGCCGGCCCGCTCGGCGGCCTCGCCTGCCCGTGCCGCGGTGTCGCCGCGAGGCTCAGGCGTCCGGGGCATCGGCGTCCCCCAAAGCGTCGAGCGCGTCGAGTCGGCGTTGCACCAGGTCGCGGATGCGCTCGTCCACGGATGGGTCCGCGGCGACGTCGGCGGCCTCGCGCAGCGCCGTCCGGGCCCGCAGCGCCCGGTCGTCGTGCGATCCGGGACTGGCGTTCTCCGGTGTGTTCTTCAGCAGGTTGTCGGCGCGCAGCAGCAGGGTACGGACGCGGTCTGCGGCTGCGGAGGACACGCTCGCGATCGTACCGCGCGGGCCTGCCGGGTCGGTCGGGGCCGGGGCCCGCCCGCGTGGACGGGCCCCGTTCCGCGGTCAGGGACGGGCTTCAGGAGCCGGTCGCGGCCGCCGGAGCGCCGATGGCGCCGACCTTCCGGCGGTGATCGCCGCTCTCGGACAGCCCGATCCGGTCGTGGAGACGGCGCAGGGGAGCCGGGGACCACCAGTTCCAGCGCCCGAGCAGCGCCATCAGGGCGGGTACCAGCAGCGTGCGGACCACGAACGCGTCGACCAGGACGCCGACGGCGGCGCCGACCCCGATCTGCTTGATGAACAGGATCGACGACGTGCTGAAGGCGCCGATCGCCACCGCCAGCAGGATCGCCGCCGCGGTCACGACCGCACCGGTGCGCGCCACGCCGGTCGCCACCACCTCGCGCTCGTCGACCGGGGCCCCCGCGGCCAGGGCGCGGTCGCGGACTTCCTTGATGCGGCCCAGCAGGAAGACGCCGTAGTCGGTGGACAGCGCGAACACGAGCGCGGCGGTGACGACGAAGTCCGTCGATTCGATGCCGCCGTTGCTCGTGAACCCCAGGAGGCCCTCCAGCCGTCCGTCCTGGAAGATCAGCGTGAGGATCCCGAGCGTGGTGCCCACGGTGAGCGCGTTCATCACGAGCGCCTTGATCGGCAGGATCACCGAGCCGGTCATGAGCCACAGCAGGGCGAACGTCAGGAGCGCCAGCGCGGCCAGCGCGACCGGGAGACGGCCGGCGATGGCGGACTGCTGGTCCAGGAACTCGGCGGCCTCTCCGCCGACCTCCACGGTGAGCGGCGTCGGGAGCGCCCGCGCATCCTGCACGACGTCGCGGGCGGTCTGTCCGACGCGCCCGCCCCGGGCGCCGACGCCGATGAGCCACGTCGCCTCGTCGAGGCGGCGCGGCCCGTCGATCCGCTCGACGCCGGGGATGGCGCGGAGGTCGGCGGCCAGGGTCCGGACGTCCTGCTCGGTTCCGTTGCGCGCGTCGACGGCGACCGAGATCGGCGTGCTGTCGTCGCGCGGGAAGTCCCGGGTGAGCTGGTCGGCGACTTGCCTGGAGCTCAGGGACGCGGGCACGATGGAGGCGTCGACCGGCGTCCACTGCGCCCTCAGTGCGGGGAGACTCAGCGACAGCATGAGCAGGGCCGTGCCGGCCGCGATGAGTCCGGGACGCCGCATCACCCCGTGGGAGACGCGGTACCAGCGGCCGGCGGACTGCTCCTGCCGGTCGGGGACCGCCAGACGCGGACCCCAGAGCGCGAGGAACATCGGCGTGATCGCGAGCGACGCCAGCGCGGCGACCACCGACACCGCCGCGCCTCCGATGCCCATCGACTGCAGGAAGTTCAGCGGGAACAGCGTCAGCGAGGCGAGCGCGATCGCGACGGTCGCCGCGCTGAACGCCACGGTGCGCCCGGCGCTCGCCATGGTCGCGGCGATCGCGGCGGCGCCCGGTCCGTGGTGCGCGAGCTCCTCGCGGTAGCGGGTGAGCAGGAGCAGCGTGTAGTCGATGGCCAGACCGAGCCCCAGGCCGATCACGAGGTTGAGGGCGAAGATCGAGAGCCCCTTGACCTCGTTGATGCCGCGGAGCGTCAGAAAGGTGACCAGGACGGTGGTCACCCCGACGACCAGCGGCATCACCGCCGCGCGGCGCCCCCGGAAGAACACGAGCGAGAGCAGCAGGAGCAGGGGGAAGGCGAACGTCTCGGCGCGACCGAGGTCCTCGGAGATCTGGTCGCCCAGCTGCCGGTCGGCGACGAGATTCCCGCCCAGCAGCAGGTCGTCTCGGCCGGCGAGGCGCTCTTCGAGGGCCCGCAGCACGGCGTCGTCGTCCGCGTTCGCCCGCAGGACGACGGCGTGGCCTGCGGTCCTGCCGTCGTGGGACAGGAGGGAGCGGTCGCCGCCGGTGGCGTACGACGTGACCGTCGCGACGCCCGTGATCGTGCGCAGCTCGCGGTCGACCGCCGCGAGTGCGGCGTCACGGACCGCCGCGTCGTCGGGCGTCCGCTGCAACACGATCACCTCGGGTGCCGCCGCGGTTCCGGTGGCGGCCTCGACGCGCTGCACGGCGGCCAGCGACTCGGCGTCCTGGGCGACGAAGCCGCCGTCGGCGCTGAGCGCTCCGAACACGGGTCCGCCGAGCGCGGCGGCGACGATGACCACGATGAAGGTGATCCCCAGGCTGCGCCGAGGGCGGGATGTGAGGCGGTGCAGGAGCGGTGACACAGGAGCGGTCCTTGAGGGAGAGAGTGTGTAGACGACCGTACATATACACACGTAGATAGACGGGTGTCAAGTCATCGCTATGCTGGTCCCGTGACTGCGCCGGAACCACCTCCCGCCACGAGACCACGCCAGCGTGCTGCCCGGGGTGAGGGCGACCTGCTGCGAGAGCAGCTCCTGGACGCCGCCAGCGCACTGGTGCA
>NZ_JBFIGP010000059.1:0-16674 GCF_041602235.1 Paraconexibacter sp.
CACGGCGTGGCGACGGAAGCCCGGGAGCGTCGAGTCCGGCCGGTACAGCGACGTCGACAGGACCGCCGACGGATGCATCTCGGCGAGCTCGAGGGCCACGCGTTCCGCGCCGCCGAACTGGTTGAGGTAGTCGTGAGCGAGGGCGACCCGGCCGGACACGCGCGTGGGAGCGGGGGGCACCGCGTCCGAGCGCGAAGGTGCGTTCCAGCACTGCAGGTCAACCGCGGCACGATGGTCAAGGCGTTGTGGGCCCAGGGCACTGGGCACTGACAGTCTCTGATACACGTCGCGCCTCGTACGCGGGTTGTCCTGGACCAGCATCTGCCACGAGTGGCCATGCTCCGCGCGACCTTCCCCTAGGTCCGCGAGCCGTGGAGTGTGGCTGAAGGCGCCACCGATCTCCATCTTTTCTGTGCTCGACGTCGAAGTTGGCGCGTCACCGTCTCCTTCCGGCAGCCCGCCGGGCCACCCGGGCAAATGCGTCAACCGACTCAGTCGCTTCGCCTGTGGTCCTCCACAGGCCGTACGAGCCGGGGCCGGCACGGTCGAGCGCGACGAACGGAACGAGCAGGCCCACGCCGAGACCCGGCGCCTGGAGACCCGTCAGCGCCCGCTCGAGCTCACGCGAGCGACGGGGCTCCGGGATCTCCTCCTCCGACCAGCCGATCTCGGTGATGTCGAGCGGCACGCTCGCCAGCCCGAGTGCGTCGAGGGTGCGGCGGAACTGCCGCGTGATGCGGACCACCGCGGCCGCAGTGCGCTCGTACGGATGCCATCCGATCGCGTCGACCTCCCGCCGCAGCGCCGGCTCGGCGCGAAGGACACCGGCGAGGAACCGTGCCGCGCCCACCGGCACGAGGCCGCCGACGGTGATGCGAGCACCGGGGTCCGCCGACCGGATGGCGCGCTGCGCCAGCAGCAGCAGCGTCGCGTAGCGCTGGGGAGCCGTCTGCTGATCCCGCAGGAAGAACTCGGCGTTCGGCTCGTTCCAGATCTCGTACAGCACGCCGCCCGCGGGAGCCGCGACGCCGTTGTCGCGCCAGATCGCCGAGCTCGAGGCGTACCGCGCCGCGACCGCCGACGCGAACCGCGCGAACGTGGCGGGGTCCGAAGGCGTCGTGAACACGCCGCCGTCGGAGGTCGCCCACGGCGTCCCGTACCCCACCACCAGGAGCGGCCGCAGCCCCGCGCGCGCGGCCCCCAGCACCTGGCGGTCGAGGGAGCCGAACCGACGAACGGGATCACGTCCGCCGATCGGCCCGAGCGGCTCCACCCCGCTCCACGACGCGTCGAAGCGAAGGACACGCGCACCCATGCCGGCCGTCGAGCGGAGCCGTCCGGCGACCGTGGCGTCGGAGCCCTCGAACATGAGGCCCCCGGCGTTGATCCCCAGAGCAGTACCGCGCAGCGGCGGTTCACCCGCGTCGGCCCACCCCCGCCACCCGCCGGCGCTCCCCTCCTGCTTCTCCGCCACCGTCGGCGGTGGCCCGGGGTGCGTGCTCGGCCGTGTGCGGGCTTGTGACGTGGGGGCGACGGCCCCGGCGAGAAGGAGCGACAGCGAGGCGACGGCGCCGTAGCGACCGAGCGCCGCGACCGACATGCTGATGGTCAAGGCTTCGTCCTTCCGTGGACCGGGCGACCCGCTTCGTGCGGGCCAGGCCACCTTCCATGGTAGCCAGGGTCACCATCGACCTTCGACCCCCGAGAGGGGATTCGAGGGGGCTGGCCGTACGACGTTCGGCCATGCCCCAGGCGTCACGGACCTGAAGTCCGTGTGACGCGGGCGTCCCTGACCAGGGTCCCGACTGTCAGCCTTCCGGTGCGTCCGCCGTAGTAGTGATGCCGCGACGACCCAACCCTCGTTCCAAAGGACCCAAGCAGATGACAACATCCAGGCGCGTCAGCGCCCTCGTGAGCGTGATGCTCCTCGGGACCAGCACCGTCGCACTTGCGGCGACCGTGACCGGGACCGGCAATGCAGACCAGATCGTCGGCACGACGAGCAACGACGACATCCGGCTGCTCGGCGGCGACGACGACGCTCTCGGGCTGGCAGGCGACGACCTGATCCTCGGCGGCCCCGGCACCGACACGATCTTCGGCGACGGCACCTGCCCCCCGGGCCAGCTGGCGTTCCTGTACTGCTCCACCGCGACGAGCGACGGTGACGGAGCGGATCGCCTCGACGGCCAGGACGGAGACGACATCATCTTCGGCAACGGCGGCGACGATCTGATCGACGGCGGTGACGGCAACGACTACCTGAACGGTGGCCGCGGCGACGACACCGTGAAGGGTGAGGACGACGACGATCAGATCATCGGCGGCGCCGGCGACGACAAGCTCTACGGCGGCGAGGACAACGACGACCTGACGGCGGACCGCGGCGACGACTACCTCAACGGTGGCGACGGCGACGACAACCTCAAGGGCGAGTCCGGCAACGACCGGATCTCCGGGTACGACGGTCAGGATCGCGTGTCGGGAGGCGACGGGAACGATCGGCTGTCGGGCGGCTCCGGGCGCGACGAGATCCGCGGAGGCAAGGGGAACGACAGCATCTTCGCCAGCGACGGCGAGTTCGACGTGATCGTCTGCGGGCCGGGCTTCGACAGGGTCAAGGCCGATCGACTCGACAAGGTCGCCAAGGACTGCGAGATGGTCGTCCGCGTCCGCTAGGAGCGGCGCGACGCGACGTCCGTGACGGCCCGCTCCGGCGGGCCGTCGGCGTGACGGCGACCATTCCGTGACCGACGGTCGGCGCGTCAGCCCTGCGTGATCCCGGGGGGCCGGTACTCTGGGCGACGCATGAGCACCCCCGACGTCGCAGTCATCGGCACCGGCCGAGTCGGCCTGCCCCTCGCGCTCGCCTTCGCGGACCGGGGCCTGAACGTGCTCGGCATCGACAGCGCGCCGCAGATCCTCGACGCGGTGCGCGATGGGCGGATGCCCTTCGAGGAGCCGGGCGCGCCCGAGGTCCTGGAGCGCGTGACGGCCGCCGGCACGATCTCCTGGTCGGACCGGGTCGCCGACGCGGCGGCAGCCGACCACGTCGTCATCACGCTCGGAACGCCGTCCTTCTCGCACATCGAGATCGACCTGCGCGACATCCGCTCCGTGCTCGACGACCTGCTGCCGCACCTGCGCCCAGGTCAGTCGCTGACGCTGCGCTCGACCATCGCGCCGCGCACCACCGCGTTCGTGGCGGGCTACGTCGCCAAGCACCGTGGCTTCGCGATCGGCGACGAGATCTTCGTCGCGCACGCGCCGGAGCGGATCGCGGCCGGCAAGTTCTTCGAGGAGATCGTCACCCTGCCGTGCATCGTGGGCGGGGTCGGCGAGCGGTCCGGGGAGATCGTCGGTGAGCTGTTCAGCGTGTTCGGTGCGCCGATCGTGCAGACCACGCCCGAGCAGGCCGAGCTCGCGAAGATCTGGACCAACATCCTGCGCTACGCCACGTTCGCGCTCCCCAACCTGCTGATGATGGATTGCGAGCAGTACGGGGCGAACGTCTTCGAGGTCATCGACCTCATCAACCGCGACTACCCGCGCGGCGGCATGAAGCTCCCGGGCTTCACCGCCGGCACGTGCCTGCGCAAGGACTTCGCCTTCAGCGAGGAGCGCTCCACCGCCCCCGGCATGCTCCTCGCGGCCTCGCGCGTGAACGAGTCCGTGCCGCTGTTCCTCGTCGAGGGCGCCAAGCGTCGCCTCGGTGAGCTCGCCGGCCGCAAGGTCGCCGTGCTCGGCCTGGCGTTCAAGTCCGCCACCGATGACGAGCGCGACTCCCTCTCCCACAAGCTCGTGCGTCTGCTCGAGCGCGAGCTGGCGGACGTCGCGATCCATGACCCGTGGGTGACCACACCCAACCAGTCGCTCGAGCAGGCGCTGGACGACGCCCACGCCGTCATCGTCGCCACAAACCATCCCGAGTTCTGCACGGGCGAGACACTCGCCGCCATCGGGGAGCGGGCGGCGCCCAACGCGCTGATCGTCGACCCGTGGAACTGCTGGAACGTCGGCCAGGTGTTCGGGTACGCGACGGAGCTGGCCGCGCTGCGGGCCGGCTGAGCGGCGGTCACGCGGGACGGCGCAACGCCGCACGGGCGACCGTCGGCGCCCCTCGCCCACTACCCTCCCGGGCGCTATGAACCGCGTACTCGTCACCGGCGGCGCCGGCACCATCGGCGCCGCCGTCGTCCGCCGTCTGCTTCGCGACCCCGCCTACGAGGTGCGCGTCTCCGACCAGCGCGAGGCGCCCGGCTGGATGCGCGAGGGCTGCGAGGTGCACACGGGCGACCTGCGCGACCTCGCGCAGGCGCGCGAAGCCACCCAGGGCTGCTCGCACGTCATCCACCTCGCCGCGATCGTCGGCGGGATCGCCAACTTCCACAAGCTCCCGCACACGCTCACCGAGGTGAACAACGCGCTCTACAACGCGGTGGTGCGGGCGGCGCTGGACCACGACGTGGAGCGGTTCGTCTACGTGTCCTCGTCGATGGTGTTCGAGCGGGCCACCGAGTACCCGACGACCGAGGAGCACATCTGGACCTGCCCGGTCCCGAAGTCCGCCTACGGGTTCTCGAAGCTCACCGGCGAGGTCTACGTCCGCGCCGCCCACGACGAGCACGGCCTGCCGTACACGATCTGCCGTCCCTTCAACGCCTACGGCCCCGGCGAGATGCCCGAGGACGAGCCCGGCATCGCCCACATGGTCCCGGACGTCATCAAGAAGTGCCTGGCGTTGGCCCCCGGGCAGCCCCTGCCGATCTTCGGCGACGGCACCCAGACCCGCACGCTCACCCACATCGACGACATCGCCGACGGCATCGTCGCCGCGATGAGCTCCCCCGCCGGACTGCACGAGGACTTCAACATCAGCGCCTCGCGCGAGATGACCGTCGCCGAGATCGCACGGGTCATCTGGGTCGCCTGCGGCCTGGACCCCGAGGAGTTCGCGCTCGAGCACCAGCCGACCTTCGAGGTCGACGTCGTTCGCCGCTGGCCCGACGTCTCCAAGGCCAAGCGCCTGCTCGGCTGGGAGTCGCAGATCGACGTCGAGGACGGCGTCGCGCGTACCGTGCAGTGGCTGCGTACGGTGGTCTGACCGGCGCGGAGCTCAACGCTCCCGACTGAAATACGACCGAGCCGTTGTCGTGGACCCACCGGTGACCTACAGTCGCCGGTATGACCTCTCTGCTCGCGTCTCGGTCGTGCTGGTACCGCGGGGCGGGCGTGCTGTGCTGCGCTGTCGCCCTCGCCGCGACGCTGCCCGCTCTGGCGTCCGCCCAGGCCACTCGTACATGGGTGTCCGGCGTGGGCGACGACGCAAATCCGTGCTCCCGCACGGCGCCCTGCAAGACGTTCGCGGGGGCGATCTCCAAGACGGCGGCGAAGGGCGAGATCAACACGCTCGATCCCGGAGGCTTCGGCGCCGTCACGATCACGAAGAGCATCACGATCCGGTCGATGCACAACGCCGGAGTCCTCGCCGCGGGGGTGAGCGGGATCACGGTCAACGCCGCCCCCACCGACCGGGTGATCCTCGCCGGACTCGACATCGAAGGCGCAGGCACCGGGGTCGCGGGTGTGCGGGTGCTCGCGGGGCGTGACGTCCGCATCTACCGCTCATCGATCAGCGGCTTCACACGGGGCGGGGTCGAGTTCACTCCGTCCACGGGCACGAACAGCAACCCGTCCCGGCTGCTGGTGCAGGACACCGATCTCACCAACAGCGGTACGGCCAGCCCGGGCGTCGAACCGAACGCCGTCCTCGTGCAGCCTACGTCCTCGGGCGTCGCGCGAGCCACCGTCCTACGGAGCTCGATCGGCGGCTACTTCAACGGGATCGTCACGCGCGGCTCCGGACGGGTGCTGGTCTCCCGTTCCACCATCACGGACAGCGACAACGTCGCGGTCTTCGCCAGCGGCTCCTCCGCGCAGGTCCGTCTGTTCGGCAACGAGATCACCAGCAACGCCATCGGCCTCCTGACGCTCAACAGCGGCTCGATCTTGTCGTACGGGAACAACATCATCGACGGCAACACCACCGACGGGAACCCGACCGGGACGATCAGTCCACGCTAGGACCCGCTAGGAGCGGGGCGGCCCGCCGTGCGTCGCGACCTGGTGCTGCCAGGCCGTCCACGCGCTCTTGACCATCTCGTGCAGGCCGCGCTCAGCCGTCCAGCCGAAGTCCTGCGCGATCCGCTCGGCGCTGCCGATGATCCGGGACGGGTCACCGGGCCGGCGCGGCTGCAGGTCCGGCTCGAAGTCGATGCCGGTGGACGCGCGCATCGCGTCGAGGATCTCCAGGACCGTCACGCCCTCCCCGCGCCCGACGTTGTAGGCGGTCTGGCACGGGAGCCCGTCGTCCAGCCGACCGGCGGCCACGACATGGGCGTCGGCGAGATCGGCGACGTGCACGTAGTCGCGGATGCAGGTGCCGTCGCGGGTGGGGTAGTCGGTCCCGAACACCTGCGGGCGCTCCCCGCTCGTGAGCGCCTTCAGCACGCGCGGGAACAGGTTGTACGGGCTGTGGTCCGCGAGATGCGGGGCCCCTGAGCCCACCACGTTGAAGTACCGCAGCGACGTGTGACGCAGTTCCGGATGGACGGCGGCCACGTCGCGCAGCAACCACTCGCTGATGAGCTTGGACTCGCCGTACGGGCTCTCGGGCCGGCCGACCTCGGCATCCTCCGGGACCACCTCGACGGCCGGCGTCCCGTAGACGCTCGAGCTGCTGCTGAACACGAACCGGTCCAGCCCGCGCTCCACGACCGCCTCCAGCAGCACCTGCATGCCGGTCACGTTCTGCCGGTAGAAGTGCAGCGGGCGCTCGACGCTGACGCCCGCGTACTTCCACCCGGCGAGGTGCACGATGCCGGTCACGCCGTGATCGTCGAGCGCGCGCGCGACCGCCTGCGGGTCGGTGACCGACCCCTCGACGAACGGCACGTCGTCCGGGACGAACTCCCGGTAGCCGGTCGAGAGGTCGTCCAGGACGACGACCTCCTTGCCCGCCGCGCGGAACGCGAGCACGATGTGTGAGCCGATGTAGCCGGCGCCACCGGTGAGAAGCCAGGTCACGCGCCGGAGTGTATGTCGTCTTCCTGGGCGGCTCCTGAGCTCACGGCGGCGTAGATCTCCGCCAACCGCGGAGCGATGACCTCCGGGGAGCACCGGCGACGAGCCGCGTCGAGCGCCGCAGCAGGAGCGCGGGGATCGGCGCGCGCCACCTGGAGCGCCTGGGCGAGCGCGGCGACGTCACCGGAGGGGACCAGCGTGGCGTCGCCCTGGAGCTCCCGCAGCGCGCCGATGCCGGTCGCCACCACCGGGATGCCCGCAGCCATGGCCTCGAGCGCAGCCAGGCCGTAGCTCTCGTGGGCGCGCGTCGGCACGAGCGCGACGCCCGCCTCGCGCCGCAGACGCACGAGCGCAGCCCCCGACACGTGGCCCGTGAACGTCACGTCGGCGCCCGCGGCGCGCTGCGCCAGGGTCCCGGCGAGCGGGCCGTCCCCCGCCACCACCAGCGGGACGCCCGCCGCCCGGCAGGCGTCGATCGCGACCTCCACGCCCTTCTCGGCCGCCAGGCGCGAGACGACGAGTGCGGGACCATCCGGGCGGTGCTCGGCCTGCGCCACGAACTCCCGCACCACGTGGCCCAGGACGTGCACCCGCGCCGGGTCGTCCGGGAGCGGCGCGCCGAGCGTGCGTAGGCGCTCCAGCGCGCTGGCACTGGGGACCACGACCACGTCGGCCTGCGCCACCAGGCGCGCGGACCACCGGGCGAGCGACGCCGCGTACAGCGCAGCCTCGCGCCGGTCGCCGCGACAGTTCAGGCGCAACCCTGGTCGCGTGTCGCGACCATGGCATCGGACGCAGTCGCGACCGTCGGGGTCCACGGTCGTCCCGACCGCGCACACCAGACGCGAGTTGTGCAGATGCAGCACGACCTTCGCCCCGGCCTTCCTCGCCGCCGCGAGGGCACGCCACCCGAACGTGGGATTGAGGTTGTGGGCGTGCACGATGCTCGCCTGCCGGCGACGGACCTCCTCGCCCACCTGCTGCGGTCGCAGCCCGCCGCGCAGGAGGCCCACCGCGGCTGCCGGCGGGGTCGTCCGTGCGCTGTCGCGCTCCAGGCGCTCGACCCGCCGGCCCAGGTACGAGGAGGCCAGCCAGGCGAGATCGTCGACTGCGCGCTCCTCGCCACCGCTGACGCGGTAGCGGTGGTGGAGGAAGAGGATCACGGTGGGCGTGAGGCTAACGAGCGCTCGGCGGGAGGGCGCGCGCACGCATCTCCGCCGAGCCGCGCGATCCGTCGGGGTCCTGACCCGCAAGGATTCCGGGGAGCGGCGGACAAGCATGGGGTCCACCCGCACTACCGGCGCGATTGCGCCCCTCTAGCCTGGGACACACGCCGAATGCCGTCCACCGCCGTCATCGTCCCCACGCAGGCCCGCGCCGACTACCTCGACGTCGCGCTCGCCTCGCTGCGCCCGCAGACCACCGCGGCCGGGGCCGCACTCATCGTGGTGGACGACGGTCCGAGCACCCAGACCCGCGAGGTCGCCGAGCGCCACGGGGCGCTGTACGTCCCCCACGACGCCCCGCGCGGACTCAACGCGGCGCGCAACACCGGCATCGGGGCCGCCGACGGAGTGGATCTCCTGGTGTTCGTCGACGACGACGTCGAGGTCCGCGACGGCTGGCTGGCGGCGCTGATCGCGGCCGCCGACGCACTGCCCGCGGAGGTCGGCGTCCTGACCGGGCCGATCCACGCCCGGTTCGAGGACCACCGCTTCCGCATGTGCGGCAGGGAGGGCGCCCCGGTGACCTCCCTGGACCTCGGCCCCGCGGACACCGACGCCCCGCACGCGTGGGGCGCCAACATGGCGTTGCGCCGCAGCGCCATCGACCGGGTCGGGCCGTTCGACGAATCCCGCCACCTGTACGGCGACGAGCAGGAGTGGCAGGACCGCTGGCGCGCGACCGGAGGGCGGTTGCGGTACGTCGCGGACGCCGCGCTCGACCACCGCCGGGCCGGGGACGACGCGCGGCTGCGCTCGCTGTGCGGCGCGGCGTACCGGCGGGGCCGGGCGTCACGCCGCTTCGACGTCTTCCAGCGCCGCCAGCCCGCGACCGGCGCGGAACTGCGCACCCTGGTCGGCTGCCTCGCCCACGGGCCGCGGTACCTGTGCATGAACGGCCCGGTCCTCACGGCGCACTCGTGGGGACGCGTGCGCGAGATGGCCGCGGAGTGGCACCCGCGGCACGCCGCTCCGCCCGCCGCGGGAACCCCGGACTTCCTGGCCGGCACGAGCGGGACGGTGGGCGGCAAGCGCGCGGCGCTGCGACGCCTGGGCGACCGCCGGCTGGACCGGCGCGGCGCGCGGCGGCGCCGGACGTTGCGCCGCAAGGCGGCGACCGCTGCGGCGACCGACGGGGGACGGCGGCGCGTCCTGGTCGTCGGTATCGAGCGACCGGACATCGAAGGCACGATGGCCGCGTCGCACGCCGAGCTGGCCCGGTCGATCCACGACGTGGAGGTCCGCACGCGGCCGGCCGGCGATCTCGGCAAGTTCGAGAACCTCAACCGCCTGCTCGGCGAGACCGCGCTGGCCACCGTGGACTGGCTGCTCGTCGTCGACGACGACGTCGACCTGCCCGCCGGGTTCCTCGACATCTTCCTGCTCGCGTGCGAGGACGCCGGGTTCCGGCTCGCCCAGCCCGCGCACCGGCTCGCGTCGCACGCCGCCTGGGACGTCACCCGCCGCCGGGACCGCGCCCACGACTGGCGCGAGACCACGTTCGTGGAGATCGGACCCGTGACCGCCTTCCATCGCGACACGTTCCGGGCGCTGCTGCCCTTCCCCGACCTGCGCATGGGATGGGGCCTCGACGCCCACTGGAGCGCCGTCGCGCGCGAACACGGGTGGCGGATCGGGGTCGTCGACGCCGTTCCCGTCGGACACACCCTGCGGCCGGTCGCCGACACCTACCCGCGGGAGGCGGCCATCGCCGAGGGCCGGACGTTCCTCGCGAACCGCCCGTACGTCTCCCGGGACGAGGTGCGGACCGTGCGCGGCGGCCGCGTCGCGTAGCGTCCCCGCCCGTGAAGGTCCTCGTCGTCGCCGAGTTCTACCCGCGGGTCGATGACCCGGTGTTCGGGATCTGGGGTCATCGCCAGGCTCTCGCGGCCCGCGACGCCGGCGCCGACCTGCAGGTGGTCGTCCTGCATCGCGTCGTCCCGCCCGCCGCCACGCCCAAGGCGCGGATGCCGAGCGCCGCGCTCGCGCTGTGGCGTCACCCGCGCGTGCGCGAGGTCGACGGGCTCACGGTCCACTACGTGCCGTTCGTGTCCCCGCCGCGATCACGCACCTACGGCTCGTGGGGCGCGTGGGCGGCCCCGGCGCTGAAGCGCGCCCTGCCCCGCATCCGGCGCGAGTTCCCGTACGAGCTGCTGCACGCCCACAACGCCGTGCCGGCCGGGGACGCGGCGCGCCGCGCGGATCCCCGGACCCCGCTCGTCGTGTCCGTCCACGGCGGCGACGTCTACTACACCGGGGTGCGCTCGGCGTCGGGCGAGCGCAACGTCCGCGCCGCGTTCGAGCACGCGCGGACGGTGCTCGCCAACTCCGTCGGGACCGCCGAGCGCGCGGTCCGGCTCGGCGCGCCACCGGACCGCACCCGCGTCGTGCGGCTGGGCGCCGACGTGCCGCCGACGAGCCCGCGGCAGTACGACCACCCCACGCTCGTGACCGTGGCGCACCTCGTGGGCCGCAAGCGACACCAGGACGTGATCCGCGCCCTCTGGCTGCTGCGTGACCGCCACCCGGACCTGCGGTACCTCGTCGTGGGCGACGGGCCGGAGCGTTCACGCCTCGAGCAGCTCGCCGTGGACATCGGGGTCGCTGATCGCGTGGAGTTCGCCGGGCAGCGCCCGCACCGCGAGGCCGTCACCCTGGCCCACGGGGCCGACCTGTTCGTGATGCCCAGCGTGGACGAGGCCTTCGGCGTCGCGTACGTCGAGGCGATGGCGGGAGGCGTGCCGGCGATCGCCTCGCTCGGCGAACCGGGGCCGGCCGAGATCGCGCAGGTCGGTGACGGCATGGCCCTCGTGCCCCCCGGCGACGTGGAGGCGCTCGCCGCCGAGATCGACGCCCTCCTCGCGGACCGGGGCGACCTCGGACGGCTCGGCAGCCGGGCGCGGGCAACCGTCGAGCGCTCCTTCACCTGGGCCCGCTGCGGGGAGGCGACGGTCGCCGCCTACGACGAGGTGCTGGGACGGCGATGAGCGCCGCGCTCCCCGTGCTGTTCGTGACCAACCTGGTGCCCCCCGACCGGGCGGGCGCGTTCGCCGCGCTCCACGCGCGCGTGCCCATCGAGCTGGCCCTGTTCGGCGGCCGGTCGCACCACGCGACGGCCGGCGTCGCCGATCCCGGCGTGCCGTTCCGCGAGATCGGCCAGCGCGAGGTCTTCGCGCTCGCCGCCTCGGGCCGGTACGCGACCGTCGTCTGCGGGACGGCCGGACGCCTCGCGCTGCCCGCCGCCTGGCTCGGGGCGCGGAAGGCCGGGGTGCCGTTCGTGCTGTGGAGTGCGCTCTGGGCCCCGCTGCGCACCCCGGCGCACCTGCTGGCGACGCCGATGCTGCGGGCGATCCACCGCACTGCGGCCGCCGTCGTCACCTACGGCCCGCACGTGAGCGCGTACGCGCGGCGGCTCGGTGCACGCGAGGTCCACGAAGCCCCCCAGGCGGTCGATGTGGCGTTCTGGCAGGCGGCGGACGCGACCGGGTCGCCCGCCGCCGCCCGGAGCCGGTCGCCGGAGGCCCGCCCGTTCACCGCCGTGTTCGTCGGCCGCGACGCGCCCGGCAAGGGGCTGGACGTGCTGCTGGACGCGTGGGACGCGCTCGACGGCGCCGGGGTGCTGCACCTCGTCGGTGTCGACGAGGAAGTGCTCTCCCACCGCCGAGCCTCCACCGACGGCGCGTCGCAGGCGGCCCGCGCCACCGATGCGGCGCTGCGCGTCGAGGCCCACGGACACGCCGGCCCGACGGAGGTCCGCAACTTCCTGGCCGCCGGCGACGTTCTCGTCGTACCGTCGGTCCCGACGCCCGCCTTTCGCGAACCCTGGGCGTTGGTGACCAACGAAGCCATGCATCAGGGGATCCCCGTCATCGCCACCGACGCCGTCGGAGCCGTCGCCGGCGGACTCGTGCGCCATGAGCGCAACGGGCTCGTCGTGCCGGCCGCCGACCACCGCGCCCTCGCGGGCGCCCTGCGGCGCCTGCGCGACGACGCTCCCATGCGCGAGCGCCTCGGCGCCGCCGCCCGTCGCGACGCCGCCGCGTACACGTTCGACGCCTGGGCCTGCGGCTTCGCCACGGCGCTCGAACGAGCGAACACCTGTTTCCATCGTCGTTCCGCGGGGTACCCATGAAGGTCATGCCGTCTCACCGGAGATCTCTCGCTGCCCTGATCGCGGGCTGCACGCTCGTCATCGCCCCCGCGAGTGCCCACGCCGCCAACGGGGAGGCGGTCCTGCGGGACTGCAACGACAACGGCAAGCTCGACAAGAAGTACAGCCAGAGCGACTACCGCGACGCGATCGAGAACATCCCGACCGACCTGGACGAGTACACCGACTGCCGCGACGTCATCCGGCGCGCGCAGCTCGGCCTGGACAACGCCGGATCCGGCGGCGGCTCCGGGAGCTCCGGCGGTGCCACCGGTGGCGGCGGGGCGGCGGGCGGCAGCGCCTCGGGCGGATCGACCGGCGGCGGCAACGCCAACGCCACGGCCGCGCTCGCCGACGCCACCCCGGAGGAGCGCGCCGCGCTCGAGCAGACCACCGCGGGCGGCGCGCAGGAGGGCCTGCGGCTGGGTGACGAGGTGATCCGGCCGAAGATCGGCGTGTCGTCCTCCACCGCGCTGCCGACCCCGCTCGTCGCCGTCGTCGTGCTGCTCGGGGGCATCACGCTGGGATGGGTGGGCCTGGCCGTCCGCAACCGCTTCTTCCGGGGACCGACCCTCGGCGGGCAGACACCCGCCCCCGGCGCCCCGTAGGACCGATGTCGACGCCCGCAGTGACCGAGCCGCCCACCGAAGCCGACGGCGACACCGGCGTCAGCGCGACGCAGCGGACCTCGAAGCTCCCGCGGCTCCCCCCGGAGACGACCCGGAGGGTGCGCGCCCGGCTCGCCGGACTCCCCCAGCCGTCGGCCTCGACCGTCTGGACGTTCGTCCTCGGCCTGCTGCTCGCCGCGGTCGCGCTGCGCGCCGGTGGCGGGCTCCAGCTCGGCCGCGCCACCGAGGTGGAGATGGCGCTGCAGATCGCCGGCGGGACCCTGGGGGCGATCGCCATCCTGGTCCGTGACCGCGGGCGCCTTCACGGCGGCTGGAGCATCGCGGCGTTCGGAGCCCTCGCCGCCCTTACCGCGTCGTCCGTGTGGTGGTCGGTCAATCCGGCGGACTCGTGGCTGGAGGCCAACCGCACCCTCGCCTACCTCGCCACGTTCGGCGCCGGGTTCGCCCTCGTGCGCCTGCGCCCCGACCGCTGGTCGGAGCTGATCGGCGCGACCGTCGTGTGCGCCACCGTGATCTCCGGCTACGCGATGCTCACCAAGATCTTCCCGGGAGCGTTCGCCCCGGACGAGGTCTTCGCCCGGCTGCGCGAGCCGTTCGGCTACTGGAACGCGGTCGGGCTGATGGCCGCCATGGGCGTACCGGGTGCGCTCTGGCTCGGCGCCCGCCGACACGGTCACGCCGCGGTGAGCGCCCTGTCCTACCCGATCCTGGGGCTGCTCTTCGTCACCGTCCTGCTCGCCTACTCACGCGGCTCGCTGCTGGCGGCCGCCGCGGGGTGCGCCGTCTGGTTCGCGTGCGTCCCGCTGCGCCTGCGGGGGGTCGCGGCGCTCGCCGCGGCCGCGTTCGGCGCCGGGCTCGTGTCGACCTGGGCGTTCGCGCAGGACGCGCTGACGAAGGACCAGGTGCCCCTGGACGTGCGGATCAGCGCCGGGCACCAGCTGGGCATCGCGATGCTCGCCATGCTCCTGCTGCTGACGGTCGTCGGCATGGCCGCGCTGTTCTCCTCGGCGCGCCGGCCCCCCAGCCTCGACGCGCGGCGTCAGGCGGGCGCGGGACTGCTCGTGGCCCTCGCCATGGTGCCCGTGCTGCTCACGGTCAGCCTCGCCATGAGCGAGCGGGGCCTGGGCGGCAGCATCTCGAACGGGTGGAAGAGCCTCACCGACCCCAACGCGTCGCTGCCCGCCAACGATCCGGGCCGCCTGACCGCGGTCGGCAGCGTCCGCGCGCGCTACTGGGACCAGGCGATCAAGATCTTCCGCGCGCGCACCGCGCAGGGCGTCGGCGCCGGCGGGTACGCGACCGCCCGTCCGCGCTTCCGCACCGACGACCTCGCGGTGCGCCACGCCCACGGGTACCTCGTGCAGACGGCGGCGGACCTCGGGCTGCTCGGGCTCGCGGCCAGCCTCGCGCTGCTGGCGACGTGGCTCGCGGCCGCGGCGAGGACCCTGGCGATCCGGGACCGCCACTGGCGCAGGACCGGCTTCGACGCCGAGCGCGTCGGGCTTTTCACGCTGGCGGCCGTCGTGGTGACCTTCACGGTGCACTCGCTCGTCGACTTCACCTGGTTCGTCCCGGGCGTCACGATCCCGGCGCTGCTGTGCGCGGGCTGGCTGGCCGGTCGCGGACCGCGCCAGGGGGCGGACGCCGACACGCTGGTGCGCCGGCCCGGAGCCGCGCCCAGCACCGGCCCGTCGCTGCGCGCGCGCATCCGCGAGGGCGCACGGGACCGCACCCGCCTGGCCGGCGCCGCGACCGTCGCGCTCGTGGCGCTCGCGGCCGCATGGGCGACGTGGCAGCCCGAGCGCAGCTTCCACGCGGGCAACGAGGCGCTCGCCCTCCTGGACGCCGGGAAGATCGACGAAGCCCGCGCGAAGGCCATCCGCGCCCGCGAGCTCAACCCCCTGTCGATCGAGCCGCTGTTCGAGCGCTCGGCCGTGGAACTGGCCGCCAACCGCAAGAACGAGGCCCGCGCTGCGTTGGAGCAAGCAGTGCGCCTGCAACCGTCCAACCCCACCCCGTGGATCAGGCTCGCCGAGTACGAGCTGCTCGTCGCAGGTGACCCGCGCACCGCCCTCGACGTCCTCGGACCCGCCCTGTACCTGGACCCGCGCTCCACGAGCGGGGTCACCCTGTTCCTCGACGCCAAGCGGCGCGTCGCAGCGAACCCGGCCCTGGCGCCGTCGACGGGTTCCACCATCGTGCCCGGTCCGACGGGCGCAGCCGGTCCCACCGGTGCCGCGGGTCCCACGGGCCCCGCGGGTCCCTGACCCGGCCTGATCATGCGCCTCGTCGCCACCCTGGCCGCTGCGTGCGCCTTCTGGGCCTGCACCGGGAGCGCCGCTGCCGCGATCGACCAGGAGTCGACCTTCCAGGACGACAACCGTCTCATCTACGACACGGCGGAGAACGTCGCCGCGACGCTCGACCAGCTCGCGACCCTCGGCGTGGACCGCGTCCGCGTCACCGTGCTGTGGAAGGTCGTCGCCCCCGACTCGACGTCGCGCAACCGGCCCGCCTTCGACGCCACGGACCCCGACAGCTACCCGCCCGGCTCCTGGGACCGCTACGACACGGTGCTGCGGCTCGCGCTCGAGCGCGGGATCTCGGTGAACTTCAACCTCACGGGCCCGGCACCGCTGTGGGCGACCAACGGGTCCCCGCCCCGCGAGGACATCGCGGAGACCTTCGAGCCGTCCGCGCCCGAGTTCGGGCTGTTCGCGCAGGCGACCGGCACCCGCTACAGCGGCTCCTACACCCCGCGCGGCAAGGACGCGCCGCTGCCGCGCGTCGACTACTGGGCGATCTGGAACGAGCCCAACCAGGCCGGCTGGCTGACGCCGCAGTGGGTCGACGACCCGCGCGGACGCGGCCCGCAGATCGAGGCGTCGCCGCGCATCTACCGGGGTCTCGTCGACGCCGCGTGGGAGGGGCTGCGCACCTCCGGGCACGGTGACGACACGATCCTCATCGGGGAGACCGCCCCGAAGGGCCTCAACGTGACGGGGACCACCCGCGCGATCAAGCCCGGGCCCTTCATCCGGACCCTGTACTGCCTCGACGAGGCGCTCAGGCCGCTCCAGGGCACGAGCGCGGAGATCCGCGGCTGCCCGGTCGGCGACAACGCCCGTCAGCGGTTCGCCGAGCAGCACCCGGCGCTCTTCCGGGCGACCGGCTGGGCGCACCACCCGTACGAGCTCGTCCGCTCCCCCACGGCGCGGCCGAAGGACCCCGACACCTTCACGGTCGCGAACCTCCCGGCGTTCAGCCGCCTGCTGCGCGGCATCCACGGGGCCTACGGACAGCCGATCCCGGGCGGGGGCCGCGACGTCCCCCTCTACCTGACCGAGTTCGGGTACCAGACCGCGCCGCCGGACCCCACCGGGGTGAGCCTGTCGCGACAGGCACGGTGGTTGAACGTCGCCGAGTACCTCGCCGCTCGGAATCCCGCGGTTCGCACCCTGACGCAGTTCCTGCTCGACGACGACCGGCCGCTCCCCGGCCGGCACCGCAACGCGCGGATCGCGTACGGCTCGACGTTCCAGACGGGGTTGCAGACGGACGCCCGCAAGCGCAAGCCCGCCTACCGCTC
>NZ_JBFIGP010000060.1:0-16436 GCF_041602235.1 Paraconexibacter sp.
CGGAGCCCGAGGAACTGGGCGCCGTGGGCGTAGAACAGGACGAGGGTCGTCACGCCCCCGAAGAGCCCGTAGGGGTTGAGCAGGTCGAACAGCGTCCCGTTGAACTCGTGGGCCGCGTCGAGCGGAACGCCGCGGACGATGTTGGCCCACGCGACACCCCACAGCAGGGCGGGGAGCGCGCTGCCGATCAGCAACCCCCACTCCCATCCGGCCCGCCAGCGGGGCGAGCTGTTCTTGCCCCACATCTCGAACGCCATGCCGCGGACGATGAGCGCCGCCAGGATCACGAAGAGGGCGATGTAGAAGCCCGAGAACAGGGTTGCGTACAGCTCCGGGAACGCCGCGAACGTCGCGCCGCCCGCGGTCAGCAGCCACACCTCGTTGCCGTCCCAGACCGGGCCGATGGTGTGGATGACCGCGCGCTTCTCGGGCTCGGTCTTGCCGATGCGCCGCAGCAGCATGCCGACGCCGAAGTCGAACCCCTCGAGGACGAAGTACCCGAGCCAGAGGATCGAGATGAGCAGGAACCAGACGACCTGCAGGGTCGTGGGATCGGCCATGGTGCAGGCCTCCTAGTAGGCGAGAGCGAGGTCGGGGGTGTCCTGGCGGTCGCCGTCGGGCGCGTCAGGATCGTCCGGCGGCGCATCGGGGCCGTGCTTGGCCTCGCGCAGGAACAGCCGCCCGGCGATGACGGCCAGCGTCCCGTAGAGGACGGTGAAGCCGACGAGCGTCAGCACGACCTGCGCGGAGCTCACCGTCGGCGACACCGCGTCCTGGGTGCGCAGGAGTCCCTGCACCACCCACGGCTGGCGCCCCATCTCGGTGAAGATCCATCCGGCGGAGTTGGCGATGAACGGCAGGGCGACGGCCGGGACCGCGAGCTTCAGCCACAGCCGGCTCTCGCCGAGCCTGCCCTTGCGCAGCAGCCACCACCCGGCGGCCGTCAGGAGGATCAGGGCCGTCCCGGCGCCGACCATCAGGCGGAAGGTCCAGTAGGTGACCGCGACCACCGGCACGTAGTCCCCGGGACCGTAGGTGCGCTCGTACTCGGCCTGCACGTCGTTGATCCCCCGCACCTCGCCGTTGAAGCTGCCGGTGGCCAGCAGCGACAGGGTCTTGGGGATCTCGATGTTGGTGTTGAGGTGCCCTGGGTTCTTCTCGAGGTGACTGATGGCGAAGATCGAGAACCCGGCCCCCTTCTCGGTCTCGTACTGGGCCTCCGCCGCCGCCATCTTCATCGGCTGCTGCTCCTCGAGCAGCATGCCCTGGAAGTGCCCGACGGTCGCGCCGGCGATCGTCGCGACGCACACGGCCGGGACCACGAACCGGACGGTCGTGCCGAAGACGTCGGTCGCGTTGCGGCGGATCAGGTGCCAGGCGCTGACCGCCAGGACGACGGCTCCGGCCGTGCTGAAGGCGGCCAGGATCGTGTGGGAGAAGGCGTAGAGCGCCGTGGAGTTCGTGAGGACCTCGAAGATCGACGTCATCTCGGCGCGACCGGTCGCCTCGTTGATCCTGTAGCCGACCGGGTGCTGCATCCACGAGTTCGCCGCGAGGATGAAGTAGGCGGACAGCATCGTGCCCCCGGCGAACGCCCAGATCGACGCGAGGTGGATCTTCGGAGACACCCGCCCCTTGCCGAACAGCCACACGCCGATGAAGGTCGACTCGAGGAAGAACGCCGCGAGCGCCTCCATGGCCAGCGGCGCCCCGAACACGTCGCCCACGTACCGCGAGTAGTCCGACCAGTTCATGCCGAACTGGAACTCCTGGACGATGCCGGTGACGACGCCGACGGCGAACGAGATCAGCATCAGCTTGCCCCAGAACTTCGTCATCCGGGCATAGACCTCTTTGCCCGTGCGGTGATGCAGCGTCTGGCAGGTGGCGACCCAGACGGCCAGCCCGATGGTGACCGGGACGAAGAGGAAGTGGAAGACGGTGGTGATCCCGAACTGGTAGCGGGCCAGCTCGAGCGCGCTCATGCAGCGGCTCCGGACGACAGCCCCAGCGGGGATCCGCCGAGACGCCTGATGCCGGAGGGAATGACCATCACCGGGCAGTTCGGGAGCTCGATCAGCTCCGTGGAGACGCTGCCGAGCAGTCCGCGCATGATCCGGCCACGCCCGTGCGATCCGCAGATCAGCAGGTCCAGGTTCCGTGACGCCTCGCGCAGCTCGCGGCTGATCTCGCCGTAGCGGATCTCGACCTCGTGGGCGAGCCCTTCCACGCCGTCCAGCGCGTGCTCGGCGGCGAGCTGCGTCTCGCGCCCGTGATGCTGGTCGGTGGCCACCGCGATCAGCCGCACCATGCCGCCCGTGCGCTCCGCCAGGTCGGTGGCCGCGGTCACCGCGTAGCGGCTCCCCACGGACCCGTCGTAGGCGACACCGACCACGTCCAGGGCCTCGGACACCAGCCGGGGATCCTCTGGCGCGACGACGACGGGGCACGGCGCGCCGGCCCCGAGGGACCGCGTGACATCGCCCTGGATGTCGGGCCCCACCACGATCGCGGTCGCATCGATCTCGACCGCGAGGTCGACGAGCGACCTGTGCGTGTCCTCGGCGGGAAGCGTCCGGGTCCTGACGTCGGGGGTCTTGATCTCCGCGGCCGCCCGTTCGACGATCGCCTCCGCGCGGCCGTAGCGCTGAACGTTCCCTTCCCCCGGGACCTGCCGGGAGCTCGAGGCGACCGGCTCGTAGTGGTAGGCGGTCGCGAGCACGACGTCCAGGCGCAACGTACGGGCCAGCACGTCTCCCACGCGAAGGGCCGAGGGGGTGCGCCCGTCGTAGGCGATCAGGACTGGCGAAGAGCTCATGGCGACGACGGTAGGCGCGGGGGGCCTCGCATCCCACGGGCGTCCCTACGCGAGCGGATCCGTACTTCGCCACGTCGGGCTTCGGGGAACGCCACCTGTCGTGGAAGTTCCGCAACGACCTCGTGGCAGACCACCCTGGGCATGCACGGCGCACGCAGGCAGGGTCTGTCCATGATCCATCGAGACGACCGGACCTCCATGCGCGTCCTGATCGCGGGGGGTGGCGTCGCCGCACTGGAGACTGCGCTGGCGCTGCACGACCTCGCGCGCGAGCGCGTCGACCTGACGCTGGTCGCGCCCGACGAGCACTTCGTGCTGCGCCCGATGCTCGTGGCCCAGCCCTTCGCGAAAGGCCGCGCGAGCACGGTGCCGCTCCTGCGCGTGGCGGCGGAGACCGACGCCAGGCTGCTCCATCACGCCGTGGCGAGCGTCGACACCGCCGAGCATCACCTTCTCACCACCGACGGCGAGCGTCTGCCCTACGACGCGCTCGTCCTGGCTCTCGGTGCGCGCCCCGCGACCGTCTACCGCCGCTCGCTGACGTTCTCTGCCGCATGCGACCCGACCGACTACAACGACCTCCTCCGGGACCTCGAGGAGGGGCACTGCGACCGCCTCACGTTCGTCGTCCCTCCCGGGGCGACCTGGAGCCTGCCGCTCTACGAGCTCGCGCTGATGACGGCCAAGCAGGTCAGGGGCATGGGCATCGAGTCCCTCGAGATCCACTTCGTCACGCCCGAGGAACACCCGCTGGACCTCTTCGGTCTCGCCGCGGCCGCCGACGTGCGGCGCCTCCTGGGACGCGCGGGGATCCACCTCCACACGGGCGTCCGCGCACGCCAGCGCCAGGACGGAGCGCTGCTGCTCGAGCCGACCGACCAGGTGCTCGACCGGACCCGCGTGGTCGCGCTCCCGGAGCTCAAGGGCCCCGGACTCCCGGGCCTCCCGTCCGACGAGCACGGGTTCGTCCCCGTCGACGACTTCGGTCGCGTCCGCGGCGTCGACGGCGTGTACGCGGCGGGTGACATGACCGCGCGCCCCGTCAAGCAGGGTGGGCTCGCCGCGCAGCAGGCGGACGCCATCGCCGAGATGCTCGCCCACGAGGCCGGCGCCGACATCGAGCCGACGCCCTACCGCCCCGTCCTCCGAGGAACGCTCCTGACCGGGGCCGAGGACCACCACCTCCGGGACACCGAGCACGGTGTCGGGGTCGCGACGTCCGAGCTCATGTGGTGGCCCCCCGGCAAGGTCGCCGGCGCCTACCTCGCCCCGTACCTCGCCGGAGAGGTCGGTGAGCGGCTCATGGACCTGCCGCCGCACCGTGCCAGCCGGCCCATCGATCTCCCGCTCCCAGGGATGGAGGCTCACCGTGTCTGACCAGCTCACCGCCCTCGACGGGACCTTCCTCGAACTCGAGGACGCGGACCCGACCGCGCACATGCACATCGGTGGCGTGCTGGTGTTCGAGCGCCCGCTGCACGGCCCCAACCCGACGCTCGAGGATCTCCGCGCGCAGATCTCCTCACGCCTGCACCTGCTCCCGCGCTACCGCCAGCGGCTGGCACATCCCGACGCCGGCCGGCTGCGCTGGCAGCGGTGGGAGACCGACCCGGCGTTCGACATCGCCCGCCACGTCCGCCACGCCGCGCTTCCGCACCCCGGCGGCTGGGACGAGCTCCTGGAATGGTCCGGCGAGCAGTTCTCGCACCGCCTGGATCGCAACCACCCGCTCTGGGAGATCGTCCTCCTGGAGGGTCTCGCGGAGGGCCGGTGGGCCATGTTCACCAAGACGCACCACTGCCTCGTCGACGGCGTCGGCAGCGTGCAGATCGCCCATCTGCTGCTCGACCCGTCCCCCACCGGCGGGACCCAGGCGCCGGCGCCGGCCGGCCCCCCGCCCGTCGAGCCGGCCCGCGACCACTCCGGGCCGTCGCTCCCTGGACTGGGAGTGGCCCGGGAGGCGATCCACGCGGCGCTGCACCCTCGCGAGACCGCTCAGCGCGCGTGGGCCCTGGCCGAGCTGCTGGTGCGCGACGAGCTGCAGGCCGCGCCCGACACGAGCCTGAACTGCGCGATCGGGCCCCGACGCGGGCTCTCGGCCGTGCACCTGGAGCTGGACGAGGCGCAGCAGATCCGTGCCGCGCTCGGAGGCACCGTCAACGACGTCGTGCTGTCGGCCGTCACGGCGGGCCTCCGCCGGGTGTTCCTGACCCGCGGCGAGGAGCCGCCGGGCGCCGGGCTGCGTGCGATGGTCCCGGTCAACCTGCGTGCGTCCGACGGCAGCTCGACGGGGAACCGCATCAGCTCCCTGTTCGTCGAGCTTCCGGTCGCCGAACCCGACCCGCTCGAGCGTCACCGGATCGTGCGGGAGACGACCCGCACGATGAAGCAGGGTCGTGAGCCGCTCGGCGCCGACACGCTGCTGCACGTCACCGGTGCGGTGCCGCCGGTGGTGCACCAGTACCTCGCGGGCTCGCTGTTCGCGAAGCGCCTGTTCAACGTCACCGTGACCAACGTCCCGGGCCCTTCCCAGCCGCTGTACGCGTTCGGGTCACGGATGGCGTTCGTCTGCCCCTACGTCCCGTTGGCCGCGGAGCACGCGGTCGGCGTCGCGATCATCAGCTACGACGGGTCGCTCGTGTTCGGCGTGTGCGTCGACCCGGACGCCGTACCGGACGCCGACGTGCTGGCGGACGGGATCGCGGAGGGCCTGCGGGAGCTCCAGCGCGCTGCGCACGCGCCGGGCGTCAGGTGATCGGCACCACGATGACGGGGCGGTCGGCCTCACGCACCAGGCGCGAGGTCACCGAGCCCAGGAGGGACGACAGCACCCCGTGACCGTGGGTGCCGACCGCGATGGCGTCGGCCTTCTCGACCCGGGCGATCTCCAGCAGTGCGGACGCCACGTCCCCGTGGACGAGACGCAGGTCCCAGTTGGCGTCGGCCAGCTCGTCGTTGCCACCGAGCAGGAGCGAGTCGAGCGTCGCACGACCATGTTCGGTGCGGTGCGGGTCGATGGTCTCCCGCCAGCTGAACCCGGGGCGCAGTGGCGCCGAGGCGTCCGCGTGGACGACCACGACCCGGCCCTGCCCGGCGAACCGCACGGCGGCGGTCACCGCACGGCGGGCGGCGGGAGATCCGTCGAAGCCCACGACGATGGTGCGGTCATCGGACACGCGACAATAGTCGCGCACCCTGGGGCCGGTCGCCTCGGGACACGGGCGCATGGCGCCCACGGCAGACCCGCGTGAACGGGCGGAAAAGCTACGGATGCCGCTCCGTGCCGCGGGTTCGACACTGATCTCAGGTTCGTTTCCGCTGTCCAGAGAGGTCTTCATGCCCGCCAAGATCATCGTCGCCGCCACCCCGCCCGACGCCGCCGCCGACGCCGTCGCCCTGGCGGTCGACCTCGCCCGCGCCCGTGGTGCCTCGCTCTTGGTCGCCGGTGTGGCGGTCGTGCCGATGATGGCCGACCGCGAGGTCTTCGCCCGCGCCCAACGCGGAGCGATGGAGCGCGAGCTCTCCCTGCTCGTGCCGCACGACACCGACGGGGTCGAGGCCGGCATCGCCGTCGTGGTGTCGCGCTCCATCACCCGCGGCCTGCACTCGCTCGCCGAGCGCGAGCACGCCGACCTGCTCGTCATGGGCCCCACCCACCGAGGGACCATCGAGCGCGTCTTCCAGGGCGACCTGATCCTGTCCACGCTCCACGGCTCCACCTGCCCGATCGCCGTCGCCCCCGCCGGGTACGCGGACCGCACGAGCGAGGACCGGCCGATGATGGGCGTGGCGATCGACGGCGGCGAGGAGTCCGATGCCGTCCTCGACGCCGCCGTGACGCTCGCCGAGCAGATGGGGGCGTCGCTGCGGATCGTCCACGTCGCGGAGACACCGATCGGCTACGCCGTGCCTCCGTGGCTGGATGCCGCCGGCTCGGCCCGCTACCTGGAGGCCGTGCGCGCCGAGGGCAACGCCGTACTGCAACGCGCGGAGGAGAAGGTCGATGGGCGCGTCCCCGTGAGCACCAAGCTGCTGTCGGGCCTGCCCGGCGAGGAGCTCGCCCGATTCGGCAGCGAGGTCGACCTGCTGGTGATGGGCTCTCGCGCCTACGGCACGGTCGGCCGCGTCATCGTCGGGAGCACGGCCGGTCGCGTCCTCCACGACGCCCCGTGCGCGGTCCTGGTCCTGCCCCAGACCGTCCTCAGCGAGGTGCCGGCCCTCACCTGACCGGTGCCCTACCCGCCATCGCCGCTCGATCGCCCACCCGACGCCCCAGAAGGAGTCCCACCATGCCCAAGGTCTACGTCGCCGGATACGACGGAACCCCCTCCGCCCGCGCAGCAGTCGAACTGGCCGCCGAACTCGCGCAGCCCAGCGGCGGACGGGTGCTGGCGGTGACCTCCTACGAGCCGAGCGTGCCGACGCTGGCGCCGGGAGGCTCGATCGCGGCGGACGCGCGGCTGGAGGAGGAGGCTCGGCACGCCGCCTCCATGACGCTCGGTGAGCTGCACGTGCAGAACGCCGAGCGGGTCACCGAGATGGGGCGGCCGGCCCCGGCGCTCTGCGCTGTCGCCGAACGCGAGCAGGCCGAGACGATCGTCGTCGGGGCCACCCACCGCGGCAAGCTCGGGCGCATCGCCCCGGGCAGCCTCGCGGAGCGCCTGATCCACGGCGCGCCGTGCGCGGTGGCGGTCGCTCCGGGTGAGCGCCAGGCGACGGCGGTCCGCACGATCGCCGTCGCGTACGACGGCGGTGAGGAGTCCGCCGCCGCGCTGACGTACGCGCAGGTGCTGGCGCGGGAGCACGGCGCGACCCTGCGGGTGCTCGCAGCCTGCGACGCCCCGACCGCGACACTCGACCTGCCGCTGATGGAGATCAAGAGCCCGGCGTTCGACCAGCTCGATGCCGACGTGCAGAAGATCGTGGCCGAGCTGCCCGACTCCCTCAACGCGACCGGCGAGGTCCTCAAGGGCGCGGCGGGGCACGCGCTCGTCGCGGCCTGCGAGAAGGGCGTCGACCTCCTCGTCGCGGGGTCACGGTCCTACGGGCCGCTCCGCGGAGCGTTGATCGGCAGCGTGTCGCGCTACCTCGTGGACCACGCGGTGTGCCCGACGCTGATCGTCCCCCGCGGCGTCCAGCCGGTCCGCCGCACCGACCGCGAGTCGGCCGAGGAGCCGGTCCCCTCGTCCTGAGCGGGGCCGGAGGGCCTGCTAGCGTCGCCGGATGGGACTGACCAAGGGCGCCGGTCCGCTGGCCGGGGGCGGTCGCGCTCCCTCCAACTTCTCGCTCGAGGGCCCCGCGCACCAGCTGCACCTCGAGCCGTACCCGAGGCGTCTGCGCGTGGTGGTCGCGGGCAGGTTGGCGGCCGACACGCTGGGCGCGTCGCTGCTGATGGAGACGGGGCTGCTGCCGGTGGCCTACGTCCCGTTCCCCGACGTCGATCGGTCGCTGATCGAGCGCACCGACACGTCGACGTCGTGCCCGTTCAAGGGCGAGTGCAGCTACTGGTCGGTCGCCGGCGTCCCGGATGCCCTGTGGGCGTACGAGCACCCGATCGAGACCGCGCCCTGGCTCGCGGGTCTCGCCGCCTTCGACCGCTTCAAGATCGAGCACTTCCTCGTCGAGGAGGACCGGGTGTTCGGTCCGCACCTCCGCGATCCCTACACGCGCGTGGACGTCCACGACAGTGCCCGAACGGCCGTCGTGACGGTCGCCGGTGTCGAGGTCGCGCGCACCCGGCGCCCGCGCCTGCTGTTCGAGACGGGACACCCGGTGCGGGTGTACGTCCCCCCGGCCGACGTGGCGATCGGTGCGCTGGTGCCGTCGTCGACGCGCGCGCAGTGCCCGTACAAGGGCGAATCGACCTACTGGCACGTCCGAGCCGGGGACCGCGTGGTGCAGGACGCCTGCTGGTCCTACGAGACGCCGCTGCCCGAGGCGGCGCGTGTCCAGGGGCATGCCGCGTTCGCGGGCGACGAGGTCGAGATCGTCCTCAGCGACCGCTGACCTCGACGCGTTCCCGCCTCGCACATCCGTCCAACGGGCTGTCCGGCCGCTCAAGCATGTGGTGTCCTGGGAGCAGTCGGCGGCACGGGCTGCCGTCGAGACCCCCTCCGGAACGAGTCCGCCCCATGCCCCGACGTCGCCCTGGTGCCCTTGCCGTCGCCGGCGTCCTGGTCGCCGTCACCGTGCTGGCCTTCGTGCTCGCGCTCACCAGCGCGCAGAGCACGGCGCGTGAGGACATCGAGCAGCGCTTCCGGGAACGGGCCGAGGTCTCGGCCGCGCTGACGTCGTCGCTCTTCGCGTCCACCGCCTCGACCCCGAACGAGGAGAACCGTCGCGTGATCGGCGCCTCGGAGATCCCGCAGGAGGGCCTGGATCAGATCGCGCGGACCGGGCGCTACCCCTACGCGGTCGTGCTGAGCGCCAACGGCCGGGTTCTCGCGGCGTCGAGCGGGACCCCCGCCGCGGTCACGCGCGCGCTCGACGAGAAGCCGCCGTGGGTCAGCGGCGTGATCGCGGGTGCGCCCTTCGGGCTCTCCGGTGTGCTGGCCTCACCGACCGACGGGGGCCAGGTGCTGGAGTACGCGGTGCCGTACCGGATCGACGGTCGCCTACGCATCCTGGTCAGCTCCTTCGAGCCGGAGCTGATCTCGTCGTTCCTCGGGAGCTACCTGGAGAGCCTGCCCAACAGCGACAGCGCCGACGCGTACGTGGTCGACAGCGCCGGCGTCGTCGTCGGGACGACCGACCGCACTCAGCCACCGGCCCAGCCCCTACGGGCACCCGGCGCGCTCCCCGCCGTGCGGCGCGCCGCCGACGGGGAGTACGACGGCGGCGGGACGGAGCGGTACCTGACCTCTGCCCGCGTCACCGGCTCGGAATGGCAGGTCGTGCTGACCGCCACCACCAAGGACCTGTACTTGTCCATCTCCGGGGCCCGCACCGTCGTGCCGTGGATCGTCTTCTCCGCCTTCGCGCTGGCGGCCCTGCTGGCGCTCGTGCTGTTGCGCGGGGTGCTGCGGAGCAGTGGCGCGCTCGCGGACGCCAACGCCGACCTCGAGGCGCGCAACGACGACGTCGAGCGCATGAACCAGGCGCTCGAGGCGCGCGCCGCGGAGCTCGCGAGGTCGAACGCCGACCTGCAGGAGTTCGCGTCGATCGCCTCGCACGATCTCCAGGAGCCGCTACGCAAGGTGCAGTTCTTCGGGGATCAGATCGTCGAGCGACACGGCGAGGGCCTGCCCGACGAGGTCGTCGACCACCTCGATCGCATGCGACGCGCCGCCGGGCGGATGCGCGCGCTGACCGACGACCTCCTGACGTTCTCCCGGGTCTCCACCAAGGGCACGCCCTTCGTCCCGGTCGACCTGCGCGAGGTGGCCGAAGGGGTCCTCTACGACCTCGAGCCCAGGATCGCCGCGGCCGGGGGCACGGTGCGCGTGGGGGATCTCCCGACCATCGACGCCGACCCGACGCAGATGCGGCAGCTCCTGCAGAACCTCATCGCCAACGGCCTGAAGTTCGCCCGCCCCGACGTCGCACCAGAGGTGAGCGTCGGCGCCACGGTGGCCGAGGACCGGTGCGAGCTCGTCGTCCAGGACAACGGCATCGGCTTCGAGCCGCAGTACGCCGAGCGCATCTTCCGGATCTTCGAACGCCTGCACGGTCGCTCCGAGTACCCCGGCACCGGCATCGGCCTCGCCCTCTGCCGCAAGATCGCCGAACGTCACGGCGGGACGATCGTCGCGACCGGCGTCCCGAGCGAGGGCGCGCGCTTCACGGTGCGCCTGCCGGTCCACCAGGCGACCGCTGCGTCCACGCCGGAACCCGAGGACCGGATGATGAGCCATGCCTGACACGCGCCGCCCCGAGAAGCCGATCGTGATCCTGATGGCCGAGGACGACGAGGACGACCGGCTCATGGCCCAGGAGGCCCTGCGGGCGAGCCGGCTCGCCAACGATCTGCGGTTCGTCGTCGACGGGCAGGCGCTCCTGGACTACCTGCGCCGCGAGGGGAACTACACCGACCCTGCGGACTCGCCCACGCCCGGCGTGATCCTGCTGGACCTGAACATGCCGCGCATGGACGGTCGCGAGGCGCTGGCCGAGATCAAGTCCGATCCTGACCTGCGACACATCCCGGTCGTCATCCTGACCACCTCCAAGGCGGAGGAGGACATCTTCCGGACCTACGACCTCGGCGTGAACTCGTTCATCACGAAGCCCGTCACCTTCCAGGGCCTCGTGGACGTGATGCGGGTCTGGTCGCAGTACTGGTTCGAGATCGTCGAACTCCCGCGAGACGGACCGGATGCCCGAGCCTGACCGCCCCCGCCGGGTCCTGCTCGTCGAGGACGACGCGGACGACGAGCTCATCACCCGACACCTGCTGGAGCGGGCGGCCACCATGGCGTTCGAGGTCGAGGCGGCGCAGACCTACGAGACCGGCCTGGAGATGGCGCGGACGGGCTCCTACGACGTGCACCTGGTCGACTACCGGCTCGGATCCCGCACGGGCCTCGATCTCGTGCGTGAACTGCGCGGCGCGCCCCGCTCCGTACCGGTCATCCTGCTCACGGGGATCAACGACTACGCGGTCGATCTCGAGGCGACGGCGCTCGGCGTCGCCGACTACCTCGTCAAGGACGGTCTGACCCCCGACGTGCTGGAGCGATCACTGCGGTACTCCCTGCACACCGCCCAGGCCCTTCGGGCCCTCCGCGAGAGCGAGGAGCGGTACGCACTGGCCGTCCGAGGCGCCAACGACGGCGTCTGGGACTGGTCCCTGCCCGACCGGCGCGTGTACCTCTCCGGGCGCTGGCGCGCGATGCTCGGGCTGCCCGGCGTCGAGGCGACGGAGTCGCCCGAAGACTGGCTGGGTCGCGTCCACCCCGACGACCGGCTGCGCCTGCGGGCGGAGATCGACGCGCATCTCGCCGGCGACACCTCGCACCTCGAGGTCGAGCACCGGATGCGCCACGCCGACGGCACGTGGCGGTGGATGCTCACGCGCGGGATCGCGATCACGGACGAGCAGGGGGAGCCGCAGCGTCTCGCGGGGTCGCTGACGGACATCACGGCACGCAAGCAGGCCGAGGACCGCCTCGTGCACGACGCGCTGCACGACGCGCTGACCAGCCTGCCCAACCGGGCCCTGTTCATGGACCGGCTCACCCGCGCCATCGCCCGGTCGGCCCGCCGGCCCGAGGCGCGCTGTGCGATCGCGTTCCTCGACATCGACCACTTCAAGGTCGTCAACGACGGTCTCGGGCACACCGCGGGCGACCACCTGCTGGTTGCGGTGGCGCGCCGCCTGGAGTCCGGACTGCGGCCCGGCGACACCGTCGCGCGCCTCGGCGGCGACGAGTTCACCGTGCTCCTCGAGGACATCGACCAGGGCGTCGACGCCGAGGTCGCGGTGGCCCGGCTCCTGCGGACGCTCAACCAGCCGTTCGTGATCGAGGGGCGCGAGCTCGTGATCGGGGCCAGCGCGGGCATCGCGCTGAGCGGACCTCGGGTCAGCGCCGCCGATCTCCTGCGGGACGCCGACACGGCCATGTACCGGGCCAAGAGCGAGGGCCGTGCGCGGTACGCGGTGTTCGATCACGGGATGCGTGAGCAGGTCATCCGTCGTCTGGACGTGGAGACCGAGCTGCGCAGCGCTCTCGAGCACGACCGGCTCGCCGCGCACTACCAGCCGATCCTGCGCGCGGCGAGCGGCGAGCTGGTCGGCTTCGAGCTGCTGGCCCGGTGGACCAACCTGGAAGGCCAGGCCGTCCCGCCGGCGGACTTCATCCCGATCGCGGAGGAGACCGGGCTCATCGGCGACATCGGTCGCTGGGCCCTGCGGTCCGGGTGCGCGCAGCTGCGCCGATGGCTCGACGAGAAGATCGTCTCACCCGAGGTGACCATCAGCGTCAACATCTCGGGTCGCCACTTCAACCGCGGCGACCTCGCGGGCGACGTGCTGGCGGCCCTGGAGGAGTCGGGCCTCGAAGGCCGGTCCCTGCGCCTGGAGATCACCGAGAGCGTGATCCTGGACGACCCGGAGACGGTCCGCTCGACGCTCACGCAGCTCGGGGAGATCGGCGTCCGCGCGCACATCGACGACTTCGGCGTCGGGTACTCCTCGCTCGCCTTCCTGCACCGGTTCCCCGGGGACACGCTGAAGATCGACCGCTCGTTCGTCGCGTCGATGGCCGGCGATCCCGGGAGTCGCGACATCGTGCGGGCCATCGCCGGCCTGGCCGCCACGCTGGGCATGCGGGTGATCGCCGAGGGCGTCGAGACCGCCTGGGACCTCGAGCTCGTGCGCGCGGCGGGCTGCGAGCTCGCCCAGGGCTTCTACCTCGCCCGGCCGATGCCCGCCGCGGACGCGGCGGCGTTCAGCCGCAGCATCGCGAACGCGGCACCGGCGTCCTGACCCGCGTCCGACGGTCGTCCCGTCGGAGGGGTCAGGCGCGCGCTCGGGTCCCCGGGACCGCTGCTGCGACGTCCGGGTGGCGTCGCGGTGGTCGGGGACCCGGACCGCTCAGGCGGCGGCCGGCGTCACGGGTGAGGTGGCGGCTGCGTCCTGCTTGATGAGGTCCGCCGCCTTCTCGCCGATCATGATGCATGCTGCGTTGGTGTTGCCGCGCACGATCGTCGGCATCACCGAGGCGTCGGCCACGCGCAGTCCCTCGATCCCGTGCACCTTCAGGCGGGGATCGACGACCGGCCCGATCGCGCAGGTCGAGGTCGGGTGGTAGATGGTCATCGTGTTGGCCTGGATGAACTCCCAGAGCTCATCGTCGGTGGCGTCCTTCGAGGGGGCCTTGAAGTCCCCGGTGATGATCGCCTGCATCGCCGGCTGGGAGGCGATGTCCAGGGCCATGCGCATGCCGGCGAGGATCGTCTGCCGGTCCTCCTCGGTCGTGAGGTAGTTGTGGATGATCCGCGGCTTGGAGTGCGCGCTGGGACCACGCAGCGACACCGACCCGCGACTGGTCGGCTTCACCACCCCAGGACCGAAGGCCAGGCAGTGATCGGTGGTCGCTCCGAGCCCCTCGTCGAAGAACGGAGCCGGGGCGCAGTGGAACTGGCAGTCCGGGCCCTCCAGGCCCGGGCGGGTGCGCATGAACCCGCCAGCCTCCGCGATGTTGGAGCTGAGGGGCCCGCGACCCTCGGAGCCCAGGAGCTCGACGTTCTCGTCGCTCATCGCGGTGACCAGCGATTCCTGGTTGGTCGTGTAGTTGATGAGGGTCATGCAGTGGTCCTGCAGGCCCTCGCCGACCGGCAGGTCCTCGATGACGTCGAGCCCGAGCATCGTGAGCTGCTCGGCGGGACCTACCCCCGAGAGCATCAGCAGCTGCGGTGACTGGTAGGCGCCCGCCGCGAGGACGACCTCCCGCTCGGCGCGGATCTCGTCGTGGTCGGGGTGCTCGAGCCGCACGCCGACGGCGCGACCGTTCTCGATCATCACCTCCGTCACGAACGCGTCGGTCAGGACGGTGAGGTTCTCGCGGTCCTCGACCGGGTGCAGGAACGCCGCCGCGGTGCTGCAGCGCATCCCCTCGGACTGCGTGGTCTGGTAGCGGCCCACGCCTTCCTGGCGCGCGCCGTTGAAGTCCGGGTTCTCCTCGTGCCCCGCCTGCTTGGCGGCTTCCACGAACGCGGTGGCGATCGGGTTCATCGACCGGGACTCCCGCACCGACAGCGGACCGCCGGCCCCGTGGTACAGGTCCTCGCCGCGCTCGTTGTCCTCCGAGCGCTTGAAGTACGGCAGGACGTCCTCGTAGCCCCAGCCCTCGGCGCCCATCGCCGCCCACTCGTCGAAGTCCGCCCGGTTGCCGCGGATGTACACCATGGCGTTCATCGAGCTGCAGCCGCCGAGCATCTTCGCTCGCGGCAGGTAGCAGCGGCGTCCGTTGAGCGCGGGCTCCGGGTCGGTGGACATGTCCCAGTCCCGGCGTCCCTTGAACAGCGCCCCGAACGCGGCCGGGATCGCGACCTCCATGTCGTTGTCCTCACCACCGGCCTCCAACAACGCGACCGTCACCGACGGATCCTCGGACAAGCGCGCAGCGAGCACACAACCTGACGAGCCGGCACCGACGATCACGTAGTCGAACGAAGACATCTCTCTCTCCTGGATTGGACTGCGCCCGACGCTACCCGAAGCGACGCACCCCCGATGGGGGGTTTCACCACAACTCTCGACGGACCCTCGGTGGGTCCCCCGACGACCTTCCCGAACGCACGCTCGGCAACCGGACGCCGTGGCCGGGCGCCCCATACGATGGCGCGCATGAGCACTCCTCCCCCCCGCACCGGCCCGCTGACCGGCGTCCGCATCCTCGAGGTCGGCGGCATCGGCCCGAACCCGTTCGCCGCCATGCTGCTGGCCGACATGGGCGCCGACGTCCTCCGGCTCGACCGGCCGGGAACCGACCTCTTCCCCGCGAAGTTCAACCCCACCCTCCGCGGACGGGCCACCGTCAACGTCGACATGAAGTCCGATGCGGGTCGCGAGGCGGTGCTGAGGCTCGCCGAGTCCGCCGACGCCCTGATCGAGGGCTACCGCCCCGGCGTCATGGAGCGTCTCGGCCTCGGCCCGGACGAGGTCCGCGCGCGCAACCCGAAGCTCGTCTACGGTCGCATGACCGGCTACGGACAGGACGGTCCCATGGCCTCGGTCGCCGGACACGACATCAACTACATCTCGCTCGCGGGTGCCCTGGGCCCGTCCCAGCGTGTCGGCGACAAGCCGATGTTCGCGCTCAACCTCGTGGGCGACTACGGCGGTGGCGCGATGTTCCTCGTGTTCGGCGTGCTCTGCGGGATCATCGAGGCGCGGCAGTCGGGCCAGGGGCAGGTCGTGGACGCGGCGATGGTGGACGGCGCGGCCGCCCTGACCGCCATGTTCCACGGCATGCGGGCCGGCGGCATGTGGAACGACCGGCCGGGCACGAACCTCCTGGACTCCGGCGCGCACTTCTACGAGACGTACGAGACCGCCGACGGCGGCTACGTCGCGCTGGGTGCGATCGAGCCGCAGTTCTACGCGCGGCTCCTGGAGCTCCTCGAGATCCCGATGGACGAGATGCCGCAGTTCGCGATGGACCGCTGGCCCGAGTTCAAGGATCGACTGACCGAGGTCTTCAAGTCCCGGACGCGCGCCGAGTGGGCGTCCCTCCTGGAGCCCGAGGAGACCTGCGCGACCGCGATCTACGGGCTCGACGAGGCGCCGCAGCACCCGCACATGGCCGCGCGCGGCACCTTCGTCGAGGTCGACGGCATGGTGCAGCCGGCCGCCGCTCCCCGGTTCGACCGCACCCCTGGAGCCGCACGCCCGATCGTGCAGGACACCGACGGGGCGCTGGAGGCCTGGGGCCTCGACGAGGCCGCACGCGCGGCGCTCACCGCCTGAACGCGCCCCGGTCGCCCACCCCAGGGGGTGCGACGCCTGAGCGACTCTGAGGGTCGCTGAAACGTCGCACCCCTGGTGGGAGGGGTGGCTACGGTGCGGTCACTCCCAGCAGTTCGTCCGCCACGTGCTTGGCGGTCACGGCGCAGGACTGCGTACCGCCGTCCCCGTAGTCCCGGACGCCGTCACCGACGTGCAGCAGGTTGTCGA
>NZ_JBFIGP010000061.1:0-16386 GCF_041602235.1 Paraconexibacter sp.
CAGCGCTGCGAAGAGCGCGCGCAGGTCCTTGCCCCGCCCCTTCAGGGCCTCGGCACTGCCCGTCGTCAGGATGTTGAAGAACGTCCTGGTGTCGGCGTCGAGGGCGTTGGTCAGCTCGTCGCTGTCGATCGGCACCGAGGTCCGGGCGATCGGGATGAGGCCACCGTCGGGGAGCGGGCGGGCCGGTGGACGGCCCGGGAACAGCTCCATCTGGAGATCCTTGAGCGGGGAGTTCGGGACCAGCGTCGCGTGCGCGTTGTCGCGGACCACGGGGAGCTTGCCCCGGTTGATCTCGAGCTCGACGATCGCGCGACCGTCCCGGAGCTTCACCCCGGTGATCATCCCGACCTTCACACCGGCCACGTTCGCCGGCTGTCCCAGCCCGGGGGTGAGCCCCGGCACCGTCTGGAGCTCGACCTTGACCTGGTAGGTGTCGCGGAAGGGCAGGCTGAGCCGCTGGTTGACCAGGATGTACCCGGCGCAGACCGCGGCCACCGCCATCAGCACGGCCAGCACGATGAGCCAGCGCCCGTAGCGCTCGAGCTGCCGCCGCATCATCGGTCGGCCCCCGCCTTCAGCTTGGCGGCGAGCTGCTTCTCGGCGGACCGCAGCTTCGCGACCGACACCGGCCGCGCGCGGACCGCGCGCCGCTTGATGGTCCGGGACGTCGTGACCCTGGGCGCCGAGCTGGCGACCTGGAGCTTGGGCGCCGGCTGATCACGGCACGGCGCCTCGGGATGGAACTCGGGGTACTTGAACGGACCGTTCCAGCGGGGCCGGATGCCCTGGATGGGGTCCGATCCCGTACCGACCAGCGGGCCGATGCCGGGAATGTCCCCCAGCCCGATCGCCTGGTCCCCGAAGCCGAACAGGTACCGCACCTGGTGGCCGTTGCCGTCGAACGTCGACGCGGCGCTGTTGAGGCCGGTCGCCGAGTGCAGCAGGTCCTGCCAGACCGGGCGGTTCGACGAGAGCGCCCCATCGTCGAGCTTCGTCTGGAGCACCGGGACCAGCCGGTCGCGCACGCAGTCGGTGACCGGGTCGACGAGCGGGAACAACGTGGTCAGGCGCGACTCCAGCTCGGGCAGCGTGGTGACCGCGGGCCGGAGCGTCCGCAGCAGGCCCGGAAGCTCGGCCGGGCGGGTCGCGCGATCGAGCTGGTCCAGCAGCTTGACCGCGCCCCGCAGCACCGGCGGCGCGATGTCGAGGCCGGGGCGCAGCTCGCGTGCGAGCTGGGTCGCGGGCGGGAGCGCCCGGTCGATGGCCCGCAGGGCAGGTGGCGAGCTCTCGAGGACGTTGTCGAGCTCCCGGACGCTCGACCGCAGGGCGTCCTGCTCGGAGGCGAGCGCGTTCGTGGTCCGCGCCATGCCGGTGACCAGCCCCCCGAGCGCGCGCTCGTTGGACGCCAGCGCCGCCGTGATGCGCGACAGCGACCGGACGGTCTGCGACACGTCGTGGGTCTCGACCCCGCGGGCGGCCTTGGCGACGATCGCCACGTCGCGCAGCGCGGGCGCCGCCGGACGGGCGGCCGCACCGAGGTCCTGGGCCCCGCCCTTCGCCAGCGCGGTCCCCGCCTCGTCGAGCACGGTGCGCAGCGCATCGCGGGACGGCCGACCGAGGCTGCCGGTCAGCACCTGATCGAACTGGACGGGGATGGCGGTCTGCGAGAGCGGGATCGTCCCGCCGTCCCGGATCTCCGGCGCGCTCGGGCTGCCGGGATGCAGCTCCACGTAGAAGCCGCCCTCGAGGAACAGGCGCGGCCGGATGCGCAGCTCGGCGTCGGTGTGGACCGGTCGCCCGCTGTCCTTGAACTCCATCGTCACGATCGACGTCGTCCCGGGACCGTGCGCGAGCTTCACGACCTTGGCCACGTCCACGCCGGCGATGCGCACCGGCGAGCCCTTGCGCAGCTGGTTGGAGTTCGAGAAGACCGCCTCGACCCGGTAGCCCTCGACGAGCGGGACGCGCTTGGTGAAGGCGAGGTAGACCCCGGCGAGGAACAGGACGATGAACAGCGCTCCCAGCACGGGCGTCGGGATGCGGTGCGATGCCTGGACGCGCCTCATCGACCGATCTCCTTCAGCAGCCCGGCCGCGCGAGCCCGGCGGGTCGCGCTCGCCGGGGCTTGGGTCAGCTCCGTGCTCGCCGGCTGCAGGCCCGGCGGGTTCCCGATGTGCCGGCCGGGGAGGTACGGCTCGTTGCCGCTCTCGCACTCCCGCGCGTTGTTGTTGGGCGTCGGGTTGGCGTGCAGGTTGTCTGCCGGGCCCGCGCTCTGCAGCTGCTGGTTCAACCCCAGCATGAAGAGGGCGTTGAGCGCGGACCCGTCGACGTTGCCGTACGCCACGACGTCACCGAGGTTCCTCGTGGAGAGGCCCAGGATGTTGCAGGTCTTCTGCGCCGGCAGCAGCGTCTGGAGGGTCACGTCGAGCGTCTCGACCGTCGTGGTCAGCTTGCGGACGGCGGCCGGCGCCGAGGGGTTGCGGGCCAGGCGCTCCAGCGCCAGGAGCGTGGTCCGCAGCCGCGAGGAGAGGTCGGGGACCCGCCGCACGACCGGCGTGGTCGCCCGGACCGCATCCGCCAGGCGTTGCGAGGCGCGCGGCAGGAGCGCGGCGCCGGGCCGCAACCGGGTGGCGATCGCGGTGGCGTCGTCCAGCACCGGCCGGGCGACGCGCAGCGCGGACGTCACCGCCCTTTCGGTGCGCGGGAGCTCCTCGATGCTCTGCTCCAGCTCGGGCCCGGCGGCGTCGAGCGCCTGGAGCGTCCTGGCGCCGTTGAGCAGCAGCGACGAGACCCGAGGGGCGACGGGCTCGATCGCCCGCGAGGTCGCGCCGAGGCCCCGCACGAAGTCGTCGAGCCGGGTATCCGGATCGGCGAGCACCGCCAGGACCCGCTGGGCCGGGGGGATCACCTTCGCCGTCTCCGCGACCGTCTCGTTGAGATCGGCGCCGCGACCGGCGAGGGCGTCGCCGAGCACCGTCACGACGCTCCGGATCCCCTTCGAGGTCTCGTCGTCGAACACGTTGAACGCCTCGTCGAGCTCGACGATCGGCTGGGCCTGCTCGATGGGGATCGAGCCGCCCGGAGGGATCCCGCGTGAGCTCTTGCCCGGGATGACGTCGAGGTACTTCGCGCCGAGGATCGAGCGGGGGCGCACGCGTACCTCGGAGTCGACGGGCAGGCCCGCCTTGTCCTCCTGCAGTTCGAGGTACAGGCGCGCCCGGGCCGGCTGCGTCGGCGTCGCGGGCAGCGCCTCGATCTCCTTGATGATGCCGATGCGGGCGCCGCCGATCCGGACCTCCGAGCCGCCGGGCGTGAGCTCCGCGGCGTCCGGCACGATCGCGGAGATCTGGTACGCGGGGACGTACGGCAGGCCTTTGTTGGCGTTGTAGGAGAGCAGCACGCCGATGACCGTGACGATCAGGATCATCGACCCGACGAGGATCGGGTTCCCGAACAGCTCGCCGGGGTTGAAGCTTGACTGTCGCCGGTTCATCCGAGGAGGTACTCCAGGAGACCTTGGGAGGCGGCGTCATCGGAGCGCCCGTCGAGCGCCCGGCCGAGTCCCTTGACGTCCAGCCCGGGGATCTCGGGCAGGGTGAGGGTGGGCAGGCCCGGCAGGCGGATCTCCGGTCGCTTGGGTGCCGTGGGCTTCGGCGCCGGGCGCGCCGGTACGGGCAGCGGCCGGGACTGCTTCCTCGCCGGCGTGTCCGCGGGCGCTCGGCCGGCCGGGCGGGAGGCTTGCCGCCGCACGGTCGGGGTGGGCGTCGTGTAGGTCGCGCGGCAGTCCGGCGACGGCGTCTCGGCGAAGATCGCGCACGCGTTGAAGAACGCGTGGGCCGGGGCGATGTGGCCGTGCTTGTCGTACCGGCCGGTGAAGCCGACCGCGTTGTACGCGAACCGCCCGACCGACTCGGTGACGCCGCGGTCCCGCAGGTTCGTCACGAGGTCCGCGAGCTGCGTGCCGGTCGGCAGCGCCGCGCCCGCGAAGGTCCGCAGCAGGTCCACGACCGGTGCCGCGACCTCGATCGTCCGCCGCCCGGTCACCGAGGTCGTGTTGAGGGACCGCAGCGCCGGCCGACCGGCCTCGGCGAAGGGCTTCACCTGGGTGAGCAGCCGCGTGAGCTGCGGTGCCGCTGCCCGCAACTGGCGCAGCAGCGGCGTCGAGGCGCGGCTGAACGTCTCGAACCGCCGCACCGTCGGCTCGGTCTCGTCCAGGAGCGCCGGGAGGTCCCGGATGCCCTGGCGGAGCGCGGAGGTGTGCCGGGCGGTTCTCGAGGTGAGGCGTGCCGCGCGGTCGACGAAGTCGCCGACGCGCTCGGGTCGCTGCGCGAGCTGCGCGACGACCGCGTCCGTCGCGCTGACGGCGTCCTGGAGGTCGCGCTTGTCCCGCTCCAGACGCTGCAGGACGTCCCGCACGAGCCCGAGCGTCGGGCTGGCGCGCCGGATGATCTCGTTGACGTCCGTGCCGCGCCCGGCCAGCCCGAGGCCCAGCGAGCTCACGATCACCGTGAAGCGCTGGCGCACCGGCAGGTTGAAGATGTTGAACAGGTCGGTGATGGCGACCGGGACCTTGGTGCGTTCCACGGGGACCGTCGGCACCCCGTTCTCCTGCTGCAGCTCACGGCCGTCCGGCGAACCCGGGTCGCACTGGACGAAGCGCTCGGAGATGAGGCCCTCCGGCTGGATGTCGCAGGCCGCATCGCTCCTGAACGGGGCGAACCGGCCGTCCACGGTCATCTCGATCCGGGCCTTGAAGTCCTCGGTGAGCGTGACGTCGTCCACCGAGCCGACACGAGCACCGGCGATCTTCACGACCTGCCCGGGGATGATGCCCTTGGCGGTGTCGAAGATCGCGTTCACGCGGTACGTCGAGGGAGTGCCGTCGGCGGCCCCGGACCTCGAGGCGCCGAGCGTCAGGGCGAGGCCGGCGACCGCCAGCGCGGCCAGGGTCGCCAGGACGAGGACCCGTCGCCCCCCACCCGTGGCTGTGCGCCCCGCGCTCACGGGCGGTTCTCCGACGGGTCGCAGATCGACGGGTCCGGCACGTAGGGGTTGGAGCCGTCCGGCGCCGGGTCGCCGGCGGCCCCGGGACAGCGCGCGGTCACGCCCGTGCGGACGCCCGGCGTGTTCGCCAGGCCGCCGAGGTTCAGCAGGCCCGTTCCGGCCGGGCCGCCGCCGGAGAACCCGATCCGGGCGAAGTGGCCGTTGGCGTCGTAGTTCGTCGTGGCGTAGCCGCCGAGGCCGTTGAACAGGCCGGTGACGAGGTCGGGAGCGTAAGGACGGATCCCCGTGAAGATCGACGCGGCCGACCGCACGGAGCTCGTCGCCGAGGTCACGGCGGGCAGGGCCACCTCCGCGAGCGCGGGGGCGTCCCGCAGCACCGTCCGCAGGGCGGGGAGCAGATCGACGAGGTCGTCGAGCACCGGTCGGGCCTGGCGGGAGGTGGACGGGAGGTCGCGCAGGAGGTCGGCGAGCGGGGCGGCGGCCGGTCGCAGGGACCGCAGGGTCGGGCGGAACTCCGCGAGGGTCCGGCGCGTCGTCGCCAGCGTGGAGCGGGCCTGACGCAGCACGCCCGGGGCGCGGGTCAGGGCGTCCTGGAGGGACGTCCGCTCGTCGGCGATCGCCCGCAGCGTGCGGGCGGTGCTCGTGATGCCGGACCCGACGTCTCCCTGGCGGCTCGCCAGGACGCCGGCGACGGTCGCCCCGGTGCTGATGAGCTTGCCGACGGCGGCCGTGTCGTACGCCAGCTCCTCCGCCAGCGCACGACCCTGCGCGACGGCCGGGTTGAGGTACTCGGTGGCGCGATTCGCGTCCGGAGCGGTCCCCTGGAAGATCTTGTCGCCGTCCTTGATGATCCGCTGCAGCTTCGTGCGGGTCTTCTCGTCGAGCGCGTCGAGGACGGTGTCGAGGTCGACGACCGGCCTGGTCTCGGACTGCTGCAGGACGCCGCCGTCCTCGATCTCGGGGGCGTCGGACGGTCCCGGCAGCAGGTCGACGTAGCGGTTGGTGACACCCGACAGGCCGACGAGGCGGACCTGGGCGACGGTGCCCCGATGCAGCGGCCGCGCGTTGTCGTCGGTGATGGTCATGACCAGCTCGGCCTGGTTGTCCTGCGTCAGGCGGATGTCGGTGACCTTGCCCACCGGCTGCCCGGCGACCATGACCAGCCCGCCCTTGACCAGCTGACCGGCGTCGACCATCCGCGCCTTCACGACGTAGTCGCCACCGCCGCCCAGCAGGATCGCCGCGGCCGCCGCCAGCCCGACGACCAGTGCCGCAACCGCCGCGGCGCGCGGAGTGCTCACGTGCCGCACGCGTCAGCCACCGATCGGGGCCCGAGGGTTCCCGCCCCAGAAGATCTGCGTCCCGAGCATCCCGATGATGTGGATGCCGAAGATGTTCATCACCATCGACTTCGCGGTCGCCCGCCCGACCCCGACCGGTCCCCCGCTCACGTTGTAGCCGTAGTACACGCCGACGAGGACGACGAACGTCGCCATGAACAGGCCCTTGATGGACGAGTAGAGGAGGTCCACCGGGTTCTGGAACTGCCAGAAGATCTGGAAGTAGCCGCCCGCGGAGACCTCCCCGATCTGCTGGACGACGGCGATGTAGGAGCCGAGGAAGCCGGCGGCCACCGCGATGATGTAGACGAACGGCAGCACCATCCACATGCCCAGCAGGCGCGTGGCGCACAGGTAGAGCATCGAGTTGAAGCCCATCACCTCGAGCGCGTCGATCTCGTCGGAGATGCGCATCGACCCGAGCTCGGCGACCATGCCGGTGCCGACCTTCGCCGCCATCATGTAGCCGAAGGCGTACGGGGTGATCTCGCGCAGGTCGCACAGCGCGGTGAAGGCGCCGACCGTGGACGGCGAGCCGACGGCTCGTGAGCCGTACGCCCCCTCGATCCCGCACTGCAGGCCGAGGATGAAGACCAGGCCCAGCACGATGAGCACCGACCCGACGACGAGGATGCCCGCCTGGCGCAGCGCCTCGCCGAAGAAGCGCAGGACCCGCAGCGAGTAGACGTCGCCCATGACGCGGCCGCAGAACCGCAGCCACGTCCCGAAGGGCAGGAAGATCCGCTCGTTGAGGACGCTCATCGGACGGCCGACAGCTCCGGATGCGTGGCCAGCAGGGTCTGGGTGAACACGTAGTTGAACGCCCCGATCCCGAGGAACGCGATGACCACCGCCTGGTTCACCGCGCGTCCGACGCCCTCCGGCCCGCCCTTGGCGGTCAGGCCCTTGTAGCAGCAGACGATCGCGATGATCGCGCCGAACAGCGTGGTCTTGAGCAGCGAGCCCCACAGCTCGGTGGTGGTCGCGTTCGTGAAGTAGGTCGCGAAGAACGGCCCGATGGGAGCGTCGTTGGAGTAGGTGACGAGGACGCCGCCGAAGGTGCCGAAGATCAGCGCGTAGACGTTGAACATCCCGGTCGCGAGCATCAGCGCCAGGAAGCGGGGCACGACCAGGTTCTTGATCGGGTCGACGCCGAGGACCTGCAGGGCGTCGAGCTCCTCGCGGATCTTGCGGGCCCCGAGGTCCGCGCACATCGCGGTCCCCGCGACCCCGGCCATGACGATCGCGCAGACCAGCGGCGCGAACTCCCGCACGACGGCGAGCACGAACAGGCCCCCGAGTCGGTCCAGCGCGCCGAACAGGTTGAGGAAGTTCGCCGCCTGGATGCCCGACGGGCCGTAGGTGAACGCCACCGACGCGACGATCATCGGGAACCAGCACAGCCGCAGCGCGAACAGGAACTGCGACACGAACTCGCCGCCGTAGGGGTACGGCGGGCGGATGGCGGACACGATGGTCTTGCCCGTCAGGATGCCCATCGAGCCGATGGTCTCGATGAAGTCCCGCAGCGGAAGGAACGCCCGATCGGCGACCCCGCGCATTGTTCCCGCCTGCACTCCCACGCATCCCCTCCGGGCGCGTCCCACCGGTCCGTGTCCAGCAGCTCCGTGACGCGGCGGTGACACTAGTGCACATTGGCCGGGTCAGGCAACCAGCTACCGCGGGACCGTCCCCCCGCCCGATGGGGGCGGCCACGCGGGTGGGCCGCGCGCGATGATGCCCCCGTGTCCGCTGCCGTTCCGACCGTCGCGACGCTGATCCGTGAGCCGCTCGGCGTCCCGCTGGCGACCTGGCGGGCGCCCCTGCTGCTGCGCGGCGAGGCGTGCGGGACCGCGCTGCTGGGCGACTGGGCCGACGGCTCGCGCGCGATCGTCACCGGAGCGCCCCTCGTCGTCCTGCGGCCGACGGAGGACCCGTTCGCGGCGGTCGAGCGGCTCCCGACGCTCGCGCCGGCGCACCCGCCCCGGGCGGCCACGCCGCCGGCTCCGCACGCGCCCGCCCCTCCCGGCGCGGACCTCGCGGGCGCGGTCGGCGGAGGATGGTTCGGGCGGTTCGGCTACCCGCTCGGCCGGCGCCTGGAACCGGTCGGTGGTCCACCCCCGCGACCGTGCGCCCTCCCGGACGCGTCGCTGGCCTTCCACGACCATCTGGTGCGGCAGGACGCCGAGGGCACGTGGTGGTTGGAGGCCCTCTGGACCGACCGACGCGACGCGGAGCTCCGCGACCGGTTCGAGGAGCTGCGCGCGCTCGCGCTCGCCCTCGAGACCGAGGCCGCGCAGCCGCAGCAGGTCGTCACCGGCCCCTGGGACGCGCACCCCTCCGCCTCCGCGCATGCCGCGGCGGTCGAGGCCTGCGTCGAGCGCATCGCGGCGGGCGACCTGTTCCAGGCCAACCTGTGCCAGCGCCTGGAGTCCCGGACCGAGGGTGACCTCCTCGAGCTGTTCACGGCCGCCTGGCGCTCCCTCACCCCCGCCAAGGCGGCGTTCTGCCGTGGCCACTGGGGTTCGGTGGCCTCGCTGTCCCCCGAGCTGTACCTGCGCCGCGACGGACGCACCGTGGTGAGCTCACCGATCAAGGGCACGCGCTCGCGCGGACCCGACGAGGTGGCCGACCACGAGGCCCGTCAGGAGTTGCTCGGCTCCGAGAAGGACCGCGCCGAGCACGTGATGATCGTCGACCTCGTCCGCAACGACCTCGGTCGCGTCTGCGAGGCGGGCTCCGTCCGCGTTCCCGCACTTGCCGTACCGCGTCCCGCGCCAGGGGTGTGGCATCTCGTGTCCGACGTGAAGGGCACGCTGCGCGATGGGGTCGGGGACGGCGAGCTGCTGCATGCGACCTTCCCGCCCGGCTCGGTGACGGGGGCGCCGAAGATCGCCGCGATGCGCGTCATCCACGAGCTCGAGAGCACCGGACGGGAGACCTACACCGGGGCCATCGGCATGGTCTCGCCCGCCGGAGGCCTGGATCTCAACGTGGCGATACGCACCTTCGAGGCCGCCGGCGGCCGGATCTGGCTCGGGGTGGGCGGCGGCATCGTCGCCGACTCCACCGGTCAGGACGAAGCGCGGGAGGCGGCCGACAAGGCGGCCCCGCTGCTCGCCGCGATCGGGGCGCCGCCGTTCGTGCGCGGGGCGAGCGGCTCGGCGGCCATCCCCCCGCCCCGTCCGGTCCCCCCGCGGCGCGGTCCGGTCCCACTGCCCCGGCCGGAGCCCGAGCGCGGCGTCTTCGAGACCCTGCTCGTGGTGGGCGGCGAGCCGCAGCACGTCGAGGCGCACGTCGCACGGCTCACGGACAGCACCGTCGCGCTCTGGGACGACGCGATAGCGCTGCGACCGCTGCTGGCGCGGATGCACGCCGCGATCACCGCCGCCGGGTCCGACCGGGAGCCCCGGGCGCGCCTGCGGGTCGACGTCCGGCCCGGGGCCGCGGGACGCCTCGAGGTGCGGGCCGTGTGCTCCCCCCTCCCTCCGGCCACGCCGTCCCCCGTGGCGCTGGTCCCCGTGGTGGTGCCGGGCGGGTTCGGCGCCCACAAGTGGTCCGACCGCCGGCTGTGGGACGCCCTCGCGCCGTCGCGTCCCGATGCCCTGGCACTCGCGGTCGATCTCGACGGGTTCGTCCTCGAGACCTCGCGGGCCAACGTGTTCGTCGTCCTCGCCGACGGGAGTGTCGCCACGCCCCCGCTCGACGGCCGCATCCTTCCGGGGACGACCCGTGGTCGGGAGCTCGAGCGACTGCGGACCGCTGGTGTCTGCGTCGTCGAACGCGCGATCGCGCTGGAAGAGGTCGCCGACGCGCCCGAGATCCGGCTCACCGGAGCCCTGCGCGGCGTCGAGCGCGCCGTCCTGTGCGAGCCGCGGCCGGGACCGCTCGCCGTGAGAGCGAACTGAGACCACGGGCGCAGTCAGCTCTGGCACGCTCACGCGTGCGCGTCACCCGGACGCGCAACTCGACAGGGAGGACCCATGCTTCACCCAGCCGCCGTCCGGCGCGCGACGATCGCCGCCGCACTCCTGTCCCTGGCCGCTGCGACCCCGTCGCCGGCGGCCACCGCCAAGCGCCTGCCGGTCTACAAGGTCAACGCGCAGGGGATCTCCAGCGCCCAGGCCAAGGCCGTGGCGAAGGCGTTCGACCTCCGCACGCCCGTGCGCCGCGTCCAGGGCGTCCCGACCTACCTCGACTCCGCGCGGTTCCTCCGCGTGCCGAGCGTCGTCGTCACCCCGGACGCCGGGCTCGACGAGGACGGCAACCCGACCAACGAGCAGGCCTTCGACCTCCCCGCACTCGCGAAGCTCAAGGTCCTCAGCCCGGCCGACGCCCTCAGCCGGGTCACGAAGGCTCTCGACGACGCCGGACTCGGTGAGCTCGGCTCCGCCTCGACGAGCCAGTCCCGCATCGGGCTGTTCGGCCCCGCGGGGGCGATCGCCAGCAAGGTGCTCGGCACCCAGGTCTCGTTCAAGCGCAAGATCAGCGGTCTCCCCGTCGTCGGACCGGGCGAGAACGCCAGCGTGATGCTCGCCGGCGACGGCTCGGTGAGCCGGCTGAATCTCGCGTCGCGCCGCGTCACCAAGACCGACACCACGCGGAAGGTCATCCCGGCCGAGAAGGCCGACGCCACCGCCGCGCAGGCGTTCACCGGCGGCTGCCCGAACCAGCAGCTCAAGCTCTCGCGCCGGCTCGTCTACTACTCGCCGCCCGCAACCGTGAAGGCTCGCGCCGTCGTCCCGCACTACGAGTACCGGGCCTCCACGGTCAACGGCGGCCAGGTCGTCAACCTCCTCGGGCGCTACGTCCCGGCGGTACAGGGCGTCGCACCGGTGCCGAAGATCACCGTGACGCTGAACGGCTCCACGGTCACCGGCCGGACCGGCGTGAAGGGCGGCAAGGCCCCGTACACGTACAGCTACACGACCTGCTCGGGCGGCCTCGCCGGTCCCGGCGGCCCGTCGTTCTCCTACCAGCTGCAGTCACGCGAGCCGCTGAGCCGCGAGTCGGTGACGGTCGCCGTGACCGACGCCAACGGGGTCACCGGCTACGACACGGCGACCCTGGAGATCCCGCCCGGGGCGACCGCACCGCCGTCGGCGCGGAGGCGGGCCACGGCGTCGGTGACCGGCGTCAAGGACTTCGGCGTCTCCTACATCGGAGCCGAGCAGGACGTGCCCGGCGCCGAGCAGCACGCGCTGGACTTCAGCGCGCTCGCCGACGACGTGGCGGTGAAGCGGTACTCCTGGGGGCACGCGAACTTCTGGGACACCGACTACATCGACCCGAGTCTCGGCGGCGACGACTCCTCCTACGCCGACAACGTCGACCTGGCGTTCGTGACCGCCCACGGCTGGCCCGGGGGGTTCGTCTCGGGCCGGGCCGACGGAGCGGGCGGCCTGCGGGACGTGCAGTTCAGCGAAGCGAAGTGGGGCAACGGCGACATGGAGTGGATGGCGCTGCTGTCCTGCCAGACGCTGAAGTTCAACGACGGCGGGAAGACCCTCTTCGACCGCTGGTACAAGAGCTGGGCGGGCCTGCACCTCCAGCTCGGGTTCTCGACCAACGCCTACAACACCGACGGGTTCGGGAAGGCGTTCGGCTTCAACGTGATCAAGCTCAAGCTGCCGATCGTGAGCGCCTGGGCCCTCGCGTCCCATACGAACCAGCCGGCCGGAGTCGTCTACGGCTTCGCGGGTCCCCTGAAGCCGGTCCCGGGGTCGAACAACACGCAGTTCATCAGCAACTACAACGACAAGGCCTGGTCCGGCCCGAGCTCGGCGGACATCCAGCCCACCGGGTACTACTGGGCGCTGTACGGCCAGGTCTGATCGCCTGGCCGTACCGACCCCGGCGGGCGCGTGCCCGTCCGGGGTCGGGGCCCGGCCCCTTAGTTCAGGCCCATCCGCGGCTCGCCGTTGAGCAAGCCGTTCGCCGTCCGGGTGCACGTGCCACCGCGCGGCACGCCGCCGTTGTAGGCGAGTCGCACGCAGGCGCGGAGCGCCAGCTGGCCCCAGTAGTTGGGGTGCAGCGACTCCTGGATGTAGTAGTTGGAGCCGCAGCAGGTCGAGACGGTGCGGATCTGGTTGACCCACTCCGTCTGGTCGACGGCGCCCGAGCTCCACCAACCGGCCAGGCCCTTCTCCTCGATCAGCCCGACCGTGTTCTCGCACAGGCGGCGACCGTTGAACGCGCTGGACACGTTCATGGTCTTGAGGTTCGACATGCCCGTCTGCGATGCGGCGTTGAACACCGCGTTGTTGATCGTCGGCAGCGCGGTGCTGTTGGCCCAGGTCGCGTCGTTGTTCCAGAACCCGCATCCGCCGACGCTCTGACGGGTGTAGCCGCTCTCGGAGTAGCGGATGCCGCTGCCGTTGGGGAGCGGCGACTCGTAGTTCTGCACGAGGATCGTGTACTGCGAGCTGCTGTAGCCGGCGTTGGTCATCGCCGTCTTCAGGTTCAGGATCGCGTTCTTGATGAGCGTCGTCTTGGCGGACACGTTCGACGAGGTGAAGTTCGCCGTGACCGACGAATCGTCGTTGCAGTAGTCCTTCCACCAGGTCGGAGAGCTCGCCCAGTTGGTGACGCAGGTCTGCACGATCGAGCCGAAATTGAAGTCGTTGCCGCCGATCGAGACCACGACCATCTTCACGTTCTTGGCCGTCGCCGTCTCCTGCAGCATGCGGGCCTGGCCCTTGTTCGAGCCGCTCAGGTAGAAGTCCAGACCGGGCTTGAAGTTGCCGTCACCGTCGGTGAAGGTCGAGGTCTTGGCCCCCGAGCAGGCGAGGTTCACGCCCTGGACGCCGCCCCCGATGAAGGTCTCGGCGGACTTGGAGCGGTGGCAGCGGTTGATCTGCTCGGCGGTGTTCGAGGCGTTGTCGAAGTACGCGGTCGAACCGAGCGCGTCGTGGTAGTACTCGCCGTTGTTGGAGTTGCCCGCCCAGCGGCCGGCCTCCCCGGAGATGTACGAGTCGCCGACCGTGACGATCGTCGGTGTGCCGACGCCGGGACTGGCCGTGGCGACGGACGCCGTGATGCCGAGCGACGCGAGCGCGAGCAGCACGGAGCTGAGGACGACGCGTCGCCGCGCCGGGACAACCTTGGACATGAGGCTCTCCTGAGTGAGGTTGTGGTCCGCGTCCCCTGCCGGGGCCCGCGCGACCGAGAGGCGGGCAGCCTAGTCCTGGCGCGTGGGCGAACGCAAGCGCTGCGCACACGCCGGATACGCTGCCCTCCATGGCCGAGACCTGGACCAACTGGGCACGCGAGCAGACCTGCACCCCCGCGGCGTTCGAGCAGCCGGGGTCGGTGGCCGAGGTCGCGAGCGCGGTGCGGGCGGCCGCGTCCGCCGGACGCGCGGTGCGCGTCGCGGGGTCCGGGCACTCGTTCACGCCGTGCGTGCTGACCTCCGGCACCCTCCTCTCCCTGCGACGGATGGACCGTGTCCTCGACGTCGACCGCGATGCGGGCCTGGTCCGCGTCGAGGCCGGCATCACGCTGAACGCCTGCAGCGAAGCGCTGGCGGAGCACGGACTCGCGTTCGAGAACCTCGGCGACATCGACGTGCAGTCCATCGCGGGCGCCACCGCGACGGGCACCCACGGCACCGGTGCCCGGCTGCGGAACCTGTCGAGCGCCCTCCACGCGGTCGAGCTCGTGACGGGCGACGGCGAGGTCGTCGAACTCGACGAGGCGACCGATCCGGACGGGTGGCGCGCGGCACGCGTGAGCGTCGGCGCGCTGGGGGTCGTGACCGCCGTGACCCTCCGCGCCGTCCCGGCGTTCACCCTCCGCGGCGTCGACGAGCCACGGCCGCTGAGCGAGGTCCTGCCCCGCCTCGACGAGCTCGCCGATGCCCACGACCACTTCGAGTTCTTCACGTTCCCGCACAGCCCGCTCGCGCTGACGCGGACGAACACGCGCGTCGACGAGGCCCCTCGGCCACGTGGCCGCGTCTCGGCCTGGTTGCGGGAGGACCTCCTCACCAACCACGCGTTCGACCTCGCCTGCCGCGTGGGACGCGCCCGTCCCTCGTGGATCCCGCGCATCAACCGCGTGCTCTCACGGGGCTCCGGACGCTCGGTCCGCGTCGACCGCAGCTACCGCATCTTCTCCAGCCCGAGGAGCGTCCGCTTCACGGAGATGGAGTACGCCATCCCCCGCGCGCACGCACGCGAGGCGATCGAGGCCGCCCGCGCGCTCGTGCCGGACCGCGGCTTCGCGGTCCCGTTCCCGCTCGAGCTGCGTTTCGTGGCGGGCGACGACGCGTTCCTGTCCCCGGCCGGGGGGCGCGACACCTGCTACATCGCCGCCCACATGTACGAGGGCATGGAGTGGGAGCCCTACCTGCGCGCCGTCGAGGAGATCATGGTCGGGTTCGGCGGGCGCCCGCACTGGGGCAAGCGCCACTTCCGCACTGCCGCCGATCTGGCGCCGGCCTACCCGGACTGGGACCGCTTCCAGGCCGTCCGTGACCGGCTCGACCCGCAGCGGACGTTCACCAACCCCTACGTGGCCGAGGTCCTGGGCCCGTGACCCGCGTCCACCTGCACGAGCGGTTCCCGGAGATCTCGCCCTCCGCGCTGCCGCACGTCCGCCTGGGGACGGCGCCGTCGCCCGTCCGCCGCATCGAGGGACTCACGGCGGGCGGCGCCGACGTGTGGGTCAAGGACGAGGGCGCCTACGGCGACGGCGGCTGGGGCGGCAACAAGGTCCGCAAGCTCGAGTGGCTGCTGCCCGAGGCCCAGCGGCGCGGCGCGCGCACGGTGATGACGTTCGGGGCGCTCGGCACCAACCACGGGCTCGCGACCGCTCTCTACGCGCGTGACCAGGGACTCGATGCCGCGGTGGCGGTCGTCGACCAGCCGCTGGACGAGCACGTCGAGCGGCAGTTCGCCCGCCTGTGCGCGTCGGGCGCGACCGTCCACCGGACCCGGACCAAGGCGCGCACCGTCGTCGCCGCCCCCGGCCTCGTGCTGCAGCACACCTCGCTGGTTCCGCGGCGCGGCGTGCGGGCGATCGTCCCGCCGTACGTCTTCCCGGCCGGAGGGTCCAACCCCGTCGGCGTGCTGGGCACCGTCGAGGCCGCCCTGGAGCTCGCCGCCCAGGTACGGGCCGGGGAGCTCCCCGAGCCGTCGCACGTCGTGCTCGCCGTGGGGACCGGCGGGACGGCCGCCGGGTTCGCCCTGGGGTTCGCCCTGGCCGGCCTGCGGACCCGCGTGCACGCCGTGATCGTCAACGACACGCTGCGGCTCGACGAGCGCCAGATGCTCGGTCTGGCCCGCCGCACGGCGGCGCTGCTGCGCCGGCGCGGGGCGGACCTGGGTCCGTTGCTCCTGGGACCGGGGGTCCTCGGCGTCGACACCGCGGAGCTCGGCCCGGGCTACGGGTATCCGACCCAGGCCTGCACCGACGCGATCGCCGTCGGCAGCGAGCACGGTGTGCACCTGGACCCCGTGTACACCGGCAAGGCGATGGCGGCCCTCCGGAGCGCCGGGCGCACCGGCCGGTACGGAGCGGGACCGGTCCTCCTGCTGCAGACGCACGGCCCGCGTCCCTGACGGGCCCTCAAGCCGCGCACACGCACGTCGATCACCTGGGTGTGAACCCGCACCCCGAGCCCGGAGTCGTCGCCGACGTCGTTCTCGACGGAGGCTGGCGTCGCAACGTGACCGTGATCGGCGGCGCCGACCCGGTGCTGCTGCGGCCGATCGAAGGTCCCGCCACCCTGCCCGGCACGCTGACCTGGTGCCCGGCCTGCCTCGAATGGCGCGACGGACACCGCGCCGCGCGGCTCAACGGCATGCTCACCCACGCCGCCGAGGGGTTCGCGCTGACGCCGATCGGCAGCGGTCGCACCCTGCAGCGCCGGCGGTTCGTCCGCGTCGCCGCCGAGGTGCCCGCCGCCCTCGTCGCCCACGACCAGCGGGTCATCGCCCGCACGATCAACCTCTCGCTGGGCGGGATGCTCGTGGCGGACGCCGCGGACCTGCGGATCGACGAGCCCCTGCAGTTCGCGCTCGACGTCGGCTCGGACACG
>NZ_JBFIGP010000062.1:0-16221 GCF_041602235.1 Paraconexibacter sp.
AGCTCGATCTGCTTGGCGCTGCGCCAGAACGGCTCCTGCTCGTCGCTGAACAGGCGGCGCATCATGTGCCGACGGCTGCCGAGGTACACGTGAGCGACGTCGGTCTGCTCCTGGAACACCGACCGCATGAGCCGGGGCAACCCCGGATCGATGTCCACGATCTCCTGGAACTCGTCGAAGACCAGGGCGACCCGCCGCCCCCGGTCGGCGGCCAGGCGGGCAGGCAGCTCGAGCAGGCGTTCGAGCGTGTCGCTCACGTCCTGGGCCGGCGCCCCGGCGAGCTCGAAGCTGAACGACGGGGTCCCGTCGTCGGGGTCGATCGTGATCGTCGGCGTGATGCGCAGGCCCTGGAAGATCCGCAGCCGTTCCTTGGCCCGGACGATCGGCGTGGCGATCTCGTCATGGATCGCGCGGGCGAGCTTGTCCGCGAGCTTCGCCGGCGTGGGCGTCGTCATGAGGTTGACGTGCGCGACGAGCACCCGCTCGGTCACCAGGTGCTGCGCGGCCCGCCACACCAACGAGGTCTTTCCCAGCCGCCTGGGAGCCAGGACCACGACGTCCTGACCGTTGCGGATGTCCGCGACCAGCTCCTCGAGCTCGGCCTCGCGGTCGGTGAACGCCTCGTCGAGGGCGAGCGAGCCGAAGCGGAACGGGTTGAGGTCGTCGAGCTCTACTACGCTGATTGGCATAACGCTACTCAGCGTAACGCATGGAGGCGTAGTTGTCGTCGTTGTGAGGTGGTAGGGCGGTCGGCGGGTGCGAGGGGCCCCCGTTCTGGACACTCCAGCGTCTCCCTGTGGATCCGGGCGTTCCTGGACGGGCGAAGCGGAGGTCACGACGACCGGGCTGGAAGGGAGCGCGTCCGGAGCGCCGCGGAGTGCGAGCGTCCGACCCGCGGCGCCGGTACTCGGCCAAGGACCGCTCGACCGGCCTAAAGCTAGCCCTCACCGCGACCGGGACGCGGGAGCCGGGGGCGTGACGTCGTCCGGAGCGGCATCCGGTGGTCGACCGGAGGTCGACCACCGCAGCGGAGGGCGATGTCACGTTCCCGGCAACGATGTCGCGGTCGCCTCCCCCATCGCAGCGGAGGGCGATGTCACGCCCCCGCCCCCCGACGTCACCTCCCTACCTCACTCCCACTCGATCGTCCCGGGCGGCTTGGACGTGATGTCCAGCACGACCCGGTTGACCTCGCGCAACTCACCGATCATGCGGGCGGCGATCGTCTCGAGCAGGTCGTACGGCAGCCGGGCCCAGTCGGCGGTCATGGCGTCGTCACTGGTCACGGCGCGGATGACGACCACGTACCCGTAGGTGCGCTCGTCGCCCTGCACCCCGACCGTGCGCACGTCGGGCAGGACGCAGAACGACTGCCAGAGATCGCGATACAGGCCGGCCTTGCGGATCTCGTCCTGCAGGATCGCGTCGGCGTCGCGCAGCAGGTCCAGGCGCTCCTTCGTCGCCTCCCCGCCGACCACGCGGATCGCGAGGCCCGGACCGGGGAACGGCTGGCGCCAGACCAGCCGCTCGGGGAGGCCGAGCTCGGCGCCGACGGCACGGACCTCGTCCTTGAACAGCGCGCGCAGCGGCTCCACCAGCTCGAACTGCAGATCGTCGGGCAGCCCGCCGACGTTGTGGTGGGACTTGATGGTGGCGGCGCCCGTGCCGCCACCGGACTCGATGACGTCCGAGTACAGGGTGCCCTGGACGAGGTACTTGGCCCCTTCCTCGCCCTCCGCGAGCTTCAGCGCCTCCTCCTCGAACACCCGGATGAACTCGGTGCCGATGATCTTGCGCTTGGCCTCCGGCTCGGTGGTGCCGCGGAGCTTCGTGAGGAACCGCTCCTCCGCGTCGACCGCCACGAGCGGCACGTGGAAGGTGTCGCGGAACGTCTTGACGACCTGGTCGCCCTCGTTCTTGCGCATCATCCCGTGGTCGACGAACACGCAGGTGAGCTGGTCCCCGATCGCCCGGTGCACCAGCAGGGCGGCCACCGACGAGTCCACGCCGCCGGAGAGCCCGCAGATGACCTTGGCGTCCCCGACCTGCTCGCGGATCCGGGCAAGCTGCTCCTCGACGATCGACGCGGCGGACCACGTCATGTCGCAGCCGCAGACGTCCCGCAGGAAGTTCTTGAGGATGTCCTGGCCGAACGGCGTGTGGACGACCTCCGGGTGGAACTGGATGCCGAAGATGCCGCGCTCCAACGACTCGAACGCCGCGACGGGCGAGGCGCTCGACGACGCCAGGGCGGTGAACCCGGGCGGGGGCGCGAACACGGTGTCGCGGTGGCTCATCCAGCACGGCTGGCTGTCCGGCGTGCCCGCGAGGAGGGTTCCGTGCTCGCTGACGGTCAGCTCGCTCCGCCCGTACTCCCCCACCTCGGCGCTCTCGACCTTGCCTCCGAGGTCCAGGGCGACCAGCTGCATGCCGTAGCAGATGCCCAGCACCGGGATGCCGAGCTCGAGCAGCCGCTTGTCCAGCTTCGGCGCGTTCGGGGCATACACCGACGCCGGACCACCGGAGAGGATCAGCCCCTTGGGCTTGCGCCGGATGACCTCGTCGGCCCCGACGTGATGGGGCAGCAGCTCGCTGAAGACGCCGCACTCACGCACGCGACGGGCGATCAGCTGCGAGTACTGGCCGCCGTAGTCCAGGACGACGACCTCGTCGACGGACCGCGGCACCTCGATGGGTGCCGACTCGTCCGCCAGTTCGGTCGCCGCGGTCGCGGCGGTGGGGATCCCGTCGGTCGTCAACCCGCGGCCCTCGCCTACGCCTCGGCGAGGGTCGGGGTCTTGCCGGCGTCGGCGGCGCCGTTGGTCTCGGTGCCGGTCGAGTGGGCGCCGACCGCCGAACCACGGGAGCCCATCCCGACCTGCTGCGAGGTCTGCAGCAGCTTGCCCTCGGTCTGCAGCGACGGCGCGACGAGCACCTCGGCCCGGTTGAACTCGGCGAGATCCTGGTACCCGCAGGTCGCCATCGAGGTCCGCAGCGCGCCCATGAGGTTGAACGTGCCGTCGTTCTCGTGGGCGGGACCGCTGATGATCTCGGCCAGTGTGCCGTTCTGCACCGTCTGCACCCTGGCGCCGCGCGGAAGCGTCGGATGGAACGTCGCCATGCCCCAGTGGAAGCCCCGGCCCGGCGCCTCGTGGGCCCGGGCGAACGGCGACCCCACCATGACCGCATCGGCGCCGCAGGCGATCGCCTTGGAGATGTCTCCCCCGGTCCGCATGCCGCCGTCGGCGATCACCTGCACGTACTCACCGGTCTCCAGCATGTGGGTGGAGCGGGCCCCCGCGACGTCCGCGATGGCCGTGGCCTGGGGCACGCCCAGGCCGAGCACGCCACGTGTCGTACAGGCCGCGCCCGGACCGACGCCGACGAGGACGCCGGCCGCGCCCGTGCGCATCAGGTGCAGTCCGGTGTGGTAGCTGGCACAGCCGCCGACGATGACCGGCACCCCGACCTCGCGGATGAACTCCTTGAGGTTGAGGGGCTCGCTGGTCTGCGAGACGTGCTCCGCCGAGACGACCGTGCCCTGGATCACGAGGATGTCGAGGCCCGCGTCCAGCGCGAGCTCGTAGTAGGCGCCGACGCGCTGCGGCGTCAGCGACGCGGCGGTGACGACGCCCTGGTCCTTGATCTCCTTGACCCGCTTGGCGATCAGCTCGGGCTTGATCGGCTCCTGGTAGATCGCCTGCATCTCGCGGGTGGCGAGATCCTTGGGCAGCTTGGAGATCCGCTCGAGCTGCTCCTCGGCGTCCTCGTAGCGGGTGAAGATCCCCTCGAGGTTGAGCACGGCGAGACCGCCGAGCTTGCCGATGATGCCCGCCGTGCGCGGCGAGACGACCCCGTCCATCGCCGAGGCCAGCAGAGGCAGCTCGAAGCGGTAGGGACCCAGCTTCCAGCTGATGTCGACGTCGTCGGGGTCGCGTGTCCGACGTGACGGCACGATCGCGATGTCGTCGAATCCGTAGGCCCGACGGGCCTTCTTCCCGCGTCCGATCTCGATGTCCATGTGCCCGATCCTAGGTCTGAGGGGTGACGAAAAGACCCCGCGCATGCGGGGTCGTGAGGGGGTACCGACAGGCTGTGAGGCGGCAACTCACTGCTTCCGGCACGATAGCACCGGCCGCGGACGGTTCGGGGGCGAAGGACCTCGGTGGCAGCGCGCGGCGGCAGCGACCGCTACGAGACCTCGGCCGGGGCCGTGATCCGCTCGACCTCGACCTCCGGCAACAACCGCTCCACCTCGCGCGGTTCGATCAGACCGGCGCCCAGGCGGCGGGTCGACTCGGCGCCGCACGCGACCCCGAACCGCAGGCATTCGTCGGGGGAACTCCCGGTGTACCGCGCCGACACGTAGCCAGCAAGGAACGCGTCCCCCGACCCCACGGTCGCGACGGCGTCGCGCGGCTCGACCTTCACCCGCAGCAACTGCCGTTCGCCGTCCTTCTGCAGGGCCGCGACGCAGCCGTCAGGGGCGGTCATGATGGCCTCCCGCGCCCCGAGCTGGACCATCTCGCGGACCGCGATCACCTTGTCCTCGTCGTCGTTGAACTCGTGCCCGACGAGCTCCTCGGCCTCCAGGACGTTCGGCGAGATCAGGTCCGGCTCGGCCCGGACCGCATGACGCAAGGGCTCCCCGTCGGTGTCGACCATCACGAGGACGTCCATCCGGCGCAGCTCCCGCACCAGGCCGGCGTACACGTCGCCGTCCATCCCGCGCGGCAGCGAGCCCGCCAGGACGACGATGTCGGCTCCGCGCGCCAGGTACAGGAGCTTGTCGCGGAACAGCTCCACCTCCTTGGCGCTGACCGCCGGGCCACGCTCGTTGATCTCCGTCATGACGCCGTTGGTCGGGTCGTAGACCGCCGTGTTGGTCCGCGACTCCTCACGGATCCGCACGAAGTCGTTGAGGATCGACTCCTCGGTGAGCTGCTCGACGATGCGGGTCCCGGTGGGTCCGCCCTGGAACCCGGTGGCGATCACCGGCTGACCGAGCGTCTTCAGCGTCCGCGCCACGTTCACGCCCTTGCCGCCCGCCATGGTCGTCTGCTCGACCGTCCGGTGGCGGCGCCCGAGTCGGAAGCTCGGCACGCTCAACGACTTGTCGATCGCCGCGTTCAGGGTGACGGTGATGATCATGCGGTCTCGGTGCTGCCCCTCTGCGATGCGCCGCGAAGGCTGATCCGGCGCCGCAGCAGCAACAACAGGAGGCTACACCCGACCAGCGCCCCGATGAGGACTTTCGTCCCGGGCCTTCCGACGAAGTCCTGAAGGCGATCGGTGGCCGTCGCCTGCGCCACCTCGGTGGCGGTGACCAGCGGCACGCTATCCACGGTGCGCCCGCGGTAGCGCACCTCGATGGTGCCGACCCGCGTGCGCGCGGGCAGAGGCCCATCGACGGTCGCCGGCGCGTCGAGCACCCGCGTCGTCAACCGCTCGTCGCGGCGGGTGACCCGCTTGGATCCGCGGGCCGCGACCAGCGCGACCCGTTCGTCGTCGCGGTAGCGCAGGGTCGCCCGCGCCAGCGCCTGTCCCGTCTCGAGCGCACGCGTGACGCGATAGCGCCCGAGGCCGTAGCGCAGGAGGGCGGCGGTGTCGGTGACCCGCGTCTCCTCGCTGGGGGAGCCGAGCACGACGCTGACCACGGTCACCCCGTCACGCGAGCCGCTGCCGACCAGGACGTACCCGGCCTCGGAGGTCCGGCCCGTCTTGACCCCGTTGACGAACCCGTAGCGCTGCACCGCGAGGTTGCGGTTGCGCACGACCCGCTCGCGGGCGCCGCTGCGCAGCGTGGCCTTCTTCATGTCCATCGTGGCCCGGGCGAAGTCGTTGCGGCGCAGCACCAGCGCCAGCTTCGCGAGATCCGATGCGGTCGAGTAGTTGCCCGGCGTGTCGAGTCCGACCGGTGTCGCGAACCGCGTGTTGCGCAGGCCGATCTCCCGCGCCTTGGCGTTCATCATGCGCACGAATCCCGCGCGGGAACCGCCGATGCGGGTGGCGAGCGTCATCGCCGCGTCGTTCCCCGAGGCCAACAGCAGCCCGCGGAGCAGGTCGCGCACCGTCATGCGCTCGCCGGGTCGGAGCCCGATCTGCGACTCGACGGGAGCGGGGCGGTAGTCCGTGGCGGTGAGGACGTCGTCGAGCGACGCCTCGTCGAGCGCCACGAGCGCGGTCATCATCTTCGTGGTCGACGCGATCGCCCGCCGCTGATCGATGCGCTTGCCCACGACGATGTCGCCGGTCGCGGGCTCGACCAGGATGGCCGACGCGGCGTCCTTCAGCGACGGCGCCCGGGACGACGAACCCTGGGCCAGCGCGCCCGCGGGCGCCGCGGCGGCGAGGCCGAGCACCGTCAGGACGAGCGCCAGCAAGGTGACGAGCGGCGTCACCGGTCGAGCGGTATCCGGCGTGCTCATCGCGGGATCTTGATCTTCTGCCCGGTCCGCAGGGACTGCGGATCGAGGTCCGGATTCAGTTCGAGGATCGCGTCGAGCGAGACGCCCTTCTCCTCCGCGATGGCCGAGAGCACATCACCGGACTTGATCGTGTAGGTCGTGGTGCTGGGCCCGCTGGTGGTGCTCGTGCCGGTCGTCGTGCTCGTGCTCGTGTTCGTGCTCGTGCTCGTCTGCGACGGCACGGACTGCACGGCACGCGTGACGTCCGAGTCCGACGACGGCTTGATGATCACGTACACGGCGATGAACGAGGCGACGAGCGCCAACGGAGCGAGAAAACGGGCAGGGCTTCGGTACGGCACGTTCAGCGAAGGATAGGGAGCGATGCGGCACGACACGCGCTACGCAAGGGCCCATGCCACCTTCCGCAGACGCTCGGCCTCTGTCCGCGCCGCGTCCTGGGCCCGTCCCCCGGCCCCGCGCTCGGACGCCTGCACGATGGACCGTGACGCGGTGACCAGCCCGGCGGCGGGCCCGGGAAGCCAGGCCGGAGCGAGGTCCTCCACCCGTCCCCCCTGTGCGCCGACGCCCGGAAGCAGGAACACGGCGTCGGGCATCAGCTCGCGCATCCTCGCCACGTGCTCCGGGGCGGTCGCGCCGACGACGGCGCCGACGTCGGACAGGCCACGCGCGCCGACCCCTTCGCTGCCGACGTCCGCCACGAGCCGCGCGACCCGCTCCCACAGCGCGCCGCCGTCGGCGAGCCGGAGATCCTCCACGTCGGCGGCGCCGGGGTTGGACGTACGGACGAGGACGAAGACCCCGGCCCCGGCGGGTCGAGCGAGCTGCAGCAGGGAGCGGATCGTGTCCACTCCCATGTAGGGACTTGCGGTGATCGCGTCGGCACCGAGCCCCTGGACCTCGCCGAAGGGCGTCGGCGTCGAGCCCACCAGCGACTGGGCGTAGGCGGTCGCCGACACGTCGATGTCGCCGCGCTTGCCGTCGGCGAGCACCAGGAGTCCCGCGTCGTGCGCGGCGTCCACGGCCACCCCGAGCGCCATCCGCCCGGGCGCGCCGAGGCGCTCGAAGCACGCCAGCTGCGGCTTGATCGCCACGACCGCGGGGCCCACGGCGTCGATGACGGCGACGCAGTGCGCCGCGACCGCCAGCGCAGCGCGCTCGGCCGGCGGCCCGCCCGCCGGTGCCGCGTCGTGCGATCCCGGCCACAGGTGGGCCGGGTCGGGGTCGAGCCCGAGCACGATCTGCGACTGGCGGGCCTCGACCGCCTCCGCGATCCGGTCGCCGAACGTCCGGCCGGACGCGGTCGATCCCATCGACGCGCTCAGGACTTGACGGCCTTCTTCAACGCCGTGCCGGCCGTGAACTTCGGGGCCTTCGACGCCGCGATCTGGATCCGCTCGCCGGTGCGCGGGTTGACGCCTTCGCGGGCGCTGCGGGCGGTGACGTGGAACTTGCCGAACCCCGAGAACGCGACCTCGTCCCCGGAGGAGAGGGTCTCCTCGATGGTCTTCAGCACCGCTTCCACCGCGGCTGCGGCATCGCGCTTGGCGAGACCGGAGGTCCCGGCGACCTTCTCGACGAACTCCGACTTGGTCACTGCAACCTCCCTTGGGCTGGCGTTGACGGAGGCGAACGTACCAGCGCGGCCGGACACGCCCGAGGTCCGGGGGGTGTGGCACGATGACGTGGTGCCGCTCGACCGCATCGCCTGGACCGTCACCGTCGCGATCTGCGCGGTCGCCGTGCTCCTCCTGCTGCTGGCCGGCTACCAGGGGTACGCCGCGGTGACGGGCGCGGTCGGCCTGTCCGCGGCGATCAACCTCCGCTGAGGCGCTCGAGCCAGGGCAGCAGCAGCCGTGCCGCGTGGCCGCGGTGGCTGATCGCGTCCTTCTCCGCCACCGACAGCTCCGCCATCGTGCGGGGACGCGGCCCGGATCCGTGCGCGATCGGGTCGTCGGGAACGAACGCCGGGTCGTAGCCGAACCCGCCCTCGCCGCGCGGCTCCGGATCCAGCGTGCCGGTGCACCGTCCCTCGAACACCGCCTCGCGCGGACGTTCCGGGCCGCCCGGTCCGGTCGGATCGACGACGGCGATGGCGCACACGTAGGCGAGCGCGCTGCCCGCGGGCGCTTCGCGCAGCAGCTTCGCGAGGTTGTCCGCGTCGCTCGCGTGCGGGCCGGCGTACCGGGCGGAGTACACGCCGGGCGCCCCGTCCAGCGCCGCGGCCTCGATCCCCGAGTCGTCGGCGATCGCCACGACGCCCAGCGCCGCCGCGGCCGCTCGCGCCTTCCCGAGGGCGTTCTCCGCGAACGTCGTGCCCGTCTCCGGCGGCAGCACGACATCGTCGGGGAGCGGCACCACCTCGTGCGGGGCCAGCAGCGCCGCGAACTCGCGGGCCTTGTGGGCGTTGCGGGTGGCGAGCACGAGGCGCACGGCGTCGCCTCAGCCCCGAGCCGCGGCGAGCGCGGCCTCCTGCAGCTCGTGCAAGCGCTCGATGCCCGCTGCGGCCAGCGCGAGGAGGTCATCGAGGTGCGCCCGCGACAGCGGGGTCCGCTCGGCCGTCGCCTGGACCTCCACCAGGCCACCGTCACCGGTCATCACCACGTTGGCGTCGACCTCCGCGCCGGAGTCCTCCGGGTAGTCGAGGTCCAGCAGCGGCACGCCGCCGACGATGCCGCAGCTGACCGCGGCCACCGACCCCGTGAGTGGCGTGCGCTCCAGCAGGCCGTCGCCGAGCAGGCGCTGCGCCGCGAGGGCGAGTGCGACATAGGCCCCGGTGATCGACGCGCACCGCGTCCCGCCGTCGGCCTGCAGGACGTCGCAGTCGAGGTACACCGTCCGCTCCCCCAGGACCTCGAAGTCCACCACGCCGCGGACCGAGCGCCCGATCAGGCGCTGGATCTCGACGGTTCGCCCGTCGGCCCGCCCCTTGGTGACGTCGCGCGGCTTGCGGCGGTTCGTCGAGGCGGGCAGCATGCCGTACTCGGCGGTCACCCACCCCGTGCCCCGCCCGCGCATCCACGACGGCACCGACTCCTCGACCGACGCGGTGCAGATCACCCGGGTGGAGCCGATGCTGATGAGCACCGATCCAGCGGCGCTGGGGACGAAGTGCGGCTCGATCGTCACGGGTCGCAGCGCGTCGGGGGCGCGGCCACCGGCGCGGGAGGGAGCGGCGGTCATCCCCGCAGGATCGCGTCGGCGTCGGACATCGGGAGCACCTGGGTCACCGGACCGAGCGGCAGTTGCAGGAATCGGGTTCCGAGGGCCCGGAACGCCTCCGGATCGCCGGTGGACAGGAACGAGTACCGGCCCTCCCCCGTCCTGCGGGTGTCGAGCCCTCGGGACGCCAGCGCGTGCATGGCCTGACGGGCCAGGGCGGCGCCCGAGGTGACGATCTGCACGTCCCGACCAAGCGCGCGTTGCAGGAGCGGCCGTACGAGTGGGTAGTGCGTGCACCCCAGGATCACCGTGTCCACGCGAGCCTCCAGGAGCGGAGCGCACGCGCCGCGGACGACCTCGACGAGACGGTCGTCGAACAGCTCGCCGCCCGCGCCGCCCGACTGGATGATCGGTGCGAGGTCCGGGCAGGCGACCGACGTGAGCGTGACGTGGGGATCGGCGCCGGTGACCGCGGCGTCGTAGGCGCCGGACGCGACCGTCGTCGGTGTCGCGAGCAGGCCGATGCGGCCGCTGCGCGTCGTCGACACGGCCTGCAGCGCCTCGGGCCGGACGACCCCGATCACGTCGACACCCAGCGTCGTCTGCAGCATCCGCTCCTGCAGCGCGGGGAGGGCGGCCGCGGTAGCCGAGTTGCACGCGACGACGAGGAGCTTCACCCGGCGGCGCAGGAGTTCCTCGGCGATCTGCATCGCGAACTCCTGGAGTTCCGCGCCCGTGCGCTCGCCGTAGGGGAACCGGGCCGTGTCCCCGAGGTAGACGAAGTCCTCCTCCGGCAACGACACGAGCAGTTCGTGCAGCACCGTGAGGCCTCCCACCCCGGAGTCGAACACGCCGATCGGACGGTCGCGGGGATCGGTGGGTGGCTCGGTCGGTGCGGCGGGCGGCACGAGCGCCAGTCTAGGCGCCACGGCCGCGCCGCCCCGCCGCGGTCAGCCCTTGGCGTCCTGGCCCCCCACGCTGTCGATCGCCTGCTTGAGCTCGTCCACCACCTTCTTCGCGATACCCGCGTCGCCGTTCTTGCGGCCGGCCACGACGACGGTCGCCAGGACGCCCGCGACCAACAGGATCAGCGCGACGTACTCGACGGTGCCCTGACCGGCGTCGGCGCGCAGGCGGGTCAGGGTGTGGTGCAGGCCGGCGTGGGCGCGGCCCATCAGTCGGTATCCCATGAGGTGCTCCTCGGGTCGTGGTGTTGGTCCCGCCACTTCACGAGGAGCCGGGTGACGGAACAAGACGCAGGTGTTGCGCCTCCGCGACCCCGGAGCGCCTTCTTCCGTGACGCGTGTCGCGGAGAACCGAGGGCGTCCCGGGGGCATCGGTTCGAGTCAGGTCGGGTACAGTCGTCGCAGGCGCCGACGTCGGCGCCTGCACGCATATGAGAGGCCTTCTGACACGCCGTAGCAGGACCGCCGGTCCGGCCCCCGAGCCCGCAAGCGCGCCCGATCAGGGCCCGGCGGGACTCGAGCCGCAGGACCCCGCCGTCCCGCCGGAACCGAGCTTCAAGGACCGCGGTCGCCTGCGTCGGCGGCTGCGCCACCTGCGCCGGGTCCGCGAGCTCGGCTTCCGCGATCTCGGTGGGCTCGTCTTCGACCTCCACCGGTTCGGGCGCAGGGGTGACGCCCTCGTCGCGCAGAAGCTCAACGCGCTGGCGGCGGTGGACCGCGAGCTCCGCGCCCTCGAGCGGGCGCTGCAGGACCAGCGTCCCTTCCACGAGCTCCGGGAGCCGGGGCTGGCCGCCTGTCCGCGGTGCGCCGCGATCCACGGGAGCGACGCCCGCTTCTGCCCGGCGTGCGGGACCAACCTGCGCGGCCCGCTCGCCGTCGGCGAGGTCGGCGCCACCAGCCCCCCGCCCTCCCAGGTGATCGCCGCTCCCGCGGGCGCGGCGCTCCCCACCCCGGCGTCCGCGGACGACGCCCAGCCCCCCACCGCCCCGGCGGTCGTGACGGAGGCGCAGGCCGGGTCCACCCCGGTATCCACGGCCCTGGAGAGCGAGGGCCAGCCGACCGAGGGCATCCCGGCGGTCGAGCAGCCCGACGCGCCCGCGACGCCGAGCGACCAGCAGGACGCGGAGCGCCCGCCCTCCGAGGCCCACGGTCCCGACGACATCACCGTGGTGCAGCGCCCCGGCGACGCGGCGACGTGAGCACGCCGACGCCGCCCGGATCACCGCCGCCGGGCACGGTCCGCTGCCCGCGCTGCGGAGCCTCCGTCGGTCCGGACCAGGACTGGTGCCTGACGTGCGGAGCGGCGGCGCGCACGCGCCTGGCCGCAACACCGAACTGGCGGCTGCCGGTGGTGCTCCTCGCCGGCGTCGCGACCGCCGCCCTCGTCGCGCTCGTCGTCGCCTTCGCCGCCCTGACCGGCGGCGACGACGGCGAGACCGGCGTCACCCCGACCCCGACCGCGGCGTCCACCCCACCACCGGCCGCGACGCCGGCGCCGACCGCGCCCCCGACGGGCCCGACGGGGCCCACCGGCGTCGCCGGAGCGCCGACCGGTACACCCGGCGCCGCGGGCATCCCGACGGGGCCGACGGGAGCCGAGGGCGCCGCGTCCGGTGGCGCCGCCGCTCCAGCGGCGCCCGGAGAGGCCGGTCCCGCCGAGGACCAGGCCTCGCCCTAGTCCCCTCGGACCAGCGCCGGCCAGTGCTCGGCGAGGCGCTCCCGCGCCGCCGCGGCCAGCGGGTGGTCCTCGACCTCCGGGGCTCCACCGTGCTCCTCGGCGCCGATCGCCTCGAGCGTGACCGTCATGCCGCGCGCGAGCGCCCCCAGGTCGTAGCCACCCTCCAGCAGCACGCCGACCGGGACCCCGATCTCGTCGGAGACGGCCCGCATCGTCGCGGCCATCGTCGCGTACCCGTCGTCGCTGACCGTGCACCCGGCGAGCGGATCGTCCGCGTGCGCGTCGAACCCGGCGGAGATCAGCACCAGGTCGGGCCGGTAGGCGCGCACGAGCGGTGCGGCGACGTGCGCGACGAGCGCCGTGAACTCGGCGTCCCCGGAGCCCTCGGGCACGGGCAGGTTCACCGTGTAGCCGGCGCCGCTGCCCGTCCCGATCTGGGACGCCGGTCCCGTGCCCGGATAGAGCGGTGACTCGTGGATCGAGATGAACAGCACCTCGTCGGTCCCGCGGAACACGTCCTCGGTCCCGTTGCCGTGGTGGACGTCCCAGTCGAGGATCAGGACGCGTCGGGCTCCATGGGCGTCCCGGGCGCGACGGGCAGCAACCGCCACCGAGTTGAAGAGGCAGAAGCCCATCGCCCGACCGACCTCCGCATGGTGCCCCGGCGGACGGTGCACCGAGGCACCGGCCGGCCGGCCCTCGCCGAGCAGCGCGTCGACGAGCGCCGCGGCGCCACCCGCGGCATGGGCGGCCGCGGTGAACGACTCCGGGCTGCAGACGGTGTCCCCGTCGATCCACCCGCCACCGTTCTCGCACAGCTGCCGGATCCGATCGACGTGTGCCTGCGGGTGCACGGCGGTGAGCAGCGCGTCGTCGGCCGCCGGCGAGGACCGCGCCTCGAAGCCCAGGCCTCCTCGCGCGGCGATCGCCGCGTCGATCGCCTCGATGCGGGCCGCGCGCTCCGGGTGCGTGCCGGTGTTGTGCTCCCGCGACGACGGGTGGCGGAAGAGGACGGGAGCCGAGGTCCGGGCGGGCATCGGGGATACGGTACCCGGGTGCCCGACCCGCACCTACACGAGACCGAGATCGCGGTGGTCGGCGCCGGGGGCGCCGGGCTCTACGCCGCCCTGACCGCCGCCCGCGCCGGTGCACGCGTGACGTTGGTCAGCGCCACGCCGCTCGCCTTCACGTCCAGCTACTGGGCACAGGGCGGGATCGCGGCGGCCCTCGCCGCCGAGGACTCGCCCGACCTCCACCGCCGGGACACGGAGATCGCGGGCCGCGACCTGGTGCGTCGCAGCGCGGCGAACGTCCTCGTCCGCGAGGCACCCGGAGTCGTGGAGGACCTCCAGCGGCTCGGTGTCCGGTTCGACGCCGACCGCCACGGACGCCTCGCACTCGGGCTCGAGGGCGGGCACTCGGTCCGCCGCGTCGTCCACGCCGGGGGATCGGCGACGGGACGGCGCGTGCTGCGCACGCTCTCGGCGGTGGTCGCGGAGGAGCCGAACATCACCGTGTTCGAGGGGGCGCGCGTGTCGGCCGTGTGGACCGACGCGGGGCGCGCCGTCGGCCTGGTCTGCGAGGACGGGCGCGCAGTCCGCGCCCGGGCGACGATCCTGGCCACGGGAGGCGCGGCGGCGCTGTGGTCCCGGACGACGAATCCGCCCGGTTCGCTGGGCATCGGGCTGATGCTCGCCCACCAGGCCGGCGCGGCGCTCGCCGACCTCGAGTTCGTCCAGTTCCACCCGACCGCGGTGACCGGGATACCGGGACGTGACGGCTTCCTGGTGACCGAGGCGATCCGCGGCGAGGGCGCAACGCTGCACGACGCCCACGGCGAGCGCTTCGTGGAGGAGCTCGCCCCGCGTGACGAGGTCGCGCGAGCCATCCGGGCGACCATGACCGCCCAGGGGACGACGCACGTCGGACTCGACATGCGCGGCGTCGACCCGAGCAAGTTCCCCAACGTCGTGGAGGCGCTGCAGGAGTCGGGCCTGGATCCGGTCACGGAGCTCGTCCCGGTCGCCCCCGCCGCGCACTACGTCATGGGCGGCGTCGTCACCGACCTCGACGGGGCATCCACGGTTCCCGGGCTCTACGCGATCGGCGAGACGGCGTGCACGGGGTTGCACGGAGCGAACCGGCTGGCGTCGAACTCCCTGACCGAGTGCTTCGTCCTCGGAGCGCGGGCGGCCCAGGCCGGGCTCTCGGAGCCCGTCCCGCGCCCGGCCACCGCGCTGCCGCCCCCGCCGCGCGACGTCAGGATCACGCTGCCCTCGCGCGAGACGCAGGCCGCGCTCTGGGAGCACGCCGGCATCGAGCGCAGTGCCGAGGGGCTCGCGCCGCTGCTGGACGACCCGCACCCGCTCGCCCGGCTCGTCGCGCGGTGCGGGCTCCTGCGCGAGGAGAGCCGGGGAGCCCACCGCCGGACCGACTTCCCCGAGACCGACGCCGCGCTCGACCACCGTCACGCGGTCGTCCACGCGGACGAGGACCCCGTGTTCGAGCACTGGTCCTGAGTCGCGATCTGGTCCCCGCCACCGGGCGGACCTCGGCCGACACGACGCGGGTTTCCGGGCCATCAGGTTCCGCAGGTGGACGAGCCACCGCTTAACGCGAACTCAACATTGCGCTCGTTTCAGCGTTCACACGCTCCAGCGACCATGGTCGTCGGCCAAGGGCCGTGGACGGGGGAACCAGTCGGGAAGAGGAGGAGCAGGGCCGCTCATGTACCAGTTCAGTCGAGCCATCTATCGAGAGTTGTCGCCGCTCATCGACGACGCTGTCTCCACCGCGTGCGCGCACAGCCCACACGGTGCCGTGCTCGCCGCCTGCGAGGCGTCGATGAACCGTCTCGCCACCGATCGTCACTACTTCGCGCGACCTGCGCGGACGCTGTTCAACGACATCCGGGTCCACTTCCCGATGCAGGCACAGGCCCGCGTCTGGCTGGTGGTCCAGCGCTACATCGCGTGCGCTGAGGAGTACGTCGACCGGCAGCCCAAGCGCGGGGTCGACGCCAACGGCAACCCGCTCGAATGCCGTGCCACCACGCGGCGCGGCACGCCGTGCCAGCGCGAGCCGCTGCCCCGCAACGGGTACTGCCCGTCGCACCAGCATCTCGCCGAGACCGAGACGGTCGAGGCGGCTCCCCTGGCGGCCTGAGCACGCCGGCAGCGTCGGCGCGCCCCGCTCGCGCGTACGCTGCCCGCATGCTGTTGGGCGTCGACGTCGGAGGCACCTTCACGGACGCGGTCCTCGTGGACGGCGTCCGCGTCATCACCGCGAAGACCGCGAGCACCCCGGACGACCAGTCCCGCGGCGTCCTCGCGGCCGTAGAGTCGGCGCTCGCCGCGGCGGGCAGCGAGCCGGACGCCGTCAGCGTGTTCGCCCACGGCATGACGGTCGCCACCAACGCGCTGCTCGAGGGCGTCGGAGCCCGCACGGCACTGGTCGCGACGGAGGGCTTCACCGACGTCGTCGAGCTCGGCCGCCAGGACCGCGCCGACCTCTACCGCCTCTGCCGGCCGCACCCGGAGCCGCTCGTCCCGCCATCGCGCCGGGTGGCCGCTCCGGAGCGCATCGCCGCCGACGGCACCGTGCTGCGCGGGCTCGACGACGAGGGTGCCGCGCGGGTCGCGCAGGCGGTCGCCGAGACCCGTCCGGAGGCGGTCGCGGTGTGCCTGCTGCACGCCGACCGCCATCCGGAGCACGAGCAGCGGATCGCCCAGGCGCTCACCGACCGGCTCCCCGGCGTCCACGTCTCGCTGAGCCACGCGGTCGTCGGCACCTTCCGCGAGGCGGAGCGCGCCGCGACCACCGAGGTCGACGCGGCCCTCTCCCCGCTGCTCCGGGACTACCTGCGGCAACTCCTCGCGCGTGCCGGCGCCGTCGGGCTGCCCGAGCCGTCGATCATGCAGAGCAGCGGTGGCCTGACGACCGCGGCGGCTGCCTCGGAGCACGCCGCGTTCACCGTGTTGAGCGGTCC
>NZ_JBFIGP010000063.1:0-16201 GCF_041602235.1 Paraconexibacter sp.
ACGGTCCCGGACGTGGCCGCGCGGATCCTCGACGAGGAGGCGCTCGTCGCCGGCCTGGACCCGTTCGCCCTGCCGTCGAGCCCGGCGGACCGGCTCGCGATGCTGCTGGAGCGCATGGACGAGCTGCCGCTGCGCCACCACGACCTGGGCGGCACGCCGGCCAACGTGCTGGCCCGCATCGTCGCGCGCATCGACGCGTGCAAGGACGAGCTGCTCGACCATCAGGACGTCGCCGCATGGGCCGATGCCCTGCCGCCGGACGACCCCCACGCCGAGCGCGAGCGCGAGTTCGCCGCCCTGTACGCGACCCACGACCGCATGCTCGCCGAGCGCGGGGCGCTGGACTTCGGCGACCTCGTGCTGCGCGCCCACCGACTGCTCGCCGAGCGTCCCGACGTGCGCGCGCGCGTCACCGCGCGGCGTCCGCACGTCCTCGTCGACGAGTACCAGGACCTGACGCCAGCCAACGTGGCGCTCATCGACCTGCTCGCGCAGTCCCCCGCCACCCTGGTCGCCGCGGGCGACGACGATCAGGCCGTCCGCATCGGAGGCCGAGGCGCCGGCCGGACCCTCGCCGGCCTCGCCGAGCGCCACCCCGGGCTGCGGACGATCACGCTCGACCGGGTGTTCCGCGGGCGCGACCAGGTCCTGCGCGCCGCCGCGGCGGTCGTGGAGCCGATCCCGGGCCGGGTGTCCAAGCCGCTGGTCGGCGAACCGGGCGGCACCGTGCGGTTCTGGCGGTGCGCCAACGAGCGGGCGCAGGCGCAGGGCGTGGCGGCCGAGGTCGAGCGGCTCGTGCGCGGCGGCGTGCGCCCCGAGCGCATCGCGGTGATCGTCCGCAGCGTCCGCCGCGAGGGCCAGGCGGTCGCCGTGGCCCTCGACGAGCGCGCGGTCGCCTACCGCCTCGTGGGTGCGGCGGCGTTCTTCCAGCGGGCCGAGGTGCGCGACGTCCTCGCGTGGCTGCGACTGCTCGCGAACCCGGGGGACGCGGGCGCCGTCGTGCGCGCCCTCGCCCGGCCCCCGGTCGAGCTGCGCGCGATCGACCTCGCCCGCTGCGTGCAGATCGCCCGGCGGCGGAAGGTCGACATGGTGGACGCGCTGGTCGCCGCGACCGAGTCGCCGCAGATCCCCCCGGAGGCGCGCGACCGGATCGTCGCCTTCCTCAAGCTCTACCGCAGCGCTTCCGCGGTCATGGACACCGCGCGCCCCGACCTCTTCGTCCACCGGCTGATCGACCGGCTCGGGCTGCGCCGCCAGCAGCTCTACGCGGCGCAGGCGGACGTCGTCGAGCGGCTCGTGCAGCTCGCCCGGCTCGGCGAGATGGCAGCTGCGTACACCCGCCGCTCGCCGCAGGCGACGCCGCGGGAGTTCGCCCGCTACCTCGCCGCTGTCGCGGACGCCGGGGCGCCGGGGCTGTTCGACGACGAGGACCGCGCGGCCGCGGCGGAGCACACGTCCGGCGGCACGGGCCGCGACGGCTCGGTGGCCGTGATCGCGATGCACGCGGCGAAGGGCCTCGAGGTCGACCACGCCTTCGTGCTGGGCCTGCAGTCCTCGCGGATGCCGGGCGCGCGGCGGACCGTGGTCGAGCCGACGCCGGTCCTTCCGGCCGACGGGGATTCCTCCGCCGCGCACGCCGCCGCGATGCGGCGGCTGCTCCACGTCGCGATGACCCGCGCCCGCACCGGCCTGGTGCTCGCGTACGCCGCCACCTCGGACCGGGGTGCGCGCCAGCCCGCGTCCCCGTTCGCCGAGGACGCGCGGGTCGCGCTCGGGGCGGGGTGGGAGGACCGCGACGAGGAGCTGTTCGGCCCCGACGAGGCGCTGCACGCGACGTTCCAGGCCCTCCGGGACGAACTGCTGCGGGGCGTCCCGAAGATCGGAGGCGTCCTGGGCGAGATGCGCCTGGACACCGACCTCGACATCGCCCACGGCACCGTGCGGTACCTGGAGCTCGTGAAGCTCGCCGCGCTGATGGACCGGCCTGCCGGGCTCTCGATCGCCGACGCCCTGCCGGACATCAACGCCCGCGTCCTGCAGGCCGCCACCGCCCAGCAGCGCGAGGTGTTCCTGACGTCGTCGCTGGACGAGGTCATCCTCGGCGCCGAGCGCGACGCGCGTGCCCGTGCGGCAGCGGTCGCCGCACGGGAGGAGCCGACGCTCGAGCCGTTCCTCCCCACCCGGGGCGAGGGGCTCGTGCTGAGCGCGTCGGACATCGAGACCTACCGCTCGTGCCCCCTGCGGTACAAGTTCGCGCGGGTCTTCCGGATCCCGCAGGAGCCGACGATGAACCAGCGGTTCGGCATCCTCGTCCATCAGGCGCTCGAGCGCTACCACGGCGCCGGGACCTCGTCGCTGGACGAGCTGATCGGGCTGTTCGAGCTGGGGTGGAGACGGGGCGGGTTCGGCGACACCGACCAGGAGCGGCAGCTGCACGCGAAGGCGACCAGCGCCCTGCACCGCTACCACGAGCGCTTCCTCGCGGAGGAGACCGAGCCGGTCTGGTTCGAGCGCGGCTTCCAGTTCAAGCTCGGGCCGCACGTGCTGCGCGGACGCGTCGATCGCGTGGACCGCAAGCCGGACGGCTCGCACGAGCTGATCGACTACAAGACCGGTCGTCCGCGGACGCTCGCACAGCTGCGCGAGGACGTCCAGCTCTCGCTCTACGCGGTGGGGGCGCGGGAGGCGTGGCAGCTCGAGTCGTCCTCCCAGGCCTACCACTACGTCCTCGACGACGAGAAGATCGCGGTGCCGCCCGAGGCCCTGGACCCCGAGTGGATCACCCAGACCGTCTTCGAGGTCGCGGACGGCATCCTCGGGCAGGGTTTCGAGCCGACACCCAGCTACGCGGCCTGCTCGATGTGCGACTTCCGGATCGCGTGCCCCGCCGCTGAGCGCTGAGGGACCCCGCCACGCGGGCGGCTACTGGCTCTCGGGGCCGCGCTGGCGAAGGAACCGCTGGAACTCGCGGGCGAGCACGTCGCCCGAGGGGACGGCGGGATCGACGTCGGCGGCCTCCTCCTCGGCGACGGCCTCGAGCCGCTCGACGAACGCCTGGATCTCGGGGTCGCTCTGGACCGCCAGGGAGACCTGCCGCTCGTAGTCGGTCGCCGCCTCCTCGAGCTCCGACGCGTCGACCGACACGCCGACGAGGCCCTCCAGCTTGCGGGCCAGGGCCAGCGCCGCCTTGGGGTTCGGCGCCGCGGCGACGTAGTGCGGCACGCTCGCCCAGAGCGACGCGCTCGGAATGCCGGCGGCCTGGCAGGCGCCGTGGAGCGCCGCGGTGATGCCCGTCGGCCCCTCGTACGTCGCGCTGCGCAGGTCGAGCCGGTCGATCAGCGCGTCGTCGGAGGCGACCCCCGTGATCGACACGGGGCGGGTGTGGGGCACGTCCGCGAGCAGCGCCCCGAGGGTGACCACCATCTGCACACCGATGGCCTCGGCGAGGTCGACGACCTGCTGGCAGTAGGTCCGCCAGCGCATCGAAGGCTCCGGACCCTGGACCAGCACCAGGTCGCGTGGCGCCCGCGGGACGCGCGCCGCGTAGAACTCGGTCTCCGGCCAGACGATCTCGCGGAAGCTGCCCTCGCTCAGCCGGATCGTGGGCCGGGTCGCCTGGAAGTCGTAGAACTCCTCCGGGTCGAGCGTGGCGAAGCGCGAGGCCCCCAGCGACGACCCGATGAACTGGAGGGCGGCGGATGCCGCGTCCCCCGCGTCGTTCCAGCCGGTGAACGCACACACCATCGCCGGGGCTCGAAGCCCGTCGGGTCGGTGGTCCCACTGCAGCGGCTGCATCCGATCCACCGTACATCATGGGTTCGTGCCCGAACCCATGGCGAGCGCGTCCGCCGTCCCCACCGACCCGTCCGTCTCCGAGCCGTCCACGCCGTCGGTCGGCACGTTCCGACCGGGGGACGCCGTCGACCTCATCCTCGCCTGTTCGAGGAAGGACCGCCTCCTGGCGAAGTCCGGCACGCCGTACCTCGCCCTCGAGCTGCGCGACCGCACGGGCACGATCCCCGGCCGGGTCTTCCGCGATGCGGACCGCCTCGGGGCCGGGTTCGAGCGGGGCGACCTCGTCCGGGTCCAGGGGCGCGTCGAGCGGTTCCGTGACGAGTTGCAGCTCGACGTCCATCGCATCGCGCGGGCGCCCCAGGGCGCCGCCGACCCGGCGGCGTTCCTGCCCGTGGCCTACCGCGACCTCGACGAGCTCGACGGCTTCCTCGAGCACCTCGCCGGCGAGGTCCACGACCACGGCCTGCGCGCGCTGCTGGACGACCTGCTCGCCGACGACGCGCTGCGCGCCGAGTGGCGGCGGGCTCCCTGCTCCCGCGGCGGCCACCACGCGTACCTCGGCGGCCTGCTCGAGCACACGGTGGCCGTGGGCACGCTGGCGCTCGAGACGTGCCAGCTCCACGTCCGGCTCAACAGCGACCTGCTGGTGACCGCGGCGCTCGTGCACGACATCGGCAAGACGCGCGAGTTCGCCTACGGGGCCGAGATCGAACTGACCGAGGCCGGACGGCTGCTCGGGCACGTCGAGCTGGGTCTGCGGATGCTCGAGGAACGCGCCGCACGGATCGCGTCGCTCGACGAGGCTCGGCGCCTGGCCCTCGCCCACTGCGTGCTGACCCACCACGGTCCGGACGCGGCCCCGGGACGGCGGTTCGCCTCGGCCGAGGCCCTCGCCCTCCACCGCATCAACGCGCTCGACGGTGCCGTCAAAGGTGCGCTCGAGCAGGGACTTCCGGGATACGGATCCCGGCCCGGCGGCTGACCGTATCCTTCCGTGAGTGCTGCAACTCGCCGTTTCCGCCGTCGGCCGCGACCGGCCCGGCATCGTCGCCGCGGTCACGGGGGTCCTCGTCGCGCACGGGGCGGACATCGCCGACGCGCAGATGGGCGTGCTGTCGGGACGCTTCACGATGATGCTCATCGTCGATGCGCCGGACGACCTCGATGAGGGGGCGTTCCTGGGGGACCTGCTGGAGATCGGCCGCGACCTGGGGCTCGACGTGGTGAGCGCCAACCGCATCGACCCCGTGCACGCGACCGGCGTCCTCGAGCCGACCCACGTGGTGACGGTCAGCGGCGTCGACCACCCGGGCATCGTCCACGCGATCACCCACCAGCTCGCCCGCCACGGCGTGAACGTGACGGACCTGCAGACCCGCCGCCTGGCGGACGGCGACGACCCGCTGCACGCGATGATGCTCGAGGTCGTCCCGCCCGCCGACCTCGACCTGGAGCAGCTGCGCGACGCGCTGAGCACGGTGGCCGGCGAGCGCGAGCTCGACCTCAGCGTCCGCCCGATCCCCGCCGACTAGGCGGACGCCCCGTGACGCGGGTGTCCGTCGGACGCGTCCTCGACCACCCACGGCGCCAGCGAGGCGCGGACCTCGTCCGGGATCGGGACCTTCTCGCTGGTCCCCACCGCCACGAACACGTGCCGGATGAAGCCGGCGACGAGCAGGTCCTCCCCGCGCCGGATCTCGATGCTCGACGTCATGCCGGTGACGCCCAGCCGGGTGATCGTGAGGCAGACGTCGATCTCGTCATCGAACGCCGCCGCCGCGTGATAGCGCAGGCCGATCTCGGCGACGACCAGGTCGACGCCGGAGTCGTACATCGCGGCGTAGCTGCCGAAGGCCTCGCGCCACAGCTCCGTCAGGGTCACGTCGAAGTAGGCGACGTAGTTGGCGTTGAAGACCACGCCCTGGGCGTCGCACTCGTGGTACCGCACACGCAGGCGATGGACGAAGGGCGCCCGGCGCCCGAGAGCGAGCGTCACCGGCCCTCCTCGTGGGCCGGCGCGCAGAGCACGGCGTAGTGCACCGTGACGAGACGCTCGCCGATCGGCGGGACCTTGGCGAGCGCCGTCCGGAACGCCCACTTCGCCGTGCCCGCGGCGCGACCACGCGGTCCCGCGGCGAAGTAGGTGTGCACCGCGAGGGGCAGGGCGTCGCTGAGGCGCCCGACGATCCGCAGGCCGGCGTCGTCCACGAAGCGCTCCACCGCACCGCGGTCGAAGCGGTGCAGATGCCCGATCTCCTGCGCGTGGGCGCGCTTGGCGGGCCGGCCCGCCGACACGTTGGCCTCGAGCGGCACCTCGACCACGACGTGACGGCACACGCGCGCCGCCTCGCGCAGGGTCACGGCGGGCTCGGGGACGTGCTCGATCACGTGGGAGAGGACCCCCAGGTCGAAGGCCCCGGAGTCCGCCGGGAGGAGCGCGCCGTCGTACGCGTGCACCTCGTCGATCCCCGGCTGACGCCGCGCGATGGCGACCGCGGTGGAGGACAGCTCGAAGCCGACCCGACGCTGCCCGAAGCCGCGCGCCGCGAGCTCCGCGAGCATCGCACCGTCGCCGCAGCCGATGTCGGCGACGCGATCCGGCCGCAGGCCCGCGCGCGTGCAGAGCGTCACCACGTGATCGGCCTTGGGGCCTGCGCTGAGCTCACGCCACCGCCGCGACCGCTCGGCGTCGACGGGGTCCGCGGCTCCGACGTAGCAGTCCTCGTAGAACTGCGCGAGGTCGTCGGGCTGGAGCATCCGGCGACGGTATCGCGCCGTGTTGTCCGATGTCCGCCTGGGTATGGAGATCTGACCATGCACCGGATGTCGACACCGCCATCGCCGCGGAGCCTGGAACCGGACGACGACCCGCGCCCCACGCTGCTGATCGCCGACGACGTCGCCGCGATCCGGCGGCTGCTGCAGCACGAGCTGGGCGAGGAGTTCCGGATCGTCGGTGAGGCCTCGGACGGCGCGCAGGCGGCGGCGCGGGCCGCGGACCTGCGGCCCGACGTCGTCCTGCTCGATCTCAACATGCCCGGCCACGACGGCGTCACGGCGATCGGCTCGATCCGGGAGGCGTGCCCCGACACGACCATCGTCGTGCTGACCGGTCTGGAGTCCTCACGCGTCCGGGACGAGGTCCTCTCCCTCGGCGCTCACGCGTTCCTGGAGAAGTCGGCGCCGATGCCCGAGCTGCGCCGGCAGCTCACCGAGATGCTCGGTCGGCGGCCCGGGGAGGGGTCGCCGCAGGCCTGAGCGCCGAGCGCACGAGTTGCAGTGAGACGAACAGCAGCAGCAGCCCGAACCCGACCTCGACCGCGCGCTCGGGCAGCACGTTGACCAGCACCACGCCGACGATCGCGCCCGGGACCGCGAGCGCGCCGACCACCAGCCCTTCCCGCAGTCGCAGGTTCCCGTACCGCTGCTGCTGCCACGCGCCGACCACGGCGACGGGGACGATGGCCAGGAGGGAGGTCGCCTCGGCCTCGACGTGGGCGAGGTCCAGGAACAGGACGAGCGCGGGGACGAACAGCGCGCCACCGCCGATCCCGAGCATGCCGGCGAGCGCGCCGGCGCAGAAGCCGACCAGGATCGCGAGCCCGATCACGGCAGGAGGAAGTCGACGGCGACGACGAACAGCACCGCAGCCAGCAGGAGGCTCACCGACCGCGGCGGGATGCGCTGCTGCAGCCAGGTTCCGACGAGCACACCACCGACCGCGGGCACGCCGATGAGCACGCCCTCCTGCACGTGGACGTTCCCGTAGATCCCCTGCGCGGAGGCCGCGACGGCAGCGATGACGACGATCGCGGCGAGCGACGTCCCGGTCGCCTCTCGCTCGCCGTAGCCGAGCAGCAGGATCAGGAGCGGAACGATCACCGTGCCGCCGCCGACGCCGAACAAGCCGCTGAACATGCCCGCGCCGGTACCGATCGCCGCGAGCATGAGCGTTCGGCGGCGGAGCATGCCCGCCATACTAGAGGCGTGTCTGGGGTCCCCGAGTCCGTCGATACGGCCGACCTGCGTGCCGCGCTCGCCCCGTGGCTGAGCGCTCCCGACCGCGCCGGCGTGCTGCTGGACATCGACGGGACGCTCGCGCCGATCGTCCGCCACGCGGACGACGCACACGTCCCCGAGCCGACCCGCAAGCCGCTCATCGCGATCGCTCGGCGGTTCGGGCTGGTCGCCTGCGTCAGCGGGCGACGCGCGAACGTCGCCCGCAGGATCGTGTCGCTCGGGTCGATCACCTACGTCGGCAACCACGGGGCCGAGACCCTGCGGGGCGGAGCGACCACGGTCGAGATCGACCCGCTCGTCGCGGAGTGGACCGAGCGCGTGCAGACGTTCGCCCGCGAGCGCTGGAACGACGAGCTGCGACGCCTGCGCATCCGGGCGGAGGACAAGAACGCGATCGCCGCGTTCCACTGGCGCGGGGTCCCCGACGAGGAGGCCGCCGAGGCGGCGATGCGCACGGTCGCCGAGCAGGCGGACGACGCGGGGCTCGGCACCCACTGGGGGCGCAAGGTGCTCGAGATCCGGGCTCCCGTCACGTTCACGAAGGGCACCGGCATCCGCCGGCTCATCGAGCGGCTGGATCTCGACATGGCGCTGTTCGTCGGCGACGACCTGACCGACGTCGACGCCTTCGACGCGCTGCGATCGCTGCAGACCGACGGCACGCTGAAGTCCGTGCTCTGCGTCGGCGTGCGCTCCGACGAGACCCCCCAGGAGATCGTCGACGGGGCGGATCTGCTCGTCGACGGCCCGCCCGGCGTGCGGCGCATGCTCGAGGTCCTGGCGGAGGCCTGATGCGGTTCACCGAGCTGCTGCGGACGACGATCCTGCTGAGCGGCGTCGCGGCGACGGCACTCGCCCTGGTGACCCTCGGGGCGGCCACCGGCGACCGCGCCGAGAACATCGTGTGGCTCTCGGCCGGCTGGTGGATCATCGCCACGCTGATCGGCACCTACCTCGGTCGCCACCACGATGCCACGCCGCCGATCGCCCGCCTGCTCGCCGAGTCGAAGGCCGCGACGATGATGCCCGAGCACCGGCCGGGCGCCGCGATCCTCAACCGCCTGTGGCCGCTCCTGCTGAGCACCATCGCCGCCGGAGGGCTGGCCGTGGTCGCACCGCAGATCCCGGGGATCGCCACCGGCTTCGCGATCATCTGGGCGCTGTCGTGGCGGCGCCAGCACCGGGCGGTGCAGGCCATCGAGGAGCGTGACGGCGTGACGTTCTACCTCGACCCCACCTCGCCGCTGAAGCCCATCCGCCTCGTGCGCACGCCGGGGTTCCGGCGGGAGGTCCCGTCGTAGGCGTCAGGTGACGGCGCCGACGATGCCCACCAGCGCGGGCGCGACCACGAGGGCGGGCAGGAAGTTCCCGACCTTCACGTCCTTCAGGTCCAGGAGCTTCAGCGCTATCCCGATGATGAGGACGCCCCCGGCGCTGGACAGGGCCGCCAGCGCCTCGCTGCCCTCCGCCAGCACGTCCTCGAAGAGCCCGGCTCCCAGGGAGATGCCGCCCTGCACCACCAGGACCGTGAGCGCGCTGAAGGCGACCCCCGGTCCCAGCGACGCCGCGATCGCGATCGCGGCGAACCCGTCGAGCAGCGCCTTGGTCGCCAGCGCCTCGTAGTCCCCGGTCAGCCCGTCCTGGATCGCACCGACCACGGTGAGCGGCCCGACGCAGAACAGCAGGCTGGCGGTGACGAAGGCCTCGCTGACGGTCGAGTGCTCGTTCCCCCGGGCGGCATGGACCTGGATGCGGTCGCCGAGGCGCTGCAGGCGGGCCTCGATGCCCAGCGCCTCGCCGATGATCCCGCCGATCAGCACGCCGCCCAGCACGTAGAGCGGGCTGGTGTCCTCCCACGCCAGCGCGAGGTCGACGCCGATCACCAGGGTGACCAGACCCAGCCCGGCGAGCACGCGCTCATGGACGCTCGGCTTCAGGCGCGCGCCCAGGAGCCACCCGATCAGGGTGCCGGCCAGGACGGTCCCGACGTTGATGAAGGTGCCGGTCATGCGGGAGGGAAGGCTCGCAGGTGGCGCCGGTCGTGCGAGGCTTCCCGCGTGTCACGAACGGACGTGCTCCTCGTCGGGCTGGGGTCCACCGCCGGCCTGCGGGCGGCGGAGGACGAGCTCGCGGCCTCGCTGCGCCGCGCCGGCGCGCGGGTGGAGATGGTGCGTGCGCGGCCTCCCCGGACGGTGCGGACGCTCGTCCTCACGGACCTGCTCTGGGCGCTCGCCGCGCGCGCGGCGGCCCGGCGCGGGATCGCCGAGCACGCTCCACGGGCACTCGTGTACTCGACGACCACCGCCGCGTTGCTGTGGCCGCGCAGCGGCGACGTGCGTCGAGCGATCCGCTACGACGCGCCCGCGGCCGCCAACCGTCGCGGCCGGCACGGCCTCTGGCAGCGTCCTCTCGAGCGGCGGCGGCTGCGGCAGGCGGACCTGCTGGTCCCGCAGACCGGCGTGACGCTCGCCGAGACCCCGACGCCGCACGCCGACGCGGTCGTCGTGCCGATCCCGGTGGAGCCGACCGCAGGCGTCGCGGCGGGTGTGCCGCGCGGCGTGACCGCGGTCACCTACGCGGCGAACTGGCGGAAGAAGGGGCTGGACCGGATCCTCGCCGCATGGGCGCTGGCCCGCTCCGACGGCGAGGTGCTCCTCGTCGTCGGCGTGACCGACGAGCAGATCCGGGCCGCCGCGCGGGCGGCCGGCCTGGACGGGATCCCCGCCGGGGTCGACCACCACGAGCTCCTGGAGCCGGAGGTCTACCGGGAGCGGCTCCGCCTCGCCTCGGTGTACGTGACGGCGCCCCGGCGCGAGGACTTCGGTGTCGCGCAGCTCGAGGCGCTGGCTGACGGCTGCGCGCTCGTGACGACCGATCCGGGCGGACCGTACGCCGCCCTTCCCCTGGCACGTGCGATCGACCCGCGGTGGGTGGTCGCCGACGACGCCGACCCGGCGACGCTCGCCGCCGCGATCCGCGCGGCGGTCGACGACCCTCCGGTCGGCCTGGCCGCCCGCACGCTCGAGGCGGTCGCCCCGTACCGCCGCGCCGCCGTGGATGCCGTTGTCGCGCGGGAGGTCCTGCCGCGGCTGCTGCCCGCGTAGCGGGCGGCCGACTCAGCGCCCGCCGCGGCGCAGCGCCAGCAGTTCGTCGAGCGGCAGGGTGTTGGCGACGTCCTGGGGCCGCAGCCACGCCCGCCGCGCGGTGGCGATCCCCCATCGCTGCGTGTCGAGGGTCGTCGTGCGGTGGGCGTCGGAGTCGACGAGGAGCTTGACGCCGGCCGCCGCCGCGGCGCGTGCGTGCACGTCGCTGAGGTCCCGGCGGCGCGGACTCGAGTTGATCTCCAGGAAGGTCGAGGTCCGCGCGGCCGCGTCGATGACGGCGTCCATGTCGACGGCGTACGGCGCGCGCTGCTCGATCAGGCGCCCGGTCGGATGCCCGAGCACGTCGACGAGCGGATGCTCGATCGCGCGGACGATCCGGGCGGTCATGTCCTCGCCGCTCATGCCGAACGCGGTGTGGACCGAGGCGACGACCCAGTCGAGCTGCTCGAGCAGCTCGTCGTCGTAGTCCAGGGACCCGTCCGGCAGGATGTTCACCTCGCTGCCCGCCAGCAGCGTGATCCCGTCGAGCTCATCGCTGACCCGCCGGACCGCGGCCATGTGCTTGCGGAGCTCCGCCGGGGAGACGTCGTTGCCGAACCCGTGCGAGGCGGAGTGGTCCGTGATCGCCAGGTACTCGTGCCCGCGCTGCATCGCGGCGGTCGCCATCTCGCGGATGGTCCCGTGCCCGTCGCTGGCGACCGTGTGGCTGTGCAGGTCGCCACGGAGGTCCTCCAGGCGCACCAGCTCGGGGGGCTGGAAGTCCGGGGACAGCTCGCCCCGGTTCTCGCGCAGCTCCGGCTCGGGGTACGGGATGCCGAGCACCTCGTAGACCTCCTGCTCGGTCTCGCAGTGGTGGGTCTGCCCGGTGGCGTCGTCGAGGATCCCGTACTCGCTGACGTGGAGGCCTCGCTTCACCGCCGCCTCGCGCAGCGCGACGTTGTGGTGCTTGCTGCCCGTGAAGTGCTGCAGCAGGTTGCCGAACTGCGCGGGGGCGACGATCTTCAGGTCGACGGACAGGCCGTTGTGCGTGCGTCCTCGGGCGCCCGCCTCGCCGATCCCCGACGAGGACTCGAGCAGGTCGAGCTCCGCGAACCCCTCGGCGAGCGCCCGCGGGTCGGAGGCGGTGGCGATGATGTCCAGGTCCTTCACGCTGTCCGCCCAGCGTCGCGCGGAGCCGGCGAGCTCGACCTTCTCGGAGGCGGGGTGCTCCCGCAACGCGGTCAGCAGCGGCTCCGCGGTCGCGAGCGCCTCGTGGAGGGGCGTGCGCCGGCGCGGGGCGTCGCCGGCTCCCGCGTCGATCGCGGCGAGGACGGACTCCTCGAACTTGGGACCGAAACCCTTGATGCCGCGCAGCCGCTGGGCCTGGGCCGCGGTCGCGAGCGCCTGCACGGAGTCGATGCCGAGCTCGTCGAACAGCTTGCGCGCGCGCTTGGGGCCCAGCCCGGGCAGCCGGGTCATTTCGACCAGCCCGGGCGGGAACTTCGCGCGCAGCTTCGTCATCGCCGGGATCTCCCCGGTCTCCACGAGCGCCCGGAGCTTCTCCTCGAGCGTCTTGCCGATGCCGGCGATCTCCGTCACCGTGCCGGCCCTCGTGCGGGCCGCGACCGAGGTCGTCGCGTCACGGACCGCTTTCGCGGCGTTGCGGTACGCGAGGACCCGGTGCACGATCGCACCGTCGAGCTCGTACAGGTCGCCGAGCTCGTCGAGCAGCGCGGCGATCTCGGCATTCGTCGGGTCGGGCATGACAGCCACTACCCTACGCCGCCCATGCCCGGATGCCCCTGGCTCATCCTGCCGACGTTCAACGAGGCGGAGAACGTCGAGCGGATCGTCGCGGCGGCGCTCGACGTCCTGCGCGCGTGCGCCCCCGACGACCACCGCGTCCTCGTCGTCGACGACTCGTCCCCGGACGGCACGGGGGCCCTCGCCGATGCTCTGGCGGCCGCACATCCGGGCGAGGTGGAGGTGCTCCACCGCACGGACCGCACCGGCCTCGGCCCCGCCTACCTGGCCGGGTTCGCCTACGCGCTGGAGCGCGGCGCCGCCTACGTGTTCGAGATGGACGCGGACTTCAGCCACGACCCCCGCGACCTCGCCCGGCTCCTGGAAGCGGTCCGCGACGGCGGTGCCGACGTGGCGCTCGGCTCCCGCTACGTGCCCGGCGGCGGCGTCACGGACTGGGGCCTGGTCCGACGGGGCCTGAGCCGGGGCGGCTCGTGGTACTCCCGTCGTGTCCTGGGCCTGGAGGTCCGGGACCTGACCGGGGGGTTCAAGTGCTTTCGCCGCGAGGTGCTCGAGGCCATCGACCTGCCGACCGTCCGCTCTCGCGGCTACGCCTTCCAGGTCGAGCTCACGTACCGCAGCGTGCAGCGTGGCTTTCGCGTCGTCGAGGTGCCGATCGTGTTCCGCGACCGCCAGCTCGGCACCTCCAAGATGTCGCTGAGGATCGCCGTCGAGGCGATGTGGCTCGTGCCACAGCTCCGTCGCGCGGCGCGCTCCTGATCCCCGGTGTGCGGGACCGACGGCGCATGACCGACCTCGACGGCGGGTAGGCTCGTCGTGGAGCGGTCGGAGCACTCCGCCCACTCGCTATACTTTCTGAAGTGCCCTGATTCCCCAGGGCATCCTGACCTCCCCGAAGGAGCAGACATGGCAGGCCTCCCCGAGGTGACCGACAACAACTTCCAGGCCGAAGTCATCGAGGCGGACGTTCCGACCCTCGTCGACTTCTGGGCCCCCTGGTGCGGACCGTGCCGCGTGGTCGCCCCGGTTCTCGAGCAGATCGACGCCGAGCGCGACGACGTCCGCGTCGTCAAGCTCAACATCGACGAGAACCAGCAGACCGCCGCGACGTTCGGGGTCATGTCGATCCCGACGATGATCCTGTTCAAGGCTGGTCAGCCGGTGAAGAAGATCATCGGCGCCCAGCCGAAGAAGCGCATCGAGGCGGAGCTGGAGCCCGTCCTCGCCTAGACGGGACGTCCGGCGCCCGCCCGCCGGGGTCTGCGATGTGTGTCGCAGACCCCGCACGCCGCGTCACGTCGCTGGACGACGCCGTCCGGGCAACGGCTCACCGCTCACCGCTCATCCGGGCGGATGCGCGCCTCGGCAGCCGCCCGCCCGTCCTTCGCGAACGTGATGCCCTCGCGCCGTAGGCGCCGCTTGACCCGATCCGGGTCGCCGAGCGCCGTCGGCGCCACCGTCCCGTCGGCCTTGAGCACTCTGTGCGCTCCGGCGATGTCCTCCCGCAGGAACCGCCGGTTGAGCGCTCGGGCATGCTGCGCGGTCCCGCCGGCCGCCCGGGCCACGTCGGCGTAGCTCATCCACCGGCCCTCGGGGATCGCTCCGACGATCTCCGCCACCCGCTCCGGGCTCCAGCCCGTGGCCTGCGCGTCCATTCCTGTACCTCCGTGGTCGTACGTCATCTCGACCACTAGGCGCCCGCCGGTCGGCATCGCCCCCCTCCCTGCGGAGGATCCCGGACCGCCGACGCGCGCGGTCAGGCGCGCGTGATGCCGATGCGGAGGTCGGCGCCCTCGACCCGCGTGGCGGTGGAGAAGCCCGACCGGTCCGTGTCGGCACCGTCGGCCTGGAGCGACGTCGCGAGCACCTCGGCGCCGATCACGCCCTCGAAGTCGCGAGCCACACCGAGGAGCTCGTCGTCGCCGTCCAGGGCCAGCACGATGCGGTCCTCGACCTCGAGGCCCGCGTCCTTGCGCGCGTTCTGGACGGCACGGACGATCTCGCGGGCAAGCCCCTCGCGGCGCAGCTCGTCGTCGACGTGGAGATCGAGGGCGACGGCGTGGGAGCCCTCCCGCTCGAGCTGGTACCCCTCGAGCGGCTGGAGCGCGAGCGAGAGGTCGTCCTCACCGATGTCGTGGTCGTGCCCACCGATGCTGATGCCGATGCGCTGACCGTCGCGCAGGGCCGCGGCCACGTGCGAGGCGTCGAGCGCGGCGATCGCGGCCGCCGCCTGGGGCATGTCCTTGCCGAAGCGCGGGCCGAGGGTCCGGTAGTTGGCCTTCAGCTCGTAGGAGCCGAGCTCGTCGGCCTCCTCCACGAAGCGCAGCGTCTTCACGTTCAGCTCCTCGCGCACGATCTCGGCGTGCGTCTCGATCGCCGTCCGCTCACGACCGGCCGCGACCACGACCGCCTCGCGCAACGGCTGACGGACCTTGACCTTGGCCTGACCGCGGGCGGCGAGCCCGAGGCGCACGGTCTCGCGCGCGGTCGCCATCGCGGCCTCGAGGGCCTCGTCGCGGGGCCGCGCGGCATCCTCGAGGGTCGGCCAGTCGCACAGGTGCACCGACGGCTCGCTGCCGTCGAGGTTGTCGTAGATCTCGTCGGCGACGAACGGGGTGAACGGCGCCAGGAGCTTCGCGGTCGTCAGCAGGCACTCGCGCAGCGTGGCGAACGCGTCGGGATCCCCTTCCCAGAACCGGCGCCGCGAGCGCCGCACGTACCAGTTCGAGAGGTCGTCCACGAACGCCTGGATCGCCCGGCCGCCGAACGTGGCGTCGTAGTCGTCGAGACGCTCGGTGACCTCCGCGACGGTGGCCGACAGCCGCGAGAGGACCCAGCGGTCCAGGTCCGGTCGCTCCGCGGCGGGCCTCGCCTCGCCCTCGCTCGCCGTGTACATGGTGAGGAAGCCGTAGGTGTTCCAGAGCTGTCGCAGGAACAGCCGCACGCCCTCGCCGATCGTGTCCGTGGAGAAGCGGTAGCCGTCCCACGGCTGCTTGGAGGTGAAGAAGTACCAGCGGAAGGCGTCCGCTCCGTGCTGGTCGAGCACCTCCCAGGGCGGCACGATGTTGCCCTTGCTCTTGGACATCTTCTGACCCTCCTCGTCGAGGATCAGTCCCAGGCAGACGACGTTCTCGTAGGAGCTCTTGTCGAACAGCAGGGTGGAGACGGCCAGCAGCGAGTAGAACCACCCGCGGGTCTGGTCCAGCGCCTCGCAGATGAACTGGGCCGGGAAGCGCTCCTGGAACCGGTCCTGGTTCTCGAACGGGGCGTGCTCCTGCGCGAAGGGCATGGCGCCCGAGTCGAACCAGACGTCGATCACCTCGGGAACCCGGCGCATCGTCGCGTCGCCGCAGGTCACGCAGGGGAACGTCACGTCGTCCACGAACGGCCGGTGCGGATCCTCCAGCCGGACCCCGCTGAGCTGCTCGAGCTCGTCGAAGGACCCGACGACGTGGATGTGGGCCGGGTCGGCCTCGCAGCGCCACGCCGGCAGCGGCGTGCCCCAGTAGCGCTCGCGCGACAGCGCCCAGTCGATGTTG
>NZ_JBFIGP010000064.1:0-16162 GCF_041602235.1 Paraconexibacter sp.
ACGCGGCCGACGCGCGACTTCGATCCCGTCCGTCGCCGCAGCGTGAACGTCGCGCGCCGGGTCTTCGAGGCCACTGCGGGATGGATGACGACGAAGGAGACCCGGCCGCTGCGGCTCGCCCGCACCGACCGCGACCGCGGCCGCAGCACACACGCGCGCGTCTGGGACGTCGTGGCCCGAGGCGCTGACGTCCTCCTCGCCGCGGTCGCGCGGGCGAGTGGGCAGCTGTCCTGCGTCTCGTCGCCGAGGCCGTCGCCGTCGAGGTCCGGTTCGAAGTCCGCGTTCAGCAGCGGGGTCACGCCTTGGAACGCCCCGTCCTGCAGACGCTGCTGACCGGCGCGCATCGCGGGCGCGATGAACGACATCGACGCCGATCCGCCGAGCGCTCCCTGCTGGGCGACGTGGGCGGGGACGTGACCGGCCCGCGTGACCATGCTGAAGCCGAGGTAGTCGATGACCTCGATCTGCTCGTTGTCCACGACGACCGTGGTGTTCTTCACCGGGACGCGGACCGGGACCGTCGAGATCGCGTTCGGCGCCGGCGTGAAGATCTGGCTCTCGGCCGAGGCGACGCAGCAGATGATCCCGCCGGCCCCGGACTTGGAGCGGGAGGCCTCCACGGCGGTGATCACCATGGGACCGACGGTCTGCGGGGCGCGGATGCGGGCCCGGGTGATCACCCAGCGGCCGGGCGGTGTCTGCGAGCTCCAGCCGCGCGACAGGTCCAGCCCCCAGAAGGTGCAGCTGTCCGGGGTGCCGACGGTGGGGCGCAGGCTGGGGATGACGACCGCCTCACAGCCCTCCCCGACGTTGGGCGGAAGGTCGAGCGGCGCGCCGATGGTCACGGCGGCGGAGGCCGGGGCGGCGCTCGTCGCGGCCACCAGCGCTCCGAGGACCACGGCCAGCCGGCGGCGGGCGCGAGATCCATCTCGGTACCGGGGTCGGGGACCGACCATCGTGCCGAGTCTAACCCGGCGTGCGCCCGGCGACCACCGACTACCCGTCCACCCCCGCGCTGATCCCGCCGCGCGATCTCGTGGCGTCCGATCGCGCGACCGCACCTGCCGCGACCTCGGCCGCGAGGGCCATGATCGAGATCTGGGGGTTGACGCCCGGGCAGCGCGGCAGGATCGACGCATCCGCGACGAGGACCCCGTCGACCCCGCGCAGCCTGCCGTGCGGGTCGACCGGATGGCGTCCGCGGTCGCTCCCCGCCGCCGCGGTGCCGGTCGGGTGGAACGCCGCGAGGTGCAGCCTGCGGACGTGCATCCGGGTGAGGGCGTCGGGGAGGTCCGCTGCGCGGCGCACGGGCGGAGCACCGCCGCCGAGGGCGACCTCGCGCGCCCCGGCGGCCAGGAGCGCCTGCGCCATCAGTCCGGCGGCGCGGACCAGTCGTCGGGCGTCGTCCCGGTGCAGGCGGTAGCCGATGCGAGGCCGCCGCGCGCCCACGACGACGCCCGACGGCGCGTCGTCGACCATGGCGCCGAGCGCTGCGACGTGCGTCTCGCCGTCGATCCCGCGCAGGAGCTGCTCGCCGACGCCGGGCAGGATCATCGAGCCCATCCCGGGAGGCGTCGCGGTCGCTTCGATCAGGATGCCCTCGCGCTCGTGGTGCTCCTCGATCCCGACGCTCTGCAGCACGCCGCGCCACGCGTGCACGGGCGCGTCGAACGTCCCGGCGACGCCGAGCGCGGGATGGATCGAGAGCCCGCGACCCAGCCGCGGGTGGCCACCGAGATCGCTGCGACGCAGCAGCGCCGGGGTCTCGGTCGCCCCGGCCGCGACGACCACGAGCGGGGCGGCGACGGTCACGTGACGTCCGTCGCGGTCCCGGCACTGCAGGCCGGTCGCCCGGCCGTGCTCGTGGGTGACGCGGTCGACCCTGAGCCGCTGGACGATCCGCGCGCCGGCGTCGCAGGCCTGCGGCAACGCGGTGAGGTGCACGCCCGCCTTCGCGTTGCGCGGGCAGCCCAACGCGCACTGGCAGCTCCCGGCGCAGCCCGGCGCGTTGCGGCGCAGCGGCGCCGCGTCCCACCCGAGGGCCTCCGCGCCCGCCAGCGCCAGGCGTGCGTTGGCGCCGAGCACGTCGTCGGGCGCCGGCGCCACCCCGAGTGTCGACCACACGTCATCCAGGCGGGCCGCGAGACGCTCCGGATCGGCGAGGGTGAGGCCGTGGTCCTCGTGCCACGTGCGCACGACCGCCGCGGGCGGCCGGTAGCACGTCCCGGAGTTCACGACGGTGGTGCCGCCGACCGCGCGACCGATCGGCAGCGCCACGGGCGGGAGCCCGAGGGCGACCGTGGCGCCCCCATCGCGGTAGAGGCCCGCGAACCGCTCGATCGGGCCGGTGGCGCGGATGCGGTCCACCGTCCAGCGCTCGCCTTCCTCGAGCACGAGCACGTCCAGGCCGCCGCGGGCGAGCTCCCGGGCGGCGAACGCGCCGCCCGCGCCCGACCCGACGACCACCACGTCGGCGCGGAGCCTCGCCGGCAGCTCGGTCGCGTCGCTGATCGTCAGGGACGCGTCGGCGCGTGCGGGAGCGTGACGCCGGGCGACGGCGTCGATCTCCGGGCGGTTGGTGGTGCCGCCGTGGACGAGCAGGAGCAGGGCCTTCACGCCGTCCAGCACGGCGCCGCCGACCGGGCCGGTGCGCTGGGTGGCGGCCAGCAGCGCCGCGCGCTCCGCGGGTTGCAGGCGGTGCAGCGGCCGGCCGTGCCGGGCGAGCGCGGCGAGCGCCAGGGCGGTCCCGGCCGCGGTCACCCCGGCGCGGACGTCGGCCGGTTGCGCGCCGAGCAACGGCCGGGCGGCGGCGGCGAGGTCCGCCGGACGGGGTCCACCGAACTCGTGCGGTACGAGGGCGCTGGCGAGGGCGGCCACGGCACGGTCCTGCACGGTGCCCGGGTCAGGCATCGGAGGTGAGCCGGTCCATGAGTCGCGTGACGAGGGCGCGGACCGCCCTGGAGCGTGCCTTGCCGTCGAGCAGGATCAGCTGGTTCAGCGCCACGCCGTCGAGCGCCGCGACGAGGACGGGCGCGTCCCCGGTCGGGTCCGGCGATCCGGCGGCCCGGAGCATCGTCTCGGCGAGCTCCAGGCCCGCGGCCGTCCAGGCGCCGTAGATCGCGCGCAGCTCGGGCCGGCGCGTGGCCTCCAGCTGCAGGTGGTAGCGGGCCAGCAGCGTCGGCGTCGCGTCGGGACGGAGCTGGTCGCCCACGTACCGGACGACCTCCGCCGTCCAGTCGACGGTTCCGGGCGGGCGGGAGGTGAGGCGGTCGAGGCGGGCGCGGATCGCCTCGATCTCGCGGGTGGCGGCGTGTTGCAGGGCCTCGACGAGCATCTCGTCGCGCGAGGCGAAGTAGTAGGTCGTCGATCCGAGCGGGACGCCGGCCTCGGCGGCCACGGCGCGGTGGCTGGCACCTGCTGCCCCTTCGCGGGCGACGACGCGCAGCGTGGCGTCCAGCAGCGACGTGCGACGGCGCTCGCCCCGGCCGTCACCGGCGGCGGGGCGGGGGATGGAGGGGGCTCGCGGCACGACGGGAAGTGTACTGTGGTACATGTACTGTGGTACATGTACGTCATGGCCCTCGCCTACGACGCCCCCCGCTCCGGCTCCGATCGGGCCCGCGCGGGCATGTACGAATCGCACTACGTCAAGGCCGCCGATCCGGACGGCGGACGCGCGGTCTGGCTGCGGCACACCGTGCTCAGCCGCCCCGACGGCGGCGGGCAGCGCACGACCGTCTGGCTGACCGTGTTCGATCGCACCGCGGGCACCGTCGTGGAGCAGCGCCGCGTCACCGACGAGGCGGGCTACGTCGCTCCCGCGACGGGATGGTCGCAAGCCGCCCAGGGCACGCTCGGACCGACGGGGGCTGACGGCGCGATGGAGGACGCGACCTGGACGCTGCGCTGGGACCCGGTCGACGCGGAGTCGGTGCCCTACCTGCCCAAGCGATGGCTCTACGACCGCGCGATCCCCCGCTCCAACGGGGTGGCGCTGCTCCCGTTCGCCCGCATGGCCGGGACGGTCGCGATCGGCGAGCACCGGATCGAGCTCGACGGGTGGCCCGGCATGATCGGACACAACTGGGGCAGCGATCACGCCCTGCACTGGGTGTGGATGCACGCGGCCGGCATCGGGCCTGCGGGCGCGGCCTGGTTCGACGGGGCGCTCGCCCGCGTGCCGACGGTCGCCGGTCGGGTCTCGCCGTGGCTCGGCGCCGGTGCCGTGATGCTCGACGGCGCTCGCCGGCGGGTCGCGATGCGTGGCGCCGCACTGACCGTCAGCCCGGGGGTGGGCGGCGACGCAGTGCACGTCCAGGCACGCGTCGACGGGGGCCGACTCGACGTGCACGCGACGCTTCCGGCCGACGAGACGGTCGCGTGGGACTACGCTGCGCCCCATGACGACGGTCGCCGTGTTCGCAACTGCTCGATCGCCGAGGGGCGCGTCGTGCTGACCACGCCCACCGCCACCACGGAGATCCCGCTGGACGGCGTCCTGGCGCTCGAACTGGGGGAGCCAGCATGAGCTTCCTGCTCGACCCGCCCCTGCTGGTGGCGACCGGGGCAGCCATCGAGCGGGTCGTGCCCGACGAGGCGGCCGCCCGTACGCTGTCGACGGCGACGGTCGCCACCTTCGTCGGCGTCTCGACCCTGCTCTACCTGCGTGCCCCCGTCCCCGGCCTCTCGCTGCTGTACCGACCCTTCGGCGCGGCGGACGGTCGCGACTTCATGCTCGGATCCGGGGTGGTGTCCTTCGCCGACCGTGAGGCCGGTCCACGGACGCACGCCCTGGCCGCGGCGATCTTCGCGACCTACCCGGCCTGACTCGCGCTCGGGCGGCGGATCGGCCGCCGCGCAGCGCCACGATGACCGCGCCGCGGCGGGTGAGCGTTCCGACGCCGCACGGGCCCGCCGAGGTCGAGGTGCGAGGCGTGCGCAGCGCGCGCGCCGCACTGCTCCTCGGGCACGGGGCCGGTGGCTCGACGTCCGCGCCGGACCTGCAGGCCGTCGCGGAGGTGGCGGTGGCGCACCGAGTCTCCGTGGGTCTGGTGACGCAGCCCTACCGCGTCGCGGGCAAGCGGTCGACCCCGCGCCCGCCGGTGCTCGACGAGGCGTGGATGGAGGTCGTACGTCACGCCGCCGCGCGCACGCGCGGCGCGTTCCACGGACTGCCGCTGATCTTCGGTGGGCGCTCGTCGGGCGCGCGCGTGGCCTGCCGGTGTGCGCGCCCGGGCGGGGCCGTGGGCGTGCTGGCACTCGCTTTCCCGTTGGTGCCGCCGCAGCGCGCGGGGTCCGACCGGGTGCCCGCCTCGCGCCTGCCCGAGATCGACGGCGCCGGCGTGCCGGTCCTCGTCGTGCAGGGAGAACGCGACCGCTTCGGGGTCCCCCGTGCGTCGAAGGCCAGCCGGCGGGAGGTCGTCCGCATTCGCGGCGATCACGGCCTGAAGGCCGATCACGACCGCCTGCGCGCGGCGGTCGCGGACTGGCTGGAGCGAGTGCTGGCCCTCTGACGTTCGGGCGGTGGCATGCCCACCACCGTCGCCTCGCTCCGCGCGCTACTTGTACGCCACCGCCGCGCTCATCTCCCCGGGCAGGTCCAGGACCTCGGTCTCGCGGAACCCCGCGCCACGACACCAGCCGTCGAAGTCGGCACCGCTGTAGTCGAAGGCGTCGCCGAACTCGATGAGCATGTTGAGGGACATGAGGAGCCCGAACGCGTGCTCGCGACGGGCGTCGTCGATGAGCGCCTCGATGACGATCAGCGCGCCCCCGTCCGGGAGGGCGTCGAAGGCGGCGGCGATGAGGTGCTTCTTCTTCTCGAGGTTCCAGTCGTGGAGGATCAGCCCCATCGTGAGCACGTCGGCCTGCGGGAGCGCGTCCTCGAAGAAGTCGCCGGCCGCGGTGCTCACCCGATCCGCGACCGCGGTCGACGCGATGAAGCGGTCGGCGATGGGCTGCACGACCGGGAGGTCCCAGCTCGTGCAACGCAGATGGGGGTGGTGCTCCGCGAGCACCGTCGAGAGCAAGCCGGTGGCGCCCCCGACGTCCAGGACCGTCTCGTAGCGCGAGAAGTCGAAGGCGCCGGCCAGGGCGTGGGCGGGACCGAGCGAGATGCCCTGCATCGCGTGCATGAACTGCTCGAGCCGGTCCGGATCGTCGTACAGCTCGACGAACATCGGCCGACCCGTTCGCTTGATCTCGTTCTGCGGCTCGCCGGTGCGGAGCGCCTCGGTGAGGTCGCCCCAGAAGCCGTAGAGCCGGTCGGAGCACATCTCGAGCATGCCCCCCACGTAGGTCGGCCGGTCGCGGTGCAGGAACATCGCGGTCTCGGGGGTGTTGCGGTACCGGCGGTCGGGGCCGTTGCCTTCCGCGTCCAGGAACCCGAGCGCGACGAGGGCGTCGGGGAAGTCGGGCACCGCCCTGGGCGCGAGGTCGAGCCGCTCCCGGAGCTCCTCGCCCGAGAGCGCGTCCTCCCCGAGCTCGGTGAAGACGCCGAGCTCGGTGGCCGAGAGCACCGTGCGGGAGGCCCAGAAGCCCATCCCCACCTGCAGGATGTGCCCGGGGTTCAGTTGCGTCGCCGACATGAGTCCTCCCGTAGTGCCGTTGCACCGTGAGGGTAGGGGCGCCGACGACCGCGGGTGGTATTTCAGCGATCCCTACATCCGGTAGAGCGGCCGCGTCGGCGGCTCCAGCGGCGCGCCGGCGCACGCCGTGAGCGCGAGCCCGACCACGCGACGCGTGTCGCGCGGGTCGATGATCCCGTCGTCCCACAGGCGGGCGGACGAGTAGTACGGGTGGCCCTGGGACTCGAACTGCGCCTCGATGCCCTCCCGGAGCTTCGCCTCCTCCTCGGCGGGCCACTCCTTGCCGCGCGCCTCGAGCTGGTCACGGCGGACCGTCGCCAGGACGGTTGCCGCCTGCTCGCCGCCCATGACGCTGATGCGCGCGTTGGGCCACATGAAGAGGAAGCGCGGGTTGTAGGCGCGACCGCACATCCCGTAGTTGCCCGCGCCGAAGGAGCCGCCGACGATCACGGTGATCTTCGGGACGCGGGCGGTCGCCACGGCGGTCACCATCTTGGCCCCGTCGCGCGCGATCCCGGCGGCCTCGTACTCGCGGCCGACCATGAAGCCCGAGATGTTCTGCAGGAACAGCAGCGGGACGCCGCGCTGGTCGCACAGCTCGACGAAGTGCGCGGCCTTGCGGGCGCTCTCGCCGAACAGCACGCCGTTGTTGCCGACGATCCCGACCGGGTGGCCGTGGACGTGGGCGAACCCGCACACGACCGTCTCGCCGTAGTGCTCCTTGAACTCGTGGAACAGGCTGGCGTCGACGACCCGGCCGATCACCTCGCGCACGTCGTACGGGGTACGCGGTGACGGCGGCACGACATCGAGCAGCCCCTCGGGGTCCAGTGCCGGCGCCGCGGCGGCGCGCGTGGTCCACGGGGGGGTGGGTGCGGCGCCGAGCGTCGCCACGATCGAGCGGACGCGGTGCAGCGCGTCGGCGTCGTCGGCCGCGAGATGATCGGTCACACCGCTGGTGCGCGAGTGCAGGTCGCCGCCGCCGAGCTCCTCGGCGCTGACGATCTCCCCCGTGGCGGCCTTCACCAGCGGCGGGCCGCCGAGGAAGATCGTGCCCTGCTCCTTGACGATGACGGTCTCGTCGCTCATCGCCGGCACGTAGGCGCCGCCGGCGGTGCACGATCCCATCACGCAGGCGATCTGCGGGATGCCCTTCGCGGACATCTGCGCCTGGTTGAAGAAGATGCGGCCGAAGTCGTCCTTGTCGGGGAAGACCTCGTCCTGCTCGGGCAGGAACGCGCCGCCGGAGTCGACGAGGTAGATCGCGGGAAGGCGGTTCTGCTCGGCGATCTCCTGGGCGCGCAGGTGCTTCTTGACCGTGATCGGGTAGTAGGTGCCGCCCTTGACGGTGGCGTCGTTGGCGACGATCACGCACTCGCGGCCCGACACGCGACCGATCCCGGTCACGATCCCGGCGCCGGGGGCCGCGTCGTCGTACATGCCGTGCGCCGCCAGCGGGGAGAGCTCCAGGAACGCGCTGCCGCGGTCGCACAGGCGCTCGACGCGGTCGCGGGCCAGCAGCTTGCCGCGGCTCAGATGGCGCTCGACGGCGACCTCACCGCCACCCGCGTGCACGCGCGCGAGCTGGGCGCGCAGGTCCTCGAGCAGGGCGTCGTGGGCGCTGCGGTTGGCCTCGTCGGGGCGGGCGGTGCTGCGGATCGGGCGGCTCATGCGGCGGGCTCCTGGTCGGCGGGCTCGACGGTCGCGAGCGGCTGCCCGACCGTCACGCGGTCGCCCTCGGTGACGCTGACCTCGGCGACCACGCCGTCCATCGGCGCGGCCAGCACGAGCTCCATCTTCATCGACTCCATGACGACGACGGGGTCGCCCTCGGACACGGCGGTGCCGGCCGGCGCGCGGACGGCGAGGATCAGGCCGGGCATGGGTGCGGCCAGCGCGCCGGTCGTGGTGGCGGCGGCGTCCGCCGCGCCGGTCACCTGGCGGATGCCGACGGCCCAGCCATCGCGGCCGACCCAGATCGTCCCGTCCGGGGCGATCGCGTACCGCACCGGTCGGCGGACGCCGTCGAGGGTCACCGCGATCGTGCCCGGGTCGACCCGGGCGACCGACGCCGTCCACTCCCGGGCGCCTTCGTCCAGCACGATCCGGGCCGCGTCGTGGTCGCCGTGCAGGACGAGGTCGCGCTCGACGGGGGCGGAGCTTCCGGAGGCCAGCAGCCGCCAGTGCAGCCGGCCCTGGCCGCCGGCCCGCCAGCCGTCGCGGGTCGCGAACGGGTCGTCGGGCGCCGTCTCGTGGGCCAGGAGCGCCCACAGCAGGCCGGTGGCTGCGAGGGCCTCCTCCACGTCGGGCTCGGGCAGGTCGGACGCGATCCGCTCCACCATCGCGGTGTCCATCCGGCCGGCACGCACGCCGCTGTCGGCGAGCAGCCCGCGCAGCGGCCAGGCGTTGGTCTCCAGGCCGAGGACGGCGGTCCGGGCCAGCGCTCGGTCCAGCCGGGCCAGGGCGGTCTGGCGATCCGGGCCGTGGGCGATCACCTTGGCGAGCATCGGGTCGTAGTCGGTCCCGATGTCCATGCCGGCGTCGAGGGCCGCGTCGACGCGTACGCCGGTGCCGTCGGGCAGGTAGGCGGCGAGCACCCGTCCGGCGCTGGGCAGGAAGGCCGCCGTCTCGGCGTACAGCCGGGCCTCGACGGCGTGGCCTTCCACGCCGATGTCGTCCTGGGTGAGCGGCAGCGGCTCGCCCGCAGCGACGCGGAGCTGCAGTTCGACGAGGTCGACGCCGGTGATGAGCTCGGTGACCGGGTGCTCGACCTGCAGCCGCGTGTTCATCTCCAGGAAGTAGTGCTCCTCGGGATTCGCGGCGTCGGCGATGAACTCGATCGTCCCGGCGCCCACGTACCCGCACGCCTTGGCGAGCGCCACGGACTCCTCGCCGAGCCGGGCGCGCAGGTCCGCGGAGACCACCGGGGAGGGGGCCTCCTCGATGACCTTCTGGTGGCGGCGCTGCAGCGAGCACTCGCGTTCGTTCAGGTGGACGACGTTGCCGTGGGCGTCGGCGAGGACCTGCACCTCGATGTGCCGTGCGGTCTCGACGTAGCGCTCGATCAGGAGCTGCTCGTCGCCGAACGCGGAGGCGGCCTCGCGCCGGGCGGCGGCGAGCGCGTCGGGTAGATCCTCCGGACGCGTGACCACACGCATGCCGCGTCCGCCGCCACCCGCCGCGGCCTTGACGAGCAGCGGGAACGTCTGGTCGGCCGCGAAGGCGATCAGGTCCTCGTCCGTGAGGTCGTCGCGGTGCAGGCCGGGCACGACCGGCACGCCGGCCTCCTCGGCCGCGCGCTTGGCCGCGGTCTTCGAGCCCATGAGCTCGATGGCGCTCGCCGGTGGCCCGACCCAGGTCAGCCCGGCGTCGGCCACCGCGCGCGCGAAGGCCGCGTTCTCCGACAGGAACCCGAAGCCGGGGTGGATCGCCTGCGCGCCCGAGCGCTCCGCAGCCTCGAGGATCAGCTCGGCGCGCAGGTAGGACTCGCGGGGCGTCCGGCCGCCGAGCGCGATCGCCTCGTCGCAGGCGCGGACGTGGGGAGCTTCGCGGTCGGCGTCGGAGAACACGCCGACCGAGACGATGCCCAGGTCGCGCAGGGTCCGCGCGATGCGCACGGCGATCTCGCCACGGTTGGCGATGAGGACGCGCTCGAACACCTCGGCGCCGGCCTCTACGCGCCGAGCGCGCGGGAGATGACCATGTGCTGGACCTCGTCGGTGCCCTCGCCGATCGTGAGGATCTTCGCGTCGCGGTAGAAGCGGCACACCGGGTACTCCTCGATGTAGCCGTAGCCGCCGTGGATCTGCACGGCCTCCTCGGCGCAGCGCACCGCCAGGCGGCCGGTCTTCAGCTTGGCCTGGGCGGCGGTCAGGGAGAAGTTGCGCCCCTGGTCCTTGAGCCACGCCGCCTTGTAGGTGAGCAGGCGCGCCGCCTCGATCTCGGTCGCCATGTCGGCGAGCTTGGTCTGGATCGCCTGGAACTTCGAGATCGACTGGCCGAACGCCTGGCGCTCCTTGGCGTAGGCGAGCGCCTCGTCCAGCGCGCCCTGGGCCAGGCCGACACCCATCGCCGCGACCCCGATGCGACCGATGTCGAGGATGTGCAGGAACTGCTTGAAGCCCTGGCCGCGCGGGCCGAGCAGGTGGTCCTCGGGAACCTGGCAGTCGGTGAACGTGAGCGGCCGCGTGTCGGAGGCGTTCCAGCCCATCTTGCGGTACGGCTCGCCCTGCTCGTACCCGGAGGTGCCGTTGGGGACGATCAGGTTGGAGATCTCGTTCTCGCCCGTCCGCGCGGTGATGGCGACGTGGCCGGAGATGTCGGTGCCGGCGTTGGTGATGAACTGCTTGGCGCCGTTGATCGTCCAGGTGCCGCCGTCGAGCGACGCGCGGGTGCGGACGTTGCCGGCGTCGGAACCGGCCTCGGGCTCCGTGAGGCCGAAGGCGCCGAGCTTGCGGCCCGCGCAGAGGTCGGGCAGCAGGTCGGCCTTCTGCTGGTCGTCGCCGAACAGGTAGATCGGCTGCGTGCCCAGCGAGCTGTGGGCACACACGGTGATGGCGACCGACGAGTCGATGCGCGCGAGCTCCTCGATGGCGATGGCGTACTGCAGCGTGGTGCCGCCCGCGCCGCCCACCTCCTCCGGGAACGGGATGCCCATCCATCCGAGTTCGCCCATCTTCGAGACGAGCTCGTAGGGGAAGGACTTGGTGTGGTCCAGGTGCTCGGCCACGGGGGCGACCTCGCCCACCGCGAACTCGCGCACGGTGCGGCGCAGGAGCTCGGTCTCGTCGTCCAGGTCGAAGAACATGGCGACGACAATAACCGAACGGACGCTAGAAGTTCTAGTGATCGTTCGGTAATCGCCCGGACTTCCCGCTACCCTGACCGGCGGATGAAGGCTCCGCCTCCCACGCGACCTGCGCTCCGGGCGCGCTACGACGCCAGGCAGCAGGGCGTCGTCGACGCTGCGGCACGCCTCTTCGCGCAGCAGGGCTACGGCGCCACCTCGATGGCCGACCTCGTGGAGGCGACCGGCCTGACCGCGGGCGGGCTCTACCACTACATCGACAGCAAGGAGCAGCTGCTCATCCGCATCTGCGACGAGCTGCTCGAGCCGCTGCTCGAGCGCGTGGAGCACGTCGTCGCCGACGAGACGCAGGCTCCCGACGACCAGCTCCGCGCTCTGGTGTACGCGTGGGTCGCGCACGTCGAGGGCCACCTCGATCACATGGTCGTCTTCCAGCAGGAGCGACGGGTCATCGAGGCCGAGGAGCAGTGGCGGCGCGTGCGGCGCTCCCGCAAGCGGTTCGAGCGACTCCTCGACGGGGTGCTCGCGCGTTGCGAGGCCGCAGGGCTCCTCGGCACGGTCGACCGCTCCCTGACGCTCCGCGCCCTCCTGGGCATGGTCAACCACACGGCGCAGTGGTACCGGCCGGGCGGCCGCCTCGACACGTCGGCGATCGCAGACGGCTTCTGCGACCTGATCCTGCGGTAGACGTCCCTCAGTCGGTCTGCTGCGCGCGGAGCCACATCGTGGCCGCCTCGACGCGGTTGGTCGCGCCGAGCTTGCGAAGGATGCGCTTGACGTGGGTCTTGGCGGTCTCGTCGGCGATCACGAGCTGCGCGGCGATCTGGGAGTTCGAGGCGCCCTCCGCGAGCAGCGCCAGGACCTCGCGCTCGCGGCGCGAGAGCGCCGCCTCGACCTCGTTCTCCGGCGAGACGCCGGCCAGCAGCGCCTCGGCGGTGCGGGTCGCCGCCCCGCTGTCCCCACTCCCGCCGACGATCTCGACCTCGGCGTCGAGGTAGTCGTGGACGACCGCCTGCGCGCGCTGCAGGAGGCGCTGGAGCTCGTCGCCCTGCGCCCGGAGCCGCTCGGTGAGCCGGGCTCGCTCGATCGCGAAGCCGAGCCCCTCGGCGAAGGCCCACAGCGCGTCCCGGTCGAAGTCGTCGACGCGGCGCGGCTTCAGCCGGTGATCGGCGTGGACGAACCCGATCACCCGTCCGGCGGGCAGGATCGGCGCCGCGACGTAGCTGTGCACGTCGTACACCTCGGCCTGCGGGTGGAAGCTGTGCGGATTCGTCATCGCGTCGTGGATCGACATGGGGATCCGGCGGCGGATCATCTCCCGCTCCCGCGACTGCTGCTCCATCCGCAACGGCTGGTCGCGGCTGAACTCCAGCAGCTGCGCCGCCGCCTCGGGGTCGCCCTTGACGTAGAAGCTCTCCGCGATGAGCTCAGGGCCACGGACGCGGTAGAGGACCGCGCGGTCGAACCCGCAGGCCTCGCACGCCTCGCGGGTCGCGCGCGCGATGATCGCCTCGACGCTGCGGAGCTCGCGCAGCCGCGCGAGGGACTGGTGCACCGCGGCCAGCGAATCCAGCCGCCGCCGCAGCCGCCGGTCGGCCTTGGTCTCGTGGTCCTCGACGAGCGCGGCGAGATGGCGGCAGGCGCCGGCCAGCGCCGGGTCGACCGTGTCGCCGAGCCGGTCCAGCTCGCCCTCCACGGCCGCGAGGGCGTCGTCGATCTCGCGAGCCTCGACCTCATGAGGCGGATCGTCGGCGGGCGGCCAGGGCGGCAGTCGCTTGATCGCCGCGGCCAGGCCTTCGTCGTCGATGGTCCCGGTCACCGGGCCGACCGTAGCGCACTTCTCCCGCGGAAGCATGCGCTTCTCGTCCGGCCGCCGGCCGGCGTGACGGGGCGTGTTGCGGCAGCCGTGGAACCGCCGACCACGCAACCCGCCACCGCCGTGCCGGCAGCTCCTGCGCCCGCGCCCCGGCGGCCGCCGGTCCTACCGCGAGAGCTGCACGGTGCGCTTCGCCCCCGCGCCGGACACCGTGACGGTGAGCTTGCGTCGCTTGGCCAGCGAGCGTCGGGCGGTCCTGGTGAACCGCAGCCGCACGCGCGCCGTGCCGGCCGACGCGACCTTGGCGGTGACGACGCCGACGGAGCGCCCGCCCACGCGTGCGGTGATGCGGTGGCGGCCACTGCGCGCCGATCGCAGGCGAACGTCGAGGCCCTTCGTCAGCACGGTCGCCAGGCGGGCCCGCGTCACGGTCAGGGTCACCTTGGTCGCCACGGGGCCACCCGACCCGCCGGGGGGCGGAGAGACCGTCCCGCCGCCGCCGGGAGCGCCGCCAGGAGCGCCACCGGGAGTGCCGCCGGGGCCGCCCGTGACCGGGCCGGGGTTACCCCCACCACCCGTTCCGCCGCCGCCGCCGTTTCCCCCGCCGCCCGGCTGGGAACGGGCGGGCGGCACGTCCGCCGGCCCCCACGCGGGTCCGGACGCGCCGCCGATCAGCAGCGCGCCACCGTCGGTCAACTGCCCGCAGCCGTCGACCGTGAACTTCGGCAGCGTCGCAGCGTGGATCCCGTCGCCCTCTGCCCAGAACAGACGGGTGCCGTTGGCGCTCAACGTGGGGCTCGAGATCTTCGCGTCAGCACCCTGGTCCTCCACGGACGCCTCGAAGCAGCGCACCGGGTACCCCGGGTAGAACAGGCCCTCGCTGCGGAGCACGCTCATGCGCCGCTGCCCGGAGGTGATGGTGGCCATCGCCGAGCGGTCGCGGCTGATGACGGCGTCGCCGACCTCACCGCCGTACTGCTGGTCCTGGAACCAGCGGCGCAGGCTGTCCGCGTCGCTCGGGTTCCACAGGACGACGTCCTCGTTCGGGAGGATGTACGGGTCGCTGAGGAGCACCTGGTCGTTGTCGACCCAGTGCGCGTCCTTCCACCCCGAGCGGCGGAGGAAGCCCGGCTCGTCCCACGCCGTGAGTCGGTCGGGAGCGGTGAACCCGGTGCCGTGGTAAAGGCGCTTGACGTAGCAGTTGTTCCGCGGGTTGCAGTACGGGTCCTCGCCGATGTACTGCCAGTAGTACGTGTAGGCCACGCGCTTGCCGTCGGGCGAGATCGCCGGGTCGAACGGACCGCGGAAGGACATGTTCGGGTCCGACGTCGTCGACACCGGGGTGGCGATGTCGCCGATCACGCGACCGTCGCGTTCGAGGTGACGTATGCGGTCCCCGCGCAGCGCGACCATGCGGCCGTCGTCGGCCTGGCTGACCGAGGAGTAGCCGCCGTCGAAGGTGACCTGGTACTGCCGGGAGCCGTCGGTGGTGGACAGGTGGATGTCGCCCGCCTTCACGTACGCGAGCGAGTCGGCGTGGGCCGGAGGCGGAGGGATGGTGGCCAGCAGGCCCGGGGCGAACGCTGCGCAGAGCGCCAGGGCCCGACGGCGAAGCGATGAGGGGGAGTTCATGAGCATGATGCGCCAACGGTGCACCGCGCGGGCTAATCCGGCATCGGGGGAATGCCCCTGATCGGGGCGAACGCGTCGCGGCGCCGCGCCCCGGCGCGTCGCTACCCTGCCGTCGTGCTCGTCGGGCGCGACCACGATCTCCGGACGCTCCGGGCGCTGCTGGACGAGGCACGTGCGGGCCGGGCCGGGGCGATGTGCGTCCACGGGCCGGTGGGTGTCGGCAAGACGAGCCTGCTGTCGCAGCTGGTCGACGGCGCGGGTGACGAGTTCCTCGTGCTGCGCACGCGCGGGATCGAATCCGCGGCGCACCTCGCGCACGCCGCGCTGGCCGAGGTGCTCGACCCGATCCTCGACCTGCGCACGCAGTTGCCGCCGGCCCGGTCGCGGGCGCTCGGTGCCGCGCTCGCCCTGGAGAACGCGTCGGTGGCGTCGCCGTTCGCCGTCGCCGCCGGGGTGCTCGGGCTCCTGGCCGCCGCCGCGGTGGGGCGTCCGCTCGTGGTCCTGGTCGACGACCTGCAGTGGGTGGACGAGGCGTCGCGCGCAGCGCTGCTGTTCGCGGCGCACCGCCTCGAGGCGGACGCCGTCGCGGTCCTGTTCGGCCTGCGGGACGGCGAAGGTCTCGATCCCGCCGCCCTGGGGCTGCCGACCCTGGCGATGGGCGGGCTGAACGCGCCCGACGCGCGGGAGCTCCTGCGCGGCCGGCACCCCGACCTCGACACGTCGGTCGCGGAGCGCCTCGTGGCGGCGACGGCGGGCAACCCGATGGCGCTCATCGAGATCCCGCCTCTCCTGGATGCGCAGCAGCGCCGCGGGGCCGGCGCGCTCCCGGACCCCCTGCCGCTGGGACGCAACCTCGCCCGCGCGTACGTGCGACCGATCGAGACGTTGAGCCAGGAGGCGCGAGCCGCCCTGCTGCTCGTCGCCTGCGCCACGAGCCGCGAGGAGGCGGCCGCGTGCGGCGCGACGACAGCGACGAGCTCCGCCCTCCTGGACGTGGAGCGCTCCGGGCTGGTGCGGCTCGACGCCGGACGCATCGAGACCGTCCACCCGCTCGTGCGCTCGGCGGCCCTCGCGGCCGCGACCCCCGAGGAACTGCGCGCCGCGCACGGCCACCTGGCCGCCGCCCTGCCCCCGGGCAGCGCCGCCCGCGCCTGGCACGCCGCCGCCGCGGCGGTCGGGACCGACGACGAGGTCGCCTCCGCCCTGGCGGCGGCCGGGGAGGCGGCGCGGTCCGGCGGGGCGTTCGCCGACGCGGCCTGCGCCCTGGCGCGGGCCGGGGACCTCACCACCGACCCCGACCGGCGGGCACGCCTCCTGCTG
>NZ_JBFIGP010000065.1:0-16044 GCF_041602235.1 Paraconexibacter sp.
CGCCGCCAGCTTCCAGCACGCGATCGTCGAGGCGCTGGCCCGGCGGGTGGAACGTGCCCTGGAGCAGACCGGTCTGGACCGTCTGGCGATCGGCGGGGGCGTGGCGGCCAACGGCCCGCTCCGGGCGCGCCTGTCCGCTCTCGGTGTCGAGGTCCACGTGCCGCCGCTCGCGCTGTGCACGGACAACGCCGCGATGATCGCCGCGGCGGCCCTGCACCAGCCCGTGACGCCGTATCCGGAGCACCTGGGACTCGACGCGTACTCCACGTCGGACCGCGGCCTGTGAGCACCGCGGAGGTCACGGTGCACGTGCGCGAGGGCTGCCACTTGTGCGAGGAGGCACTCGCGGTCCTGCGACCGCTGGTCGCCGGGCACGGCGCGCGGCTGGCCGTCGTCGACATCGAGTCCGACGACGCGCTGCACCGTCGCTACCTCGAGCGCATTCCGGTCATCAGCCTCGACGGCGAGGAGCTCTACGACTTCTTCGTCGACCAGGAGGACCTCGGTCGACGCCTGCGCTCTCGTAGGATGGGCGGCGCATGAGTACCGCTGAACCCACCGGGACCGTCGACGCCGAAGGGCTGCCCGAGCGGCTGACGCTCGGCGTCGCCGCGCGGCTCTCGCGCTACCTCCAGGTCCTGACGCAGGCGAAGAAGATGGGCAAGGAGACGATCTCCTCCCAGGAGCTCAGCGACTACACCCACGTCAACTCCACGCAGATCCGTCGAGACCTGAGCGGTTTCGGCAAGTTCGGCAAGCGCGGGGTCGGCTACAACGTGGAGTCGCTGGTCTCGCAGATCCGCGGGATCCTGCGTACCGCCGGCCAGCACAACATCGCGCTGTTCGGCGCCGGCCACCTCGGTCGCGCGATCGCGTCCTCCGACATCTTCGCCGACCACGGGTTCCGGGTCGTCGCGATCTTCGACGCCGATCCGGCGAAGGTCGGGACCGAGGTGGGCGCCCAGAAGGTCCGGCACGTCGACGAGGTCCGGGCGGTCGTCGAGGAGGAGGACGTGGTCGTCGGCGTGCTGGCGGTCCCGCCGGCCGCCGCGCAGGCGCTCGCGGACGATCTCGTCGCCGCCGGCGTGAAGATCATCTTCAACTACTCCGAGACCCTGCTGCAGGTCCCGCCCGAGGTGACGGTGCACACCTCGAGCCCGGCGGTGGACCTCCTGTACGCGCTCTACTTCTACCTGACGTGATCGATCTCGCCGCCGCGTCGCTGGCGTACGCCACCTCCGTGGACCGGACGGTCGGGCTCGAGGAGGAGTTCGCCATCCTCGACCCGGTCACGCTGGACCTCGCTCCGCGCTTCGAGGAGCTGCAGGCCGCGGCGCAGGCCGACACGCTCCTGGCGTCCTCGATCAGCGGCGAGCTGATCTCCTCGGAGATCGAGATCCGGTCGGGACGGGGGGAGACGCTGCAGGACGCGCTCGTGCGCCAGCGCGATGCGCGGACGCGGCTGTTCGCGCTCGCCGACCGGATGGACGTGCGCCTGGCCGCCCAGGGGACCCATCCGTGGTCGGACTACCGCGAGCAGCCGAACATCGACACCGAGCACTACCGCCGGGTCGTCGACGGCCTGCAGTACGTCGCGCGCCGCAACAACACCTTCTCCCTGCACGTGCACGTCGGCGTCCAGGGGGCCGACCGCGCGGTACGCGTGTGCGACCGGCTGCGGCCGGTGCTGCCGACGCTGCTGGCGATCAGCGCGAACTCCCCGTATCTCGACGCCCGCGACAGCGGCCTGCACTCCGCCCGCACCCAGTCGTTCACCAAGTCGTTCCCCCGGTGCGGCGTCCCGGACGCGTACGGCTCGTGGGACACCTTCGCCGACTACATCGACCTCCTCGTGCGCACGAACTCGATCGTCGAGTACACGCAGGTGTGGTGGTCGGTGCGGCCGCACTTCAGCTTCGGGACGGTCGAGGTGCGCATCTGCGACGCGCAGGCCGACGCCGTCGAGAGCGAGGCGCTCAGCGAGCTGATCGTGGCGTGCGTGGTGCAGGCGGCCCGTGACGAGGACGAGGGGCGGCCCGCCGCCGATCTTCCGCGACGCCTCATCGAGGAGAACATGTGGCGCGCGATCCGGTTCGGCATGGATGGCCGGCTGCTCGACTTTGAGAGACTCGAGGAGGAGCCTGCCGGCCGGGCCCGGGACCGGCTGTGGGAGTGGACGGCGCCCGTCCGTGCCGAGCTGGGTCTGACCGACCTGCGGCTCCCGGAGCGCAACGGTGCGCAGCGCCAGCGGGCGTTGCTCGCAGCGGGTTCCACGATGAAGGAGGCCTTCGCGGCCTCTGTGCAGGAGACGCACGACAGCTATGCCGGTGAGACGCCGGTCGTTCCCGAAGAGCCCCAGGAGGCATCGTCGCGATGAGCACGCAACCACCAACGCCCACAGGACCCGACGGCCAGCCCATCTCCGAGGAGGAGCTCCGCGCCGCCTACGAGGCGCAGCTCAAGCAGCTCCAGGTGGAGGACGTGATCGTCCAGACCACCGTCTCGCTGATCAACCTGGCGGGCCGCAAGGCCGGGCTCGCACCGGGCACCGAGGACGAGCGGGACCCGCAGCAGCTGCGGATGGCCATCGATGGCGCACGTGCCCTTCTCGCGCTGATCGAGGACCAGCTCGGCCCGGACGGCGCCCAGCTCCGGGACGCGCTGTCGCAGCTCCAGATGGCCTACGTGCAGCTCACCGGGCAGACCGGCGAGCCCGAGGCACCTGCGACAGGCGAGGCGGCACCGGGTGAGGACCCCGGTGCTCCGAAAGCCGGACCGGCGCAGTCCAGCGGGCGTCTCTGGGTTCCCGGCCAGTAGGCCGGAGCGCCCTCACAACATCCTTCACCGTTCACCCGCAGCGGAAGGTATGGTCGGTTCGACCTAGCAGATCCGGGTTCATGGTGAGCCCGGATCTGTGTCGTTCGCGGGGCACGGGTCCCCTCCGGCGCCGCGAGACAACCGAACGCAGCGGAGGAACCCTTGAGTGATTTCCTGACCGATCATGGCGTTGTCGTCGCGCTCGTCTGCGCCGCCCTCGCCGTGGTCTACGGCTTGCTGACCACGCGCTCGCTGCTCGCACTGTCCCCCGGGAACGCCGAGATGCAACGCATCTCCGGAGCGGTCCAGGAGGGCGCGCGGGCCTACCTCAACCGGCAGTACACGACGATCGCGATCGTCGGCGTCGTCCTGTTCGTCGCGCTCATCCCGATCCAGGACATCTACGTCGCCGTCGGCTTCGCCATCGGCGGTCTCCTGTCGGGAGCCACCGGCTACATCGGCATGAACGTGTCGGTGCGGGCGAACAGTCGCGTTGCCGAAGCGGCGCGCGGCGGCGTCTCACCGGCCCTCGACGTCGCGTTCCGCGGCGGCGCGATCACGGGACTGCTCGTGGTGGGCCTCGCCCTGATGGGCGTCGCGGGTTACTACGGCGTGCTCACCGCGATGTTCGATCGTGACCAGAAGGAGGCCGTCGACGCGCTCATCGGCCTCGGTTTCGGCGGTTCGCTGATCTCGGTGTTCGCGCGACTCGGCGGCGGCATCTTCACGAAGGCGGCCGACGTCGGTGCCGATCTCGTCGGCAAGGTCGAGGCCGGGATCCCGGAGGACGACCCGCGCAACCCGGCGGTCATCGCCGACAACGTCGGGGACAACGTCGGGGACTGCGCCGGCATGGCGGCGGACCTCTTCGAGACCTACGCGGTCACCGCGGTGGCCGTGATGCTGCTCGGCGTCCTGACCTTCACCGAGCAGACGCAGGCCGCGCTGTACCCGCTCGTGCTCGGTGGCGCCGCGATCATCGCCTCGATCATCGGCACGTTCTTCGTCAAGACGTCGAGCGACAACGTCGAGGGGGCGCTGTACCGCGGCCTCATCGTCTCCGGCCTGATCGCGGCCGCGGCGTTCTACCCGATCACGGACGCGCTGATGGACGGCGTGGGCCTCAAGAGCGCCGAGGCCGGGATCGACGCCCCGTCGGTGATGGACCTGTACCTGTGCGCCCTGATCGGCCTCGGCGTCACGGCGCTGCTGTTCGTCATCACCGACTACTACACGTCGACCCGCTTCTCCCCGGTGCGGAAGACGGCCGCGGCGTCGCAGACCGGCCACGCGACGAACATCATCCAAGGACTCGCCCAGGGCCTCCAGGCGACCGCCGCCCCGGCGCTCGTGCTGGTCCTCGGCATCCTCGGCTCCTGGAAGCTCGCGGGCGGCGGTACCGAGGGCATCTACGGCATCGGGGTCGCCGTGATGGGTCAGCTGTCGCTGACGGGCCTCATCGTCGCGCTCGACGCGTTCGGTCCGATCACCGACAACGCCGGCGGGATCGCCGAGATGGCGGAGCTCCCGGAGGAGGTGCGCAACGTCACCGATCCGCTGGACGCGGTCGGCAACACGACCAAGGCCGTCACCAAGGGCTACGCGATCGGGTCGGCGGTCCTGGCGGCCGTGGTGCTGTTCGCCGGGTTCAAGGCCGAGCTCGAGGAGGCCGGCTCGGTGACGTTGTTCGCGATCGACGATCCGGCGGTCCTCATCGGACTGCTGCTCGGCGGCCTGATGGTGTGCCTGTTCGCGGCGCTGTCGATGGAGGCGGTCGGGCGAGCGGGAGGCGCGGTCGTGGAGGAGGTCCGCCGCCAGTTCCGGGAGAAGCCCGGGATCATGGAGGGGACGGAGCAGCCCGACTACGCCACCTGCGTGGATCTCGTCACCAAGGCGGCGCAGCGGGAGATGATCCTGCCCTCGCTGCTGCCGATCGGCATGACGTTCATCGTCGGGCTGATCGACGTCAAGGCGCTCGGCGGGCTCCTCATCGGGGTCATCGTCGTCGGCTTCTTCTTCGCGGTGCTCATGACCGCGGGCGGCGGAGCGTGGGACAACGCCAAGAAGTACATCGAGGACGGCGCCTACGGGGGCAAGGGCTCCGACGCGCACGCCGCGTCGGTCACCGGTGACACCGTCGGCGACCCGTTCAAGGACACGGCGGGCCCGGCGATCAACCCGATGATCAAGGTGGCGAACATCGTCGCGATCCTGATCATCCCCGTCATCACCTGATCGGGTAGGAACCGGCGGGGCGGTCCGGCGACCGCCCCGCCGGGAGCGGGTCTTGCGCACCCGGACGATGCCGTGCAGCGCGCGCGGGCCAGAGGCGTAGACTCCCGGCCCGCCGATGGCAGAACGACGCCTCCACGGTCTCCAGCGCGTCCTCGGAACCAACGCTCTCTTCTCGACCGCCTACGGCAACGTCGGCTCGTCGATCTACTACGCGCTGGGGCTCGTGGCGAGCTTCGCGCTCGGCCTCACCCCGGTGGTGTTCATCATCACCGGCTTCATCTTCTTCCTCACCGCGGCCACCTACGCCGAGGCGACGGCGATGTACCCGGAGGCCGGCGGCTCCTCGAGCTTCGCCCGCCGCGCGTTCAACGAGTTCACGTCGTTCTTCGCCGCATGGGCGCAGATGCTCAACTACGTGATCACGATCGCCATCTCGGCGTTCTTCGTGCCGCACTACCTCGGCAGCCTGTTCTGGGAGCCCCTTCGGTCCTCGCCCGGGGACATCGTGTTCGGCGTCTGCGTCATCGCCGTGCTGTGCGCCGTCAACGTCCGCGGCGTCGAGGAGTCCGCGGGCGTCAACATCGGGCTGGCGGCCGTCGACTTCGCGACGCAGCTCCTGCTGGTCCTCGTGGGCGCGCTGCTGGTCCTCAGCCCGCAGACGCTCGTCGACAACGTCTCGCTCGGCGTCGCCCCGGAGTGGAAGGACTTCCTGATCGCGATCCCGATCGGCATGATCGCCTACACCGGGATCGAGACGATCTCCAACATGGCCGAGGAGGCCAAGGACCAGTCGACCACCATCCCGGCGGCGATCAAGCGGGTCGTCGTCGCGGTGTTCGCGATCTACGCGGCGCTTCCCGTGGTGGCCCTCAGCGCGCTGCCGGTCTACCAGGACGAGACGACCGGGGAGTACGTCACGAAGCTCGGCCTGCCGGAGGACGAGGGCGGGTTCTCGGGCGACCCCATCCTCGGCGTCGTCAAGCAGATCGACCTCGGGATCTTCCAGGCGGCGGGCGAGCTCTACGTGGGCCTGCTCGCCGCGACGATCCTGTTCATCGCCGCCAACGCCGGGATCATCGGCGTGAGCCGGCTCGTCTACTCCATGGGGCTGCACCGGCAGATGCCCGACCGCATGCGCGAGCTGCATCCGCGCTACGGGACGCCGTGGCTCGGGATCCTGCTGTTCGGCGCCATCGCCTGCATCATGCTGATCCCGGGCGAGGCGAAGTTCCTGGGCAACATGTACGCGTTCGGCGCGATGCTGAGCTTCACCATCGCGCACATCTCCGTGGTCAAGCTGCGGATGTCCCAACCCGACGTCGAGCGGCCCTACCGCGGCCCGGGGAACCTCACCATCCGTGGCCGCGAGTACCCGCTGTTCGCGCTCGTCGGCGGCCTCGGCACGGGACTGGCGTTCGTGGTCGTGGCGGCCCTGCATCTCGTCGTCGCCGTGGCCGGCCTGGCCTGGCTGGCCCTGGGCGTCGGCGTCTACGTCGTCTTCCGCCGCCGCCAGGGTCTCGACCTGACCACGACGTTCAAGGTCGCGATCCCCAGGCCGGTGGTCGACCACGAGGCGGAGTACGAGAGCGTGCTCGTCGCACTCGACGCGAGGTCCTACTCGCCGGGGGCGGTGGCGATGGCGAAGAAGGTCGCGGCGCGCCGCCGCCGGGGCATCCACGTCCTGGTGACGATCACGGTGCCCGCCAGCTCGCCGATCGACGCCGAGCAGCCCGACCAGGAGCTCGCCGCGCAGGCGATCATCGAGCAGGCCAAGCTGCAGGGTGGCCGCCGCGTCAGCGGGCACGTCGAGAAGGTCCGGGCCGGTCAGGCCGGGCGGCGGATCGTCGAGGAGGCGCGCACGATGCGCGCCCGCGCGATCGTCATGCCGCTACCGCCTCGGGGCCACTCCGGCACGGTCTTCGGGAAGACCATCGAGACGGTCCTCGGCGAGCGCCCGTGCCGCGTCATCATCCACACCGACCAGGGGCAGTCGCCGGTCGCCATCCCGGTCCCGCCCCGCCGCAAGCGCGCGTAGGCTCGGGACCATGGCCGATCCGCAGGAGCTGCACAACGCCGCGACGAGCATCATGAGCGTGCTGATGGTGGTCATCGGCGTCGCGATGCTCGTGTCCACGATCGCGCGCGGCGGCGGCCCGCTGGCGCTCGGCGTCATCCTCGGCGTCATGTTCCTGACGGTCGGCTCGGGTCGGATCTGGGTCGCGCGGAGGTCCCGATGAGCGGGACGACCGGTCCGGGGGACCCGGCGGCGCAGCAGGTCCAGGTCCCGGAGGCGGCCACCGACCGCGCGATGGCACGGGGGCTCGGCTCGCCCGCGCTGTTCGTCGTGCTCTACACCTCGCTGGCCAGCGCGATCTACTTCTCGCTGGGCGTCATCGCCGACCGGGCACTCGGGCTCACGCCCCTGATCTTCCTCGCGGCCGGGGTGCTGTTCGCCCTGGCGGCGATGACGTACGTCGAAGGGGCGTCGCTGCACCAGGACCGTGCCGGGTCGACGGTGTTCGCGCGGTACGCGTTCAACGAGCTCGTGAGCTTCATCGCGGGCTGGGCGATCCTGCTCGACTACGTGATCCTGATCGCGGTCACGGCGTTCACCGCGACCAACTACGCCTCCGCGTTCTACGGGCCCCTCGGATCGGGAACGCCGGAGCTCACGCTCGCCATCGGCATCATCGGCTACGTCGCCGTGCGCAACATCCGCGGGTTCAGCTCGCGGCGGGCCGCGCGGCTCTCGGTGCTGGTCGTCGCCGACCTCGTGCTGCAGGCCGTGATCATCGTCGTGGGCCTGGCGATGTTCTTCGACGCCGACGTCCTGCTGGACCCGATCGAGCTCGGGACCACTCCCTCGTGGGAGGACACCATCTTCGCGCTGGGGCTCGCGACCGTCGTGTTCACGGGTCTGGAATCCGCCAGCGGGCTGGCGGGGGAGGTCGGCGTCGGTGCGCGAGGGCTGCGCCGTCTCGTCACCAGCGCCACCGCGGCGATCATGTTCCTGTACGTCGGGATCGCCGTCGTGGCCATGACCGCGTTGCCGGTCGTCGGCGGGGAGACGACGCTCGCACGCGACTTCATCGACGCCCCGATGCTGGGCATCGCCGCGGCGTTCGAGCAGGCCTGGCTGGCGGACACGATGCGGTACGTCATCGCGGGCGCTGCGGTGCTGACCCTGGTCGCCGCCGCCAACGGCGCGATGCTCGGGCTCTCGCGCCTGGCCTACAACCTGTCGCGCAACCGGCAGATCCCGTCGCGGCTGGGACGCCTGCATCCGACCCGCTCGACCCCGTACGTCAGCATCGTCCTCGGCGCGCTGATCGCCGCGGCGCTCGTCCTCCCCGAGGATCTCGACGTCCTCGTCGGGATCTACGCGTTCGGCGCGCTGCTGGGCCTGACGATCGCCCACGTGTCGATCGTCGTCCTGCGGTTCCGCGAGCCGGACAAGCGGCGGCCCTACCGGGTGCCGTTCAACGTGACCTTCCGCGGGGTGGACGTCCCGGTGCCGGCCGTCGTCGGCGCGCTGCTGTCGGCAGCGGCCTGGGTGAGCGTGCTGCTCTACCACGACGGCGCCCGCTGGGTGGGCCTCGGGTGGATGACGGCGGGCGTGCTGCTGTACGTCGGCTACCGGCGCTCCGAGGAGAAGCCGATCTTCAAGCGCGTGGTGGTGCCCGAGTCCGCGCTGCGCCGTGAGACGCCACCCGAGGTCGCCTACGGCTCGATCCTCGTGCCGGTCTTCGGCACGGCGCTGGACGACGACATCATGCAGACCGCCGGGCGCCTCGCGGGCAACTGGCACGACGACTACGACGACGGCGAGGGGGCCATGATCGAGGCGATCTGGATCTTCCAGATCCCCATGGCGCTGCCGATCGACGCCCGGCTGCCCGAATCGCAGCTGGCGCGGGCCCGCGCGGCGCTGCAACGGGCCAAGGCGGTCGGCGAGGAGTACGAGGGCGTCGAGGTGGCGACCGCGAAGGTGCGGGCCCGGCGCGCGGGGCCGGCGATCGTCGAGGAGGCCCGTCGGCGCGGGGTGGAGGCGATCGTGCTCGCCGCGGAGGAGCCCACCCGCATCCGTGGCGGGGCGCTGCTCGGCGGTCACGGCGGCCCGCGCGACAACTTCGTGGGAGAGGTCACGAAGTACGTGCTGGGGAAGGCGGACTGCCAGGTGATCCTCACCGCGCCGCCGGCCGGCGACGGCACCGGCGAGTTCGCGGCCGCGGTCGACCCCGACGCCGAGCCCGAGCGGTAGGGTGGCCGCATGTTCGTCCTGATCGTCGGAGCCGGACGCGTCGGCTCTGCGGTGGCGCGCTCGGCGCTCGCGTCCGGCCACCAAGTCTCCGTCCTCGACGAGGATCCGCTCAGCCACGAGCGACTCGACGCGGGCCTCGACACGACGTGGGAGGAGGCCGGGGGCCGCTTCACCGTCGGCACGGGCATCGAGATCGAGGCGCTGGTCGAGGCGGGCATCGAGGACGCCGACCTGTTCATCGCCTCGACCAACGGCGACAACACCAACATCCTCATCACGCAGATCGCCCAGAAGCGCTTCGAGGTCGAGCACGTCATCGCGAGGGTCATGGACCCGGCGCGCGCCGACTGGTATCAGGAGCAGGGTCTGCGGACGATCTCCCCGACGAAGGTCGCGATCGAGATGTTCGAGACCGCCCTCGAAGGGATGGTCTGACCGGTGTACGTCATCATCGCCGGCGCCGGCAAGGTCGGTTGGAACCTCGCCCGTGAGCTGATCGGCAAGGGCCACGAGGTCACGCTCCTCGAGAACCGCCGCGACCGGTACCTCACCATCGAGCAGGAGCTCGAGCACGCCGTCCAGTACGGCGACGCGACGGAGCTCTGGGTCCTCGAGCGCGCGGGTATCCAGCGGGCGGAGCTCGTCATCGCCGTCACGGGCGACGACGAGGACAACATGCTGATCTGTCAGGTCGCGAAGGAGAAGTACCTCTGCGACCGCGTGATCGCGCGCGTGAACAACCCGCGCAACCGGCAGTGGTTCGACCTGCTCGGCGTCAGTCCGATCGTCAGCGCCACGGATCTGATCCTCCGGCTGATCGAGCACGAGGTCCCGAGCTACGGCCTGGTGCACCTGCTGGACCTCCGCGACGAGAAGCTCGAGATCATCGAGATCGAGGTCGGCATCGACGCCGCCGCGGCCGGCCTGGCGGTGAAGGACATCAGCATCCCGGAGGGCGCGCTGATCATCAGCGTGCTGCGCGAGGGGGCCGGGTTCGTCCCGAAGGCCGATACGGTGATCGAGGCCGGGGACGAGGTGCTGCTGGTCCTGGATCCGGGACTCGAGGACCGGATCACCGCGGTGTTCGCCGCGGCCCCGGGCGTCTGACCCGTCGCTCAGCGCAGGTCCGCGGGATCCACGGCGTCCAGCAGGTTCACCGTGCGCGCCCGGCCTCGCGCGTCGACCCGTACCGCGCCTCCCGGCCAGTACGGGTGGCCCGGTCCGGCGCCCGCCAGCAGCAGCGGCTCGTAGACCCAGCAGCCGGTGTTCAGCAGCCGCGGACCCCCGCGCAGCGGTGTCCATTCACCGCGCGGGTCGTCGCTGAGCGGGCCCGCCCGGTGGAGGTGCCCGAACACCACGGTCTTGGCATCGACTCCCAGTCGTCCCGCCACCGTCGCCATCGCGGGGAGTCCCGAGCGGCGGAACTGCTGGCCGAGCAGCCCGGCGCTGAACGGCGCGAGCACCGGCGAGGGGAGCGCGGCGTCGAGGGCCGGCGCGGCGATCATGCCGGCGGTGCGGGCCACCGAGGCCGCCCGGTCGATCGCGGCGGACACCCCGCGGGGCAGGGTCGAGCCGAGCGCCACCTGGATCGCGGCGAACGACGCGCCGAGGCCGCGCTCGTAGTCCTCGATGCGCTGGTCCCCGCGGCTCGGATAGGGCGGCTTCGGGCCGGGGCGCCCGATGCTCGGCGAGGAGGGGGCGCTGCGGGCGAGGAGCAGTTCCCGGTCGACGTAGTGCCCATGGTGGGCGTAGACGCCGTCGGCGAGCCAGAACCCCGGATAGTGCACGTGCACCGGTGCCGGGCGCAGCGCCCGGACGAGCGACGAGAGCACGGGGGAGGAGGACACCGGCACGCGCGAGGCGAGCTTGACCGGGCGACCGCGCCCCGCCTGGGCGCGGACCCAGCGGCGCACGAGGCGGTGGTCGTGGTTGCCGGGCACGACGATGATCTCGCGATCGGGGCCGACCGCCTGCCCGATCGCCTGCAGGACGCCGCGCGCGTCCTCGAACGCCGCACGCGGCCGTCCTTCCAGCATCTCGACGATGTCGCCGAGCAGCACGAGGCGGTCGGTGCGCTCGATGTGGTGCAGCAGCGCTTCCAGCGCGGCCGGGCGTCGCAGCACGTCGCGTTCGAGCCGCGAGCCGAGGTGGAGATCGGAGATGACGAGCGTGCGCACGAGGTGGGTACGGGCGACGTCGGGGTCGCGGTCCGCGTACAGCCTCGCAGAACGACGAACGCGCCCCGTCGGGGGCGCGTCGAGGAGCAGCTGCCGGACTAGGATTCGAACCTAGAATACCTCGTCCAGAGCGAGGCGTGTTGCCGTTACACCATCCGGCACAGCACGGGGAAGGACCCCCGTAGGAGTGCCAGTATAGGAAATCTCGCCGCGTTCTTCTGTGCGGTCACGACTACGCGGCGGCCTGCTGGGCCCAGTCCCGGTACAGCCGCCAGTAGGCCCCCTCGGCGTCCATCAGCTCGTCGTGGGTGCCCTGCTCCACGATCCGACCGCCGTCGAGCACGACGATGCGGCCGGCCTGCCGGATGGTCGACAGCCGGTGGGCGATCACGATCGCCGTGCGCCCCGCCAGGAGGCGCTTCAGGCCGTCCTCGATCCGGGTCTCGGAGTGGAGGTCCACGTTCGCGGTCGCCTCGTCGAGGATCAGGATCCGCGGGTCGGCGATGAGCGCGCGGGCGAAGGCGACGAGCTGGCGCTGCCCGGCCGAGAGCTGCACGCCGCGCTCTCCGACCTCGGTGTCCAGGCCCTCCGGGAGCCGGGCGATGAAGTCCGCGCCGACGGCGGCCGCCGCGGCCTCGACGTCCGCGCGGGTCGCCTCGGGGCGGCCGAAGCCGATGTTGTCGCGCAGCGTGCCGCTGAACAGGAAGCCCTCCTGCGGGACGATGCCCATCTGCGAGCGCAGCGAATGGGCGCGGACGTCACGCAGATCGAGGCCGTCGACCGTGACGCGTCCGCGCGTCGGGTCGTAGAAACGCGCCACCAGCTTCGCGAACGTCGACTTGCCGGCGCCCGTCGCGCCGACGAGGGCCACGGTCTGTCCCGGCGGGATGACGAGATCGATGTCGGCGAGGGCCAGCTTCGTGTCCCCGTCGGAGCCCGCGTACTCGAACGAGACCGCGTCGAAGCGGATCTCGCCGCGCAAGGGCCGAGGAAGGTCGACGGCGTCGGGCTTCTCGGTCATCGTCGGCTCCGTGTCCAGCAGCTCGAAGATCTTGTCGAGGGCCGCCATCCCGGACTGGTAGGTCGTGTAGACCTGCGAGAGCTGGCCGATCGGATCGAAGAACCCGTTGAGCGCGGCGATGAAGCCGACGAGCACACCGACGGTGACGTCACCGTCGAGGACCTGGAAGCCGCCGTAGAGGAGCACGCCCACCGTGGCCAGCGCGCTCACGAACTCGACCGCCGGGAAGTACGAGGCGTTCAGGTAGACGGTCTTCATGTTCGCCTGGAGGTTCTGCTCGTTCAGCTCGTCGAACCGCGCGCGCTGACGGTCCTCCTGGGCGAAGGAGCGCACCACCCGGATCCCGGAGAGGGACTCCTGCAGGTACCCGGTGATCGCGCCGATCGTCTCGCGGGTCCGTTTGAAGGCGTCGGCGCTGGCGAGCCGGAACACGAACGACCCGACGGCCAGCACGGGGAAGACGAGGAACGTGAGCAGCGCGAGCTCGAGGTCGAAGGTGATCAGGATCACCACGGACCCGATGAGCGTCAGGGAGGCCGTGAACAGCGTGACCACGCTGTCGGTCACGAGCTGGTTGAGCGCCTCGACGTCGTTGGTCATGCGGGAGATCAGCACGCCGGCGGGACGTCGCTCGTAGAACGCGACGGGCTGCGTCTGGAGGTGCCGGAACATCGCGATCCGCAGGTCCTGCAGGGCGCGCTGACCGACCCAGCCGGTCAGGTACGTCTGGACGTAGGTCGCGACCCAGACGATGAAGGCGCTGACGACGAAGATCACGACGATCACCGTCAGCGTCCCGGTGTCCTTGGCGAGGATGCCGTCGTCGATCGCGCGCTGGGCCAGCGGCGCCGGCGCCAGGGCAGCCGCCGTCCCGGCCACCAGCGCCACGAACATGCCCGCGAGCCGCAGCCGGTAGGGCATGAGGAGCGCCAGGAGCCCCCGCAGCTTGCGCCCGCGCCCGGAGGTCTGGGCCATGCGACGACGCAGGTCGGTACGCAGCCGTCCGTCGCTCACAGCCCCGCCACCTCGGTCTCGCGGGGCTTGCGCGTGAGGAACACCTGGTCGGGCAGCCCCTTCTCCACGATGGCCCGGTACAGCTCGCTCTCCCGGAGCAGCTCGTCGTGGCCGCCGTGGGCGAGGACGCGCCCCGCCTCGAGGACCACGATCTCGTCCGCCAGCGCGATGGTCGACAGGCGGTGGGCGATGACGAAGGTCGTCCGGTCGGCCATGACCTCCCGCAGCGCCTCCTTGATGGCCTGCTCGGTGGTCGCGTCGACCGCGCTGGTCGCGTCGTCGAGCACGAGGATGCGCGGGTCGACGAGGAAGGCCCGGGCGATCGCGATGCGCTGGCGCTGGCCGCCGCTCAGCGTCAGCCCGCGCTCCCCGACGCGGGTCTCGTACCCGTCGGGGAGTCGGTCGATGAACTCGTGGGCCTGTGCGCGGCGGGCGGCTTGCTCGACCTCCTCGTCGGACGCCTCAGGGCGCCCGTAGGCGATGTTCTCCCGCACGGAGGCGCTGAACAGGAACGGGTCGTCGGTGACGAACGCGACCTCGCGGCGCAGCGCCTGGGGGTCGAGGTCGCGCACGTCGACGCCGTCGACCAGGACCGCGCCCGACGTCGGGTCGTACAGTCGCCCGAGCAGTTGCACGAGCGTCGTCTTGCCCGAGCCCGTCCCGCCGACCAGCGCCACGGTCCGCCCGGGCTCGATGTCGAGGTCGACGTGGTCGAGCGCCGCATCGGCCGCCCCCTCGTAGCGCAGCGACACATCGCGCAGTTCGACGCGTCCACCCCCGGGGGGAAGTGGCCGGGGGTGGGGAGGACCGACGATCTGGGCCTCGCGATCCAGGATCTGGAACAGGCGCGCGCCGGCGGCGGTCGCGCGCTGCGACATGCCGAGCATCACGCCCAGGGTCCGCATGGGGCCCAGCAGCATCAGCAGGTAGGTGTAGAAGGCGGCGAACTCGCCGGTCGTGAGGTTGCCGTCGATGACCTGGCGTCCGCCGTACAGCAGGATCGCGGCCAGCCCGAGCTGCGGCAGGAAGCCGATCAGGGGGTTGTAGAAGGCCTGCAGCCGGGTCGAGACCATCGCCTGGTCGAACACGCGGCCCACGGCATGGGTGAAGCGCGATAGCTGTCGCTCCTCCCGCGCGAAGGACTTGACGACGCGGACGCCACCGATGTTCTCCTCGACGTCGGCCGTGAGCTCGGCGATGCGCTGCTGCACCTCCTGCAGCGCGGGTCGAGCGTGCCGCCCGTAGCGGGCGGCCACGACGATGACGAACGGGACGGGGATCAGGGAGATCGCGGCCAGGGTCGGGTCGGTGGCGGTCATCGCCGCGGCGGCCAGGACGATCGTCAGCGCGGCCTGGACCATGAAGATGAGTCCGTAGCCGAGGAAGAAGCGCACCGCCTGCAGGTCGACGGTCGACCTCGACATCAGCTGGCCGGTCTGCTGGCGGTCGAAGAAGGAGAGCTCCAGCGACAACAGGTGGGTGTAGAGCCGGTGCCGCAGGTCCAGTTCGACGCCGAGCGAGACCTTGCCCGCCACCAGGCGCCGGAACACCGTCAGGGCGAAGCGCAGGACCCCGGCGATCCCGACGGCGACGCCCAGGTGAACCAGATCATCGCGATCGCCGCGCTGGAGCCCATCGATCGCCCGCCCGATCAGCCACGGGATCGAGACCGTCATCAGCATCGCGAGCAGCGCCAGGATCCCGGACGCGATGACCCCGCGGCGGTGCGGGGCGAGAAAACCCAGGAGTCGGCGGAACGTCGGCATACCCGTCCCCATAGTAGTTGTTCGTGCAACGGGCCTTCGGTCCGCGACTCCTGTCAGGCTGCGGCAGATGCCCTCGCCCCCTGCCGGACTGTGCAACCTGTGCGCGTTCCAGCGCGTCGTGGGGAACACGCGCGGATCCGTGTTCTCGATGTGCGAACGCGCACGCCGCACGGGGGAGACCGCCTACCCGAAGTACCCGCCGCTCCCGGTGCACGCGTGCCCGGGGTTCCACGCGAGCGACGACCCGGTCCCGGCGCCGGGACGCCCCTGATCGACGGGGACGTCGCGTTCCGCGCGCGCCCGGCGCGTCAGCGGCGGGGCAGCCCGAGCACGAGGTGCGGCGCCCGCTCGTCGGTCGACCGATGCGGCGCTGCCGGCTCGTCGGCGCGGTCCTGATCGGGCTCCGGATCCCGGAAGGAGAGCGCTCCGCCACAGCGCGGGCACGAGCCGATCAGGCGCAGGCCGTCCACCATCGTGGCGGAGTTCCAGGCGAACGCGCAGTCGGTGCAGCTGACCGGGGCCGAGGGGTGAGGCACACCTGCACCTTCGGCATCCGAGGCGGCGGAGGGAATCGAACACCCGTCTACGGCCACGCCGCGGGCCTCAAGATCCGGGCTCGGAAGGCCGTCGCGCGTCAGCGCTGGCGGGCGGTTCGCCCGGGTTCGGATGCAGGGGTGTCGCAGACGTCGCGGCTCCGTCCACCGCTCGCCTGGCGCCGCAACATGCGCAGGCGGACGAGGTCGCGCCTGTGCC
>NZ_JBFIGP010000066.1:0-15949 GCF_041602235.1 Paraconexibacter sp.
CTGGTGGAGCGTCGCGGGCAGTTCACGCTGCGCCACCCGGAGGAGTTCCCGGCGGGCGCGGTGTCGCTGCGCTCCGGGTCCTTGGACCAGGTGCGCGTGGTCGAGACGCGCAGCGGCGAGATGCTCGGCACGGTCGACGGCGGGCGGGCGCACACGACGGTCCACGACGGCGCGATCTACCTGCACCAGACGCGGGCCTTCGAGGTGACCGAGCTCGACCTCCACGGGGGCGTCGCGCTCGTGGAGCCGTTCCGCGGCGACTGGTACACGCAGCCCAAGAAGGAGACGGAGACCCACATCGAGAAGCTGCTGGAGCGCCGCGACGTCCACGGCGTCACCCTCAGCTTCGGGATGGTGACCGTCACCGACCAGGTGCTGGCCTACCAGCGCAAGCGGGAGACCACGCACGAGGTGATCGACCTGCAGGCGCTCGACCTGCCGCCGACGACGTTCACCACGCAGGCGCTCTGGTACGAGCTCGGGGCGGACGTCCTCACCGGCGGCGGCCCCGGCGAGCAGCTGCCGATGGAGGTGCTCCTCGGCTCGCTCCACGCGATGGAGCACGCGCAGATCTCCGTGCTGCCGCTGCTGGCGATGTGCGACCGCTGGGACATCGGCGGCCTGTCGACCAACGCCCATCCGCAGACGGGCGGCCCGACCATCTTCATCTACGACGGGCACCCGGGCGGCATCGGGATCACCCGCCAGGGCTTCCACGGCTTCGAGCGGCTGTGCCGCGACGCCTACCGGGTCATCACCGAGTGCCGCTGCGAGCGGGGCTGCCCGTCGTGCGTGCAGTCGCCGAAGTGCGGCAACCTCAACGAGCCGCTGCACAAGGACGGCGCCGCCGAGGTGCTGGCGCGGATGCTCGAGCGGTGACCACGCCGCCCCGCGCCGTGAACCTGGCGGGGCAACGCTGCCCTGGCCGGGGAACTCCCGCCAGGTTCGGCGTGGGCGCGCGGGCGGTGCCGCGACGTCAGGGCATCTGCGCCCGCGCCACGAGGTTCTGGATCGGCTGCGGCGCGCCGCGCAGCAGCTTGTAGGCGATGGTCGATTCGAGTCCGACCGGGACGACGTCGCGGTCGCGTCGCACGCAGTCGGCGATCGCCTTGGCGACCAGGTCCGGGGAGTGCCCCATCGCCAGACCACGCCGGCCCTTCTTCGCCGCGACCTCCGCCTGAGGACCGCGATAGCGGGTGTTGCGCGAGATCGGCGTGTCGATCACGCCGGGGCACACGACGCTGACGCCGACCCCGTGCTCCCGCCAGTCCGCGCGCAGGCACTGCGACAGGGACACCACCGCAGCCTTGGTGGCGCAGTAGGCCGCCAGGTTGCGATTGAGCGTGTAGGCCGCGCCCGACGCGACGTTGACGACCTGCCCCCGGCCGCGCTCGAGCATCCCGGGACCGAACGCGAAGCAGCCGTGGGCCACCCCGTCGAGGTTGACACCGCGCAGCCACTCCCAGTCCTCCCGGGAGGACTCCAGGAACGGTCCGTAGATGCCGACGCCCGCGTTGTTCACCAGCACGTCGACGTCACCGTGATCGGCCGCCACGCGCGCGGCGAGATCGTCCATCGCGTCCGCGTCCGCGACGTCGCACACGTAGGCGCTCTCGCACACCTCGGCCACGGCGTCGCCGTCGACGTCCACCCCGACGACGCGAGCGCCGGCGTTCGTGAAGCGCCGCGCGGTCGCCGCACCGATGCCGCTCCCCGCACCCGTGACGACGGCGAGCGCGCCGTCGAGCTTCACCCGGCCGCTCACGCTGCCACCGAACGGCGGGGACGACCGACCCGCCGACGGCTCACGCCGCCACCGTGCCGCGGGAGCGGTCGGAGCCGCCGGCACCGCCGCCGTCGGCGAGCGTCGCGAACCGGTAGTCGTCGAGGTCGAAGCGCATGCTGCGCCACGTCGTCTCGATCGTCGGGGCCGGCCGGAACGGCACGTCCCCGTGCTTGTCGAAGTAGTAGCTGTTGGCGACCGCGCAGCTGTCCTGCCAGAAGATCTGCTGGCCGCGACGGGCGAGCATCGACCGGAAGTAGCGGTCGTTGGCCTCGCGCTTGACCTCGATGAAGGTCGCGTCCTCGCGGCGGGCCCGCTCGAGGCAGCGCAGGATGTGCCGCGTCTGCGTCTCGATCAGGTTGAAGTACGACGAGCCGTTGTAACCGTAGGGCCCGAGGACCGTGAACATGTTCGGGAAGCCCGGCACGCTGACGCCCTCGTAGGCCTGGAAGCGGTTCTCGTCCCACCACGCCTCCAGGTCGACGCCGTCCACGCCCGTCACCCGGAACGGCGGCATGTTGCCGCTCTCGAACACCTTGAACCCGGTGGCCAGGACAAGCACGTCGATCTCGTGCACGACGCCCGCATCGGTCACGACGCCGGTGGGCGTGATCCGGGCGATCGGCTCGGTCTCCAGGAGCACGTGCTCGAGGTTGAACGTCTGCAGGTAGGAGTTGTGGAAGCTCGGTCGCTTGCACCCCACGGCGTACTTCGGGGTGAGCTTCTCGCGAACCTCGGGATCCTCGACCTCCTGCAGGGCCTTGCGCGCGAGCTTCTCCCCGAGCTTGCCGAACGGCACGACGCCCGAGTAGTGCGCGGCGAGCGGGAAGGTGACCTCCACGAACGCCTGGCTGGCCAGGCGCGCGGCCAGATCGCCGCCCGGGACCTTCTTCATCAGCCAGCGCACCGCGCCGGGCATCGGGCCGTCGAGCTTGGGCAGGCACCAGATCGGCGTGCGCTGGAAGACCGTGAGGTGCGAGACCTCCTTCGCGAGCTCCGGGATGAGCTGGACCGCGGAGGCCCCGGTGCCGATCACCGCGACCCGCTTGCCACGCAGGTCGAGATCGTGGTTCCAGCGGGCGGTGTGGACGGTCGGGCCCGCGAAGTCCTCGACGCCCTCGATCTCCGGCGGCTTGGGGATCGTCAGGACCCCGGTCGCGGTGACGACGAAGCGGGCGGTCACCTCGTCGCCGGCGGAGGTCTCGAGGCGCCAGAGGTGCGCGTCCTCGTCGAAGGTCGCGCCGAGCACGCGGGTCCCGAACCGGATGTGGCGGCGCAGGTCGTACTTCTCGACCAGGTCGAGCGCGTAGCCGCGCAGCTCGGTCCCGGGCGCGTACACGCGCGACCAGTCGGTCCGCCGCTCGAAGGAGAACTGGTAGCTGAACGACGGGATGTCCACGGCGACGCCTGGATAGGTGTTCCAGTGCCACGTGCCGCCGACGTCGTCGGCCTCCTCGATGACCTGGTACCCGATGCCGGCCTCCTTCAGCCGGATCGCGGCACCGATACCGGAGAACCCGCCGCCGATGACGACGGCCTCGTGGTCGGGCTGGACTGCTGTGGTCATGCTGCCGCCTTGCTCGTGGACGTGTGGCTCGTGGTGGTGGCCCGGCGTCGAGCGATCATCTTGACGCCGTGGCGCGGCCGCAGCGTCAGGGTGGCCTCGGGCTCGACCGGGTGCCCGGGCACGAGGTCGAACACGAAGCGCTGGCTCAGCATCGCCGTGATGAGCGTCGTCTCCATCAGCGCGAAGCTCGTGCCGATGCAGATCCGCCGACCGCCGCCGAACGGGAGGTAGGCCGAGCGGTGGCGTCCCTTCGCGGCGTCCCCCAGGAAGCGCGACGGGTCGTACACCTCAGGGTCGGGCCAGAAGCGCTCGTCGTGGTGGATCGCGTGGATCGGGATGACCACATGCGAGCCCTTGGGGATGCGGTGCCCGTCGATCTCATCGTCGGCGATCGCCGTCCGCGGGATCGCCCACGCCGGCGGGTAGAAGCGCATCGCCTCCTGGAAGCAGGCCGTCGTCCACGGCAGCTTCGCCAGGTCCTCGGTCGTCGGCGTCCGCCCGTCGAGGGCCTCGTCGACCTCGGCGAGCATCCGGTCGCGCGCGTCGGTGTTGAGCGCCAGCAGGTACCACATCCACGCCATCGCGTTGGCGGTCGTCTCGTGGCCCGCGAGCATGAACGTGGTGACCTCGTCACGCACGCGCTGGAGGGGCAGCGCGTCCCCCTCCTCGTCCCGCGTCCCGAGGAGCAGGTTCAGCAGGTCGTCCGCCTCGGTCGGATGGTCCTGCCGAGCGTGGATCACGTCCCAGACCGTCTCGTCGACGGTCTTCATCACCCACTGGAGCTGCGACAGCGGGGGTGGCAGGAGGGGCGCGTGGTGGATGACCCGCGACAGGGCTCGCATGCCCCAGACCGGCGGCGGGGCGACGGTCAGCACGCGCGTCGCGAACTCGGCGCTCCGCAGCCCCGTCGTGACGACCCGCTGCATGCGACGGGCCATGTCGCCGAACTGATGCCCGAACAGGGCGGCGCCGACGACGTCCATCGTCAGCTCCGTCATCGCCCCGGCCATCTCGATCGGGATGCGGTCGCTGCCGTCGTCGGTGCGCCCCAGATAGTCCTCGATCGGCGCGATCATCAGGTCGCACATGCCGCGCACGTGCCGCTTGGCCATGACCGGGTTGAGCATCATCCGGTGGCGCCGCCACGACTCGTCCTCGTCGGTGAACAGGTTGAGCCCGAGCACGGCCCGCAGCAGCTCGTACTCGATGCTCTTGTGGTACCGGTCGACGCCGTCGTGGAGCACGTGGTCGACGTAGTCCGGATGCTTGATCACGAACGTGCGTCGGTGTCCGAACCGGACCATCGCGATGTCGCTGCCCGGGACGCCCTTCATCATCGGCGACCGCACGTGCAGGCCGCGCACCAGCATCGACTGCGCGGCGCGCAGGCCGCTGATCGACGGGGTGCGGGCCGTCGCGGTCATGCGACCAGGCTCGTCGTGTACTCGTGGCGGCCGGCGAAGAACGCGGCCTCGGCCTTCCCGAGCTCGGTCCGCGGCTCGTCGCCGAAGATCCACTCGCGGGCCATGTCGAACCAGGTGTTCGTCGCCCCGAGCTGCCCGAGCAGCCCGATCAGCAGCATCACCGAGCGCATGAGCACGAAGTGCTCGGCGGGCAGGACCATCTCGTCGAAGCCCTCCTCGCCGCGCATCTGCATGTAGTGGCGCATCATCTCGCCGGTCTTGGTGGCGTCCGCCGTGGTGGGCTCGTCCTCCATGAGCCAGCCGAAGATCGCGTGGTAGTTCTCGTAGAACGGCTGGGCCAGCCGCGGGTCCGGCGGCAGGGCGCCGAGCTCGGCGACGAGGTCGAGAAGGCCTTGCGCGTCACCTTCGTAGGTCGCCCGCGTGGTCGCAACGAGATGCCGGACCTCGTCGTCGCTCATGCGCTTGAAGAACCCGAAGTCCAGGAACGCGACGCGGCCGTCGTCGAGGTACAGCGCGTTGCCGGGGTGCGGATCGCCGTTGAGCAGGCGGTGGCGCATTGGACCGTTGAGGTAGAAGCGCAGCAGGATCTCCCCGAGGCGGTCCCGCTGCTCGGTCGGGAGGTCGCGGACCTCGGCGAAGCGCCGCCCCTGCACGAAGTCCATGACGATCACGCGCTCGCGGCAGAGGTCGGTGACGACGTCGGGGACGACGATGAACGGGTGTCCCCGGTAGACGCGGGCCATGGCCCGCTGGTTGGACGCCTCGAGCTCGTAGTCGAGCTCCTCGGTGATCCGCTCGCGGATCTCGTCGGCGATCGCGCCGGTATCGATCCCGGGCGCGATGGTCGCCAGCAGCTTGAGGCCTAGGCGCAGGTTCTGCAGGTCGGCGTGGATCGCCTCGGCGATGCCCGGGTACTGGACCTTCACGGCCACCTCGCGCCCGTCGTGCAGGGTCGCGCGGTGGACCTGGCCGATCGAGGCGGCCGCGATCGGCGTCTCGTCGAAGGTGGCGAAGACCTCGGAGAACTTCTCGTCGAGGTCCTCCTCGACGACCTTGCGGATGGCCTTGAACGAGACCGGCTTGGCGCCCTGCTGCAGCGTGGCGAGGATCTCCTGGAACTCCGGGCGGATCGCCTCGGGCACGAGACCCATGTCCACGGCGCTGAGCGTCTGCCCGACCTTCATGGCCGCCCCGCGCATCCCGGAGAACAGCTTGACGAGGGACTTCGCGGACTTGAGCTGCTGGCGCTGCGCCGCGGCCGTGCGCGCCTCGGAGGATCCCGTGGCCGTGATCGCCCGGGCCGTCGCCTCGCGCGCCGCGAGACCTGCAGCCGCCCCGGTCATCCTCGCTGCCCGCCCGAACCGCGAACTGCGGATCTCGTCACTCACTGGGTCTCCCACACGTTCGGTTTCGCCGATCACACGAACGGCGAACGGCACCGTATCATCGATCGGGTGATCGGTGAAACCACCAGCGCCCCGCGGCGTCTCACGCGGGCGCAGCAGCGGGTCGCGACCCGGACGGCACTGCTCGAGGCCACCGGTCGCGTGCTCGTCGAGGAGGGCTACGTCGGGCTCACCACCCGCCGGGTCGCCGAGGTCGCCGGGGTCGCGCAGAGCACGCTCATGCACCACTTCCCCACCCGCGAGGCGTTGCTGGTCGAGACCGTGACGCACCTCGCGATGCGGCTCGCCGACGACGCGCTGGAGCAGCTCGACCTCAGCGGCCTGCGCAGCCCGCAGCAGCGCGACGCCATCCTCGACCAGGCGTGGCGCGAGTTCACCTCACCCCCGGCGATCGCGGCGGCGCAGCTGTGGGCCGCCGCCTGGGCCGAGCCCGAGCTCGCGGCCGCGCTGCGCGAGCTCGAGGAGCGCCTCGGGCAGCTCATCGCCGCCACGGCCGGGACCCTCTTCCCCGACCTGGCGGACGATCCGCGCTTCGCGCCGCTGCTCGACGCGTCGGTCTCGCTGATCCGCGGGCTCGTGATGGCGATCCCGGTCTCCGGTCAGGCCACCGTCGACGCGCGCTGGGCGGCGATCAAGCCGATCCTGGCCGACGCCGCCGGGCGCCTACTGGACTGATCGGGCGCGGGATCTACGCCCGCGCGCTGCCGCAGGACCGGTAGGCCCGCGTCGATCGCAGCCGCTTGCCGGCCCGCGTGCGGCCCGTGATCACCACGAGGACCCGCTGGGCGGACAGGCCGCGCAGGTCCACGACCGCGGTCAGCCGCCGGCCCTTGCGCACCCGAGCGGCCCTGCGCTCGGGGCGACTGCGCACGCTCACCCGTGCCGTGACGAGCCGGCGGTCGAGACGGATGGTGAAACGCCGGCGACTGCGACACGGCTCGCGCTCGGCGGGGGCGGCGGCCGGCGTCACGGGCTGCTCGGGGTTGGTGCCGAGCCTCGCGCACTGCCCCCGGCTGGTGCCGGCGACCTCGTTGGCGGTGTCCGGCGCCAGGAACCCCGGTGTGAAGCCGCCGTTGCCGGTGCAGATCAGGTCCTTGCCGATCGTGTTGCCGCCGATGGCGTTGACCTTCGAGGCGTTGTCGTGGAACCGCACGTTCCCGCCCACGGTGTTGGGGAAGACGCAGTTGGAGAAGTTCGCATACGGCGGGTAGTTGGTGCTGCCGACGTTCCACGGTGCGTCGGGCCCGCTGCCCGAGATCGTCAAGTCGCCACGGATCGTGGTCGTGCAGATCCCGTTGGCGCTGCCGCCGAACGTCTCGCCGGTCTTGTCCGGATGACTCGTGGTCCCGGTGATCACGACGTCGCCCTCGATCGTGGCCTGGGAGAAGATCCCGACGCTCGACGCTCCATCGGCGCGGAAGGACCCGGTCACCAGGGCGTTCCCGAAGAGGCACCAGCGCCCGGCCGGCACGACGACGTCGTGGAACGTGCCGCCGAAGATGAACTCGTCGGAGCAGGTGCGATCCGGCGGGCCGGCACTCGCCGGCGCCGCGAGCCCGAGCGACACGAGCGTCGCCAGGCCCACGGCCGCGGCCCACGGACCGCTGCGTCTCACGCCCTGGCGCCCTTGGACCCGCGCTTCGACGACGCCGCCTGCTTCACGCAGGTCCGGTAGGTCCGGACCGTCGTGATCTTCCGGCCCTTGCGGTCGCGACCGACGATGCGCACGCGGTAGGTGCCCTTCGGCAGGCCCTTCAGCACGATCTTGGCCCGCAGGCGCTTGCCGCGGCGGGTCTTGACCCGCTTGCCGGCCACGGTGACCGTCGCCGACCGGAACCGGCGGTTCAGGCGGATCGTGAAGCTGCGACGGCTGGTGCAACGACCCGGCTTCGTCGACGGCGGGAGGCCGAGGGAGGGTCCGGTCGACTGCCGCGTCGCCCGGCACGCCGGCTGCTCCCCGTCCTTGAGGTAGCGCGTCGCCGGGAAGTAGTCGCCCATCGTCGCGACCTCCTTGCCGATCTCCGCCCGCTGGATCGCCTCCGGGAACGCGGCGCTCGGCAGCATGTGACGCAGCACGAGGACGTTCTCGGTCGCCGACCCGAAGGGCAGCCAGGTGAAGCCGCAGTCCGAGGTGGCCCAGGCCGGCCGCGAGGCCTTCGTGGAGACGACGTACTCCGCGAACCCGTCCGCGCCGACCGTGGTCTGGTCGTCCGTGGCGCACGCGTAGAACCGCTGGGAGGCGATCTCGTTGGTGCACATCGACAGGTACCGCAGCGGAGCGGTGGGCATGGTCGCGACACCGCCGCGCGTGTCCGGCGTGCTCGGCACCTTCATCCGCGTGATCGACACCTCGCCGTACGAGCGGTTGAGCATCGCGTAGACGTAGGAGTTGTGGATGTTGGAGAGGAACCCGCCGTTGCCGCCGGCCTGCTCAGCCGTCTCGAGCGGTTCCGTCGCGCTGTCGAAGAACGGGTTGTCGGTCACGACGCGGTTGTAGACCTGCACGAGGTTGCGGAACTTGATCCACTTCGGGGTCGGCTGCCCGGGCGCGTCGAGGCCCTTCGGCTGGAACGGGAAGGCGCCGTCGGCGAGCGCCTGTGCGACACCCGGGACCGGCGGCTTCGCAAGGCCCTTGCAGGCCGAGTCACTGGGACGACCGCCATCGACCGCGGTGCTCTCGAGGGTGATGGTCGGCAGCCCGACCCCGCCCGTCTCGTCGAGCCCCTTGTCGGGGATGTAGGTCCGCAGGATGAAGGTGCCCGAGAAGTTCGGCCCGGTCTGCCCGGTGCCGGTGTAGATCGTGTTGGGGGCCCGCTGCTCGGGGATCGGGCCGAAGTCGATGAACGCGGTGTAGTCGCGGTTCTCCGCCGTGCGCGAGGCGCCGTCGACGAACGGGTTCATCGACCCCGCGTCGGGCTGGATCTCGACGTCGGCGATCGCGTCGATCGGGCGGACCGCGTTGTCGTAGACGTTGAAGGAGAAGTACCGGGCGTGCGGGTAGCGGCCCGTGATCCGCAGGCGCGTGCCCGGGACGCCCTGGTAGGCGCCGACCCAGTAGATCGCGGCCTCGTCGGGGTAGGCGACGTTGACCGTGGCCGGGTCGGTCTTGGTCAGCGCCAGGGTGCAGGTCGTATCGACCCCCTGGGCGGTTGCCGACGAGGCGCCGAGGGATGCCAGCGCCAACGCTGCCCCTCCGGCCCCGACGAGACGACGGACACGGCTCAGCTTCAACACAGTGATCTCCCGCACTGGATTCATGACGGTCGGCACCGTACAGCGGAATGGAACAAAATGCAAATATGTTCCGCATGGGGCAGATCGCTTGACTGTTCCAGTAGCGTTCCAGTCGTGACCGACCTCGCCACACGCTACGTCCGGCCGCGCAGCCCCGACGCGCTCGCCCTCGCTCGCGAGATGTTCGTGCGCGGCGAGCGGGTCGACATGCAGCCGCTCGCCGAGCGCCTGGGTATCGGCCGCACCACCCTCTACCGCTGGGTCGGCGACCGCGAGCAGCTCCTCGGGAACGTCCTGGGCTCGCTGGCGGACGACACCTGGCTGCTGGTCCGGGAGCAGGCCGACGGCGACGGCGTGGACTGGGCGGTCGACGCGATCCGCCGGTTCCTCGTCGCGACCTCGACGTTCCCGCCGCTGCGCGAGTTCGCCGAGCGCGAACCCCAGCTCGCGCTCCGCGTCCTGCTGTCCTCCGACGGTGCCGTCGTCACGCACCTGCACGCGGGGATCTCCACCGTCCTCCGCGACCCGCGAGCGGGGATCACCCGGGAGGACGACGATCACGCCGAGGTCATCGACACCCTCGTCCTGATCGGCACCGCGCTGGAGTGGACCCCGATCGCCATCGGCCAGGAACCGGAGATCGACCGCGCCTGCCGCCTGGCGGGCCTGGTGCTCCGCGGGCTGACGAATCCCGAGCCGGCCTGACCGGCGGGCCCGCCGCGCGCTACTCCGCCTGGCGTCCGAGCAGGGCGACGAACCGCTCGACCCTGCGGCGCTCGTCGGCGGGGAGCGGGCCCTCGAGCTCGACGAGCAGGGTCATCGGACCGCGCTCACGGGCCCAGGTCTTCGTCGCCTCCCCGAAGGACGGGGCGATCCACACGGTTGGCAGCGAGCCCGCGTAGGCGATCACCGTCTGCTCCTGGAGCTCCGCGGTCCGCTCGCTGCGCACCAGCGGCACGGTCACGAGGTCCAGCTCGTGCGCGACGGCGTCGATCGCGGCCAGCCCGCCGTCGTCGACCAGCAGGGCGAGCTCTCCGTCGCGCAGGAGGTCGGCGGTCCAGCCCGTGGGCGCCTCGGCGAGGGCGGCGGGGACGCAGACGAGGCGGTACAGGACGTCGGTCACGAGTCGGGACGGTAGTCGGTCCTGACGGACGGTGAGGTTTCGGTCGAGAAGCTCCATCCTGCGGCCCCCAAACCTGCACAAGGCTGCAGCTTCATCACAAGAACTGCGCGGAAGGGCCGACTGTAAGCGTCGTGGACGTGGTTTCCCGCATCCCATCCGTCGTGGGCGCGATGACGGCGCTCGTCGTCGGCGTGCTCGCCGCGCCCGCCGGCGCGAGCACCGGCGGTGCACGGGTCCCGGCCACATCCGGGGGTACGGGTGGCGCCGAGTACGGACAGCCGGTGACTCCGCCCCGCGATCCGCGGCCGGTAGCGACGTCCCTCCGGGTCCGCCCGGGGAGCGTGACCGAGGGACGCTCACTGCCGCGGATCACCTTTCGCATCGACCAGAAGGGGGTTCGGTCGGTACGGGCCCGGATCGTCCTGTGGCCGGGGCGCAGCGGAGGGACCTTGCTGCGCCTCGACCTCGGACGCGTACGGACGGCACGGACGACCACGGTGAAGTGGCCGAAGGGCACGCGCCTGCGGGCCGGGAGCTACACCGTGCGCCTGCACGCGACCGGCCCGGGCGGCGGCACCCTGCTGCGACGGGCGAAGGCCTCCGGCCGGGCAACGTTGCGCGTCCGACCGAAGCCCAGGCCCAAGCGCCCGACGTCCCCGCAGCCCGCTCCCGCCGCCCCCACGCCTCCGGCCACTCCCCCTTCGGCACCGCCCGCCACCCAGAGCGGTGTGTTCCCCGTCCAGGGCCCGTGGTCCTTCGGCGGCGACGGAGCGACGTTCGGCGCCGCGCGCAGCGGCCACTCGCACGAGGGGCAGGACATCGTCGCCGACCTCGGCGTCCCGGTCGTCGCACCGCTGCCGGGCACGATCCGCCACGTGAAGTACCAGAAGAACGGCGCGGGCTGGTACGTCGTCCAGGACGCGGACGACGGCCGCTCCTTCTTCTTCGCCCACTGTCGGGCCCAGACGGTCGTCGTCACCCCCGGGGAGCGTGTGAGCGCGGGCGGACGCCTGTGCGACGTCGGCGCGACGGGGGCGGCGTCCGGCCCGCACCTGCACTTCGAGATCTGGACCGGCGGCTGGCGCGTGGACAAGAACTCCAAGCCGATCGATCCCCTGCCGCAACTGCGGGCCTGGGCCGGCTGACCGGCCCCGCGCGCCCCACATCCGTCCACCTGAGCGGCTCCCGGGCACAAGAGTGGGCGCCCGCGGCCGAAGCGGTTCGCATGCTTCCCACGCTCCGCCGCCTCGTCGTGCTGCTCCTCGGCGCCGCCCTGCTGTCGGTCGGCGTCACCGCCACCGCGGACGCCGCGAGCGCGTCGGCCGCCAAGCGCACCCGGTGTGCGAAGGCGACCAAGAAGGTGAAGAACGCGAAGTCGAAGCGGGCCAAGGCGTCGGCGCGGCGCAGCGCACGCCGCGCCTGCCGTGGGACCGCGGCACTCCGACGGGGCACGCGCGCCACCAAGCGTCGCGCCGGCACGCGAGCCGCCAAGCGTCGTACCGGCACCAGGACCACGCGCAAGCGCGGCGGACGACAGACGACCACCGCACCGTCCGCGCCGGTGAGCTCGAGCGCCACCGAGGCCGGGCTCGTCGCCTGCGCGAACCGTGAACGCAGCGCTGCGGGCCTGTCCGCGCTGACGGCCGAACGGGCCCTGACCGTGGCCGCCCAGCGGCACGCCGCCGACATGGCCGCACGGAACTACTTCGATCACACCTCACTGGACGGACGCACCCCGTGGGATCGCATCAAGGCCGCCCTCGACGGCGCCCGGCCCTTCTCGCGCATGGGCGAGAACATCGCGATGGGCTACCGCGACGCGGCGGCGACATGCGTCGGCTGGATGAACAGCCCGGGGCATCGCGCGAACATCCTCAACCCGCGGTTCACGCTCATCGGCGCCGGCTGGGTGGACGGATACGCCGTCCAGAACTTCGGCAGCCGCTGAGGCGATCAGTCCGAGCCGACCGTCAGCCGCAGGCTGCCGGACACCCCGCTCGTCGATCCTCGAGCGTTCACGCTGATCTGACCGAGCGGCTCGAGCGCCGCGGTGGCCGCCTCGGGGAGCCCCAGCATCCCGGCCAGCTCGGTGACCAGCGCCTCGGCGGACATCCGGACGCTGAGCGCTCCTCCCTTCGCGTTCTCCGGCGTCTCGGGGAACGCGTCCGCGAGCGCCTGCAGGTCGGTGCTCTCGCGGTTGCTCGCCACGAGCACGCCGTCGATCACGGCAGCGCGAGCGACCGTGTCCCCGTCGCGCTCGACCCTGTAGCGACCATCTCCGTCGTCCTCCACGGTGATCCCACGGGTGTCGACATCGACGCCGATCCCGCCGACGAACGAGCTCAGCGTCGAGAGCCGCTGCAGCTGGGACAGGGCGTCCGCGACGGGCTCCGGGTCGGCGAGCTCCGATCGCAGGGTCAGCGTGCCCTTCAGGTCGGTGGTGATCGTGGTCGTCCCGGTGAGCTTGGCGAGGATCTGGGTCGTCGGGTCGACCCGGGCGTAGCGGCGAAGGCTCGTCTCGATGCCGTCCAGGTCCGAGGCCAGGTCGGCGTTCGTCACGCGCAGGGTCCGCCGGACGAACTCGATCGTGTGCGCCGCGTCCCGGAGGCCGACGACCACCTCGGTGTCGTCCTCGGCGGCCGGCGACGGCGACGCGGCGCCGCCGGCGATCGGCACGTCCCCGGCGGTCACGGCGTCCGCATCGGTCGAGAACCGGAAGGGGACCGAGACCGCCGCCTCCTCGGGGACGATCGCGAAGGACACGCGCTGCAGCGCGCTCACCCACGGAACCTGGAGATCCCCGCTGTCGGAGCGTTCGACCGCCCCGACGTCCAGGGTGGCGCGCAGCGCGGAACGGCTCCGGCCGGGGAATCCGCGGAACCGGGCCAGCAAGGAGGACTTCGTGAGGCTCCCGGACCGCAGGCCGTCGGCGTCCTGCCCCGACCGGCCCTGGGCGGCGAGCGTCAGCGCCGCCCGCAGGTCCTCCTGCGAGCCGGCTCCCACGAACAGGCCGCCGTCGAAGGCGTACGCACCACCGTCCGGACGGCGGAACACCGCGAACCCGCGGGCCTCCCCGTCGCGCTGGAGCCCGCCGCTGTCGACGAGGCGATCGAGCAGGACGCGCAGACCGGCGGGGTCCCCCGCCACGGTGCCGAAGCGCGATGCCGCGAGCAGGGCCCCGAGCTCCGGCACACGGAACGGGAACGCTCCGAGCAGCCCGGCGAGGGGGTCCGGCGCGGCGTCCGACGTCCGGTCGGGCAACTCGGCGACCGCGAACACGATCGGGTGTCCCAGGACCGGCAGCAGATCGTTCTGGAGGTCGATGCCCCCGAGGGCGTCCCCCGCTCTCCCGTACGCGATGGTCGCGCCCGGGATGCGGTCCGTGACCGCCGTGAGCTTCGGGAGCGGACCGGCGGCGGCGTCGGTCTCCGCGAGCGCGACGAACGGGGCGTCGGACGGGACGATCGTCACCGCCGCGGCGAGCGGGTCGAGGGCCGCCGCGGACCCGCTGCGACGTCCGTCGTCGCCGCCCGTGAAGAGCACCAGGCCGACGATCCCGAGGAACGTCGCCACGACGACGATCGGGATCAGGGTGAGCGTCCGCGGGGACATGACGCGCGAGGGTACCCGTGGTCGGCCCGTCGGGGCGCCGTTGTCCGGGCCGAGCGCCGGAACACCCCGGCCCTGGGCACCGGTCCCCGCCGGCCCGGTGAACGCCGGCCCGGAGGGAGCGCCCGCCGCGCGACCGGGTTCGCCAAACCGCAAGGACCAGGAGGCATCGGTATTCTCGACGGTCCTGGCGACTTAGCTCAGTTGGTAGAGCACACGACTGAAAATCGTGGTGTCCCCGGTTCAAGTCCGGGAGTCGCCATCGGGACGTCGAGAGGGCAACCGTCCGACGCCCCCGCCGCCCGTCGACCGATCCGTTCCGTGCTCCGGTCGTCGCGCATCGACGGTGATCGCACGAACCATCCCCGCCGCGGACGAGGCGGAGCACGTGGCCGCTCCGCCCACGCGACCCCCGTGACCGGCGGTCGACCGTGAGAACTCCGTGAGACACGACACCTGTCGCGTCTCACGGATCGCGGCGCGGGTACCGACCGCGCCATGACCGAGATCTCCTTCCCGCAGTCCTCGCCCTCGGCCGGTCCGCCGCACCGGCGCCGGCGCCACCTCGCGGTCGCCGTCACCGCCGCTGCCGCTGTCGCGGCCGGCGGATCCGCTCCCGCCGCCCAGGCCGCCTGCCCCGCCGACGACCCGTGCCCGTCGACGCTGCCCGCGGTCAACATGAGCCGCGTCGTCCTGGCCGCGACCCTCGACCCGTGGCGGACCGACCTCGTCAAGACCTACGGCGCGAGCAAGAGCGTCCGGCGGGTGGAGGCCGCCCTGCACCGGCGCGGGCTGCTCGCGAAGCAGTCCGTCGACGGCTACTTCGGCACCGCGACCGTGAAGGCCTGGGGCAAGTTCGAGCGCAACCAGAAGCAGACCTCGCGCTGGACCCGCAACGGACTGCCCGGGCTCGCCGAACTGCAGGCGCTGGGCAAGGGGCGCTTCCGCCTCACCAACACCATCAGCGTCGGGAAGAAGATCAAGCTCGCGTCCGTCGCCAACGGCGGCAACTCCGACGACGGCAACGACGTCGTCAACAAGCGGACCCAGTCCATGTTCCTCGAGGCGCAGAAGAACATGAAGTCCAACGGCAAGAAGGGCTGGGACATGACCATCGTGCAGGGCGGCTACTGCGGCGCGGCCTGCGCGGATGCGTCCGCCGGCACCCACAACGGCGGCGGCACGATCGACATCCGCACCTGGGACACCGACAGCAAGGGCGTCAGCAACCGCGTCGCCGCGCTCAAGCGCGTCGGCTTCGCCGCCTGGTACCGACCGTGGGGCGACAACGCCCACATCCACGCCGTCGCGATCAACGACTACCAGATGACCTGGGAGATCCACGGCGACGGCACCGCCCCGGACCCGATCGTGGGGAGCTACGGCGGCAACTGCCAGGTGTACGAGTGGAAGTTCAACTTCGACGGCCTGAGCGGCTGCGACCAGCGCGCCTCGTCGAAGACCAAGAACCAGAAGAGCATCGTCACCTGGGAGATGTACAAGGCCCGGAAGTAGGCCCTCCGGGGGCAGGCGCCCGGTCACCCGGTGGCGCACAGGAGCGACGGTAGGCTTGCTCCCGTGAGGAGCCTGCCCCCGGAGCCTCGGTTCGACCGGGCGCGCTGCCCGCCGACGTCGCGGGAGCCGCGCCTGGTCCAGACCGCCCGCATGCTGCGCGACCCGCTCGGGTACCCGTCCGGGTTGCGCGCCGACCACGGACCGGTGTTCACCCTGCGGCTCCTGCCGTACCGCGCCGGGATCGTGTGCGCGACCGACCCGGCGACGGTGCGCGAGGTGCTCACCGAC
>NZ_JBFIGP010000067.1:0-15837 GCF_041602235.1 Paraconexibacter sp.
CCGACCCCCTGGACCTCGAGATCGCCCTCCTCGAGGTCGGCCGCGCGCAGCACGGCAGCCCCGCAACCGTCCCCGAACAGACCGGCGGTGGCCCGGTCGTCGAGGTCGACGAAGCGTGCGCGGATCGCGTCGGCGCCGACGAGCAGGACCGTGCCGGCGCGGCCGGTCTCGATCTGGGACGCGGCGAGGGACAGCCCGCTGAGGAAGCCCGAGCACGCGGCGCCGACGTCCATCGCGGCGGCGCCGGTGGCCCCGATGCGGGCCGCCAGCCGCGGGCTCATGGCCGGACAGCGGTCGTCCGCGGTGATCGTGGCGACGAGGACGAGATCCACGGCTCGCGGCGAGACGCCGGCGCGGTCCAGCGCGGCCGTGGAGGCGCGCGCGCACAGGTCGAGCATCGTCTCCCCGGGGGCGAGGGCCCGGCGGGAGCGGATGCCCGTGCGGCTCACGAGCCAGTCCGGGTCGACGTCCAGACGGGCGGCAACCTCCTCGGTGGTGACGACCGTCTCGGGAAGGACGTGGGCCGCCGCGCCGATGTGGGCGATCCGCGGCCGGGACGGCCTCGCGCGGGACGCGGCGCCGGTCGCCGACGGGGCGATGACCGCAGACTCAGGCGACATCGGCGATCTCCCGGAGCACGTGGGGGGCCGCGACCGCGGTCGGCAGGGTCCGGCCGACGAGCTTGGTCAGCACCTCGCCGGGGCCGGTCTCGACGAAGCGGGCGACCCCGGCGCGGTCGAGGGCCAGCAGCGCCTCGCGGAAGCGGACCGGCGAGGTCAGCGCCGTTGCGAGCACGTCCCCCGGGTCGTGGACGGGAGCCAGCGTCGTCGGGGAGAACGCGATGCCGGTCGCCTCACGGAACCGGGTCGCGGCGAGGGCCGCGACGAAGCCGTCCCGCGCGGACGCCATCGCCGGGGAGTGGAACGCCCCGGTGACGTCGAGTCGCAGCGCACGCAGCCCCACGCCGCGAGCGCCGCGAGCGGCCGCCCTGGTGGCGTCGTCGTCTCCGGCGAGCACGACCTGCCCGGGCGCGTTGTCGTTGGCCACCGTCAGGCCGTGGGCGTCGGCGAGCGCTGTCGCGTCCTCGATCGATCCGCCGAGCACCGCGACCATCCCGCCGCGTCCGGCCGCCGCCATGAGCCGGCCGCGCTCCGCCGCGAGCGTCAGCGCGTCGAGCTCGTCGAGATGCCCCGACGCGACGAGCGCGCCGAGCTCTCCGAGCGAGTGCCCGAGCGCGACGATCGGGGTCCCTGCGATCGCCGGCGCCAGGGACGACCACCGGGCCAGGGACGCACAGAGGATCGCGGGCTGGGCGAAGCGCGTGCTCTCGCCGGCGAGCGGGAACGGATCCTCCCCGACGACGGCGGTCACGTGCTCGACGAGGTCCGGTCGCAGGGCACGGGTCTCGTCGCCCATCTCGGGCGTGTGACTGCCCTGCCCAGGGAAGAGGATCGCGATGGTGCCGGGCTGCAGGTCCATGTCGCCGAAGCTGACACCGCAGCGCGACGCCGGTGGCGTCTGCGGTCGCGCCGGCACCCCGGTCGGGGGGTCGCCCCCCTCCCCGGTCCCCCCGACCGGCGGGGTCCGGGTCGCACCTCCCCGTGGACGCCGGTCCGGCGCCTCGACTGCGGCCGGGAGGACTGGCCCGGCCCCTGCGGTCGGTGGTATAGCTGAGGGATGGGACACCTGAGCGGGAGGAGTCGTGCCGTGCCCCGCCTTCCCGTGACCGCACTGGCCGCAGCCGTGCTCGCCGTCCTCGCGGGCGCCCCGTCCGCGGGCGCCGCGCCGGGACCGGCCCAGCGCTCGGCGGACGCGTGGACAGCGCTGGCACCGTCCGCCGTCCGGGGGTTGCGCGTGACCCCACCGCTCGTCGCTCCGCGACGCTACGCCGCCTTCGCCCTCGACCGCGCAACGCTGCGGGCGGTCCTGGCGCGGGCTCCCCGCCCCGGCACCGCTCGCAGCCCCCTGACGATCTCGATCCCCACGCCGGAGGGCGACTTCGCGCGGTTCGCGATCGTCGAGACGCAGGTCATGGAGCCGGGTCTCGCTGCCCGGCACCCGGAGATCCGCACCTACGCCGGTCGCGGTGTGGACTCCCCCACCGCGACGGTCACCCTCGATCTCACGCGGCTGGGGTTCCACGCCACGGTCCGAGAACGCGACCGCACCTGGTACGTCGACCCTCGTGACCTCGACCAGCGGGAGTACGCCAGCTACGACCGCCGGGCGGTCCCGGAGGATCAGGCCGACACCTTCGTCGAGCGGCAGGACGCCCTGCGGCGCGGGGACACGGACCCGGCACCGCGGCGGCGGGAGGCCCCGGGCCAGCCCGTCCAGCGACGGACCTACCGCCTGGCGCTCGTGTCCGACCCGAGCTACGCCACCCAGGTCGGCGGCCCGCTCAACACGACCTCGGCGAAGGTCACGCTCGTCAACCGCGTCAACCAGCTGTACGCCGCCGACCTCGCGATCCGGCTCGTGCTCATCGCGGGCAACGACGCGCTGAACCTGGACACCGACGCGCAGGCGATCGATCCCGGCGGCCCGTGCGCCTCGCCGTGCTTCACCCCGGCGCAGCTGGCGTCGTGCAGCTCGGCGACGCTGGACCGGATGATGGTCGTGACCGGCATCCTCGCGAGGGCCCGTGCCTTCGACGTCGGCCACCTGGTCACGGGCACCAACAGCGGGGGTCTCGCCGCGGCGGCGGTCGGTCAGGACCGCAAGGCCCGCGGCTGCACCGGTCTCACCACGCCGACCGGCGACCAGTTCGCCGTGGACTACGTCGCGCACGAGATGGGCCACCAGTTCGGCGCCGATCACACGTTCAACGGCACGCAGAGCAGCTGCTCGGCGGGCAACCGGGACCCCGGGGACACCACGGTCGAGCCGGGCAGCGGGTCGACCGTCATGGGCTACGCGGGCATCTGCGGATCGGACGACCTCCAGCGCCACAGCGATCCGTACTTCTCGGCGGCGAGCGTCGCGCAGATCACCGGCTACGTCACCGCACCCGAGCAGGACCGTCGCGCACTCCAGCAGGCCGTCCTCGAGGGCTACGGGGTCGGCGACGCGTTCCGTCTCACGTACGGGGGCGGCCCCCCGTCCGCCGCGATCGTCAACGGGACGAACTTCACCGCGGGGGACATCGAGACCGCGATCGAGAGCCTGGGCACCGGACCGGTCACGGTCTCGAGCGTCACCGACGACGGCTTCGCGGTCACCTTCGAGCAGCCCACGCCGAAGGAGCTCCTCGCCTTCGACTCGCTCAGCGGCGCGACCGGCGTGTTCGGGGACGTCGTCGCGGGCGGAGCCACCGCCCGCCGGGGCGCCGTCCTCGCGACGAGCAACCGCGCTCCGGGCGTGACCACCCCCAGCGTCTCCACGATCCCGGTCCGGACCCCGTTCACGCTCACCGCCGTCGGCTCGGATCTCGACGGTGATCCCCTGACGTACCTCTGGGAGCAGACCGACCCGGGCACCAAGACGCCGTCGGGCGGCACCGCCCTCACGAGCAACACGAAGACCAACGGTCCGCTGTTCCGCGTGTTCGGAACGGCGGCGCGCTACGACGACCTCGCCGCGGGCCAGTCCCCCTCTCCTGGGCAGAACACCGCGGTGACGACGCCGAGCCGGCGATTCCCGGACATCCAGCAGGTCTTCGACGACACCACGAACGCGGCCACCGGGACCTGCCCGGACGCCGGAGGCCCGCCACCGGTGCCCGACGCCGTCGTGGACTGCTACTCGGAGTTCCTCCCCACCGCGGACTGGCTCGGCATCGCGCCGTTCAGCCGGACCCTGCACTTCCGGGTGACCGTCCGCGACAACGTCCCGGTCAACGGCGGTATCGGCGTCGCGGACACCGCGCTCACCGTCGCTCCCGCCGCCGGGCCGTTCCGCGTCACCGCGCCGGTCGGCCCGCGTGCGGTCGGGGACCAGGCGCCCGTCCCGATCAGCTGGAACGTCGCCGGCACCGACAGCCCCCCTGTCGGCACGAGCACGGTCCGGATCCGGTTCTCGAGCGACGACGGCCTGACGTTCCCGTACGTGCTCAAGGAGGGTGTGCCGAACGACGGCAGCGACGCGGTCGTGCTGCCCTCCGTGGCGACGACGACGGGCCGGATCACCGTCGAGGCCGTCGGGAACGTCTTCTTCGACGCCGCCCGCGCGACCTTCACGCGTACGCTGCCGGCCGGCCTGACCGCCGCCCCGCTGGAGTTCGGGTCGGTCCCGGTGGGGCAGAGCACCCCCGACCTGAAGGCCGTGATCGGCAACGGCGGTCCCGGGCCCGTGCAGCTGGCCGCGGTCGGCCTCGCGGGAGGCCCGGGCTCGGCGTACGCGATCGTCGGCGACGGGTGCAGCTCGGTGTCGCTCGCCGCGGGGGCGTCGTGCGAGGTGACGCTCCGGCTGACCCCGTCGTCCGCCGGACCGCAGAACGAGTCGCTCCTCGTGCCGCATGACGGGCCGGGCTCCCCGCTCACCGTCGCGCTCAGCGGCACCAGCCCGGCGCCGCCCCCGCCGCCACCCCCGGATCCCGAGCCGACCCCGGCACCGACGCCCGGCCCCGCGCCTGCGCCGGCCCCAGCCCCGGCCCCCGCGCCGCCGCCCGCCGCGACCACGGCGGTGACGCCCGCGCCGACCCCCACCCGGACGCTGACCGCGCACGCGAGGGCGTCCGCGAAGCTGCGCCGCCGGGCGACCTACCTGAAGACCGTCGGGACCGTCCGCCTCTACGTGACGACGCGGTCCACGAAGCTCGGCAAGCCCCGCACGAGCCGCCGGCTCGCCGTGGCGGTGTGCACCAGGACCCCGTGCACCGTGGTGAGCAGCGGGCGCCTGACGGTGACGCGCAAGGGCCGCCGCGCGTATCGCAGGACGGTGAAGCTCCGGACGCTGCGACTGCGGCGCAACCAGGTGGGAACCCTGACCCTGCGCCTGAAGAAGGCCTACCGCTCCCAGATCCGCCGAGGGCGCTCCGCGAAGGTCCGCGTCACGGTGAAGGTGGGCAAGCGCGTGTACCGTCGCAACTACCGGTTCACGGTCCGCTGACCGCGTCCTGCGGCGGGTTCAGCCGACGAGCCCGAGCCGCTGCGCGCGCTGGACGGCCTCCGCCCGGTTGCGGACGTCGAGCTTGCGGTACACCGCGCTGGCGTGCTCCTTGACCGTGTGCGGCGAGAGGTGCAGCGAGGAGGCGATCTCCGCGTTGGTGGCGCCCGTGGCGATCAGCTCGAGCACGTCCCGCTCGCGCGGCGACAACGACGCGGCGGGAGCGTCGGTGGCCTCCGGGAACACGCTGCGACCCGCGCCCAGCGCCCGGACGGCCGTCGCGACGCGGTCGGCGGGCCAGTCCTTGGGCACGAACCCGCGAGCGCCGGCCGCACGGGCCGCGGCGGCCGAGATGCGCCCGGCCCCGGAGATGAACGCCACGCGCGTCGACGGGGACGCCTCGAGGATCCGGCCGCAGATCTCGGGGCCCGACTCCTCCCCCACGAACAGGTCCACCAGGGCGACGTGCGGGCTGCCGCGCCGCGCGAGGTCCGCGGCCTCCTCCCCGCTGCGGGCGTGCAGGCATCCACGCACCCAGGGCTGGCGACCGAGCATGAGCCGCAGCCCCCAGTGCACGACGTCGTGGTCGTCCACGATCAGGACGCGCAACCGGGGACCGTCGTGCGTCAGCTCGGCAGGGGTGCTGTCAGCCGTACTCGCCATGTGTCCTCCTCGACCCGTCCGAACTCGACCAATCCGCCCGCTCCCAGCGCCTCGAAGGCCGCGAGCCGCAAGCCCAGCCCCGTGCTCGGCATCGCGCTGCCCGACGACGCCCTGTCGACGCCGTCGTTGACGATCTCCAGCCGGAACGCGGCGCCCTCGACCCCGACGCGCACGACGATCTCGCGTGCCTCGGCGTGCTTGCGGACGTTGCGGATGGCCTCCCGCAGCACAGAGGCGGCAAGCGCGTCGAGCGTGGCGGGAACCTCGCCGTCGCGCTCGACGACGACGTCCGCGGCGCTGTCGTCCTCGCCGCGAGCTATCAGGCGGCCCAGCTCGTCCTCGAAGCCCGGCGCGTCGGGCCGGCTCACCCGCGCGAGGGGCCGCTGGACGACGTCGCGCAGCTCGTGCAGGGCGCGCTCGACCTCCTCGGCGCAGCGCTGGCGGTCCTCGGCGTCCAGGCCTCCGTCGCCGGCCAGGGCGAGCGAGACGCCGAAGAGCCGCTGGATGATCGTGTCGTGGACGTCGCGGGCGAGATCGATGCGCTCGGCGAGCCGACGGGTCTGCTCCTGCTGCCGTGTCGCCAGGCGGGCGGCCGCGGCGAGCGCCGCGAGCTTGCCGAGCAGGTACAGCGCCTCACGCTCGCCGTCGTTGAGCGGCCGCGGGTCGTCGCGGTCGACCAGCACCACCCCGAACCACTGCCCACCGGCCGACATCGGCGAGCAGGCGACGTGCTGGGCCCCGAAGCGCTCGACGAGCTCCGGCGGGATGTCGCGGCGGACCCGCGGCCCGGCCTCGACCACGATGTCGTCGGTGAGCGCTCGCAGCGCGATCGGCACGGTCCGCGCGGTGACCTGGAGATCGTCGAAGGAGGCGAGATCGAGCCCGTGGGCCCCGACCCCGCGCACCCGGCGCTCCTCGTCGTCGTACAGGAAGATGATCGCGCGGCGCATGCCCGCCAGCCGGCAGGCGGCGTCGGCGAGACGGTCGTAGAACGGCGCCCCGGGCGAGACGTGCTCGACGTCGGCGAGCAGCGACACCATCTGGTGCAGGGCGTCGTATGTCGGCGTGCTCGCCACGGGGGGGATCATCCTCCCTGAGCCACCCGCGCGCCTGCCCGCGGGTACGTGGTGCGCCTGGCGCACCCCCCGATCGGCGGGAGGACGGACGAGCGGCGGCCCGGTCGGTAGCGTTGCGCGGCGGATGATCCCGCCGCACTCCAGCCCTGGGTGGGCAGGGCTCCTGGCCGCCGACGCCCGCCACGTGTGGCACCCCTACGGGCCGATCCCGGCGACGAGCCCGCCGCGACCGGTCGTGTCGGCCGCCGGCGTGCGCATCACCCTCGACGGGGGCCGGGAGCTGATCGACGGCATGGCCTCGTGGTGGTGCGCGGTGCACGGGTATCGCCATCCGGTGCTCGACGCGGCGGTCACCGACCAACTCGGACGCATGGCCCACGTGATGTTCGGCGGGCTGACGCACGAGCCGGCCATCAGGCTCGCCGAGCGCCTGGTGTCCATCACGCCCGAGGCGCTGCAGCACGTCTTCTTCGCCGACAGCGGCTCGGTGAGCGTCGAGGTCGCGATCAAGATGGCGCTCCAGTTCTGGCGCTCGCAGGGCCGCCCGCAGAAGGCCCGGATGCTGGCGCTGCGCGGTGGCTACCACGGCGACACGTTCGGGGCGATGGCGCTGTGCGATCCCGTCGGCGGGATGCACCACCTGTTCGCCGACGCCCTCCCGCAGCACGTCTTCGCCGACCGGCCACCGAGCATCGCCGCCGCGGACGCCGATCCGGCGTTGCTCGACGCCCACCTCGCCCACGTGGAGGCCCTGATCTCCCGCCACGCCGCCGGACTGGCAGCGGTCGTGGTGGAGCCGGTCCTCCAGGGCGCGGGCGGCATGCACGCGTATCCGCCGGCCATCCTGCGGCGGATCCGCGAGCTCTGCGACGAGCACGAGGTGCTGCTGGTCGCCGACGAGATCGCCACCGGCTTCGGGCGCACGGGAGCGCGCTTCGGGTGCGACCACGCCGACGTCACCCCCGACGTGATGACCCTCGGCAAGGCGCTCACCGGCGGCTACATGACCCTCGCGGCGACGCTGTGCACGACGAGGGTCGCGGAGGGCATCACGCAGGGAGAGGCCGGCGCGCTGATGCACGGTCCCACGTTCATGGCGAACCCGCTGGCGTGCTCCACGGCCCTCGCCAGCCTCGACCTGCTCGAACGACCTGCGTCCGAGGGCGGCACCGAGTGGCGCCGCGCGGTCCCGCGGATCGAGACCCAGCTCCACAGCGGCCTCGCGGAGGCGCGGACCATCCCCGGCGTCCACGACGTGCGGGTCCTCGGCGCGGTCGGCGTCGTGCAGCTCGACCACCCCGTCGACGTGGCCGCCGCCACGGCCGCCGCGATCTCGCAGGGGGTGTGGCTGCGACCGTTCCGCGACCTGGTCTACACGATGCCGCCCTACGTCTGCGAGCCCTACGACGTCGACCGGATCATCGAGGGCGTCCTCGCCGCCGCCGACGCGGGGTAGCCGGCGCGGCGGGTCCGGGGACACAGACGTTCGGCGGGCTGTTGGGGCGAGACGACTGGTGGGACAGCGACGCGCGTCGTACGGTCGGTGCGTGTCGACCACCCGTGCACCCGTCCTGCCCGCCGCGCGCCGAGCGTGCCTGGCCGTGCCCGGCCACAAGGCGAAGATGCACGACCGGGCGCTCTCCTGCGGCGCCGACGAGATCGTGCTGGACCTCGAGGACGCCGTCGCGCCCGAGGCGAAGTCCGACGCGCGGAACGTCATCGCCGCCACGCTGACGGACCCCGCGTGGGCGGACACCGCCGTGGCCGTGCGCGTCAACGCGCGGGACACCCCGTGGCACGAGGACGATCTGGAGTGGGTCGCGACGCTCCGGACGGCCGCGCGGCTCTCGGTCGTGGTGCCGAAGGTGCGCTGCGCGGCGGACGTCACCGCCGTGGACGACGCCCTCACGCGCGCGGGAGCATCCGACCGTCTCGCGGTCCAGGCCCTGCTCGAGGACCCCGGCGCGATCGCCGACGCGCGGAGCATCGCCGCCGCCGGCGGGCGTCTCTCCACCCTCATCATCGGGTTCGCCGATCTCGCCACCGCGCTGGGCCGCCGCGGGGCGCAGGACGACCCCGCGACCTGGCTGCCCACCCAGGAGACGGTCCTGGCCGCGGCGCGCGAGCACGGTCTCCAGGCCATCGACGGCCCCCACCTGAAGCTGGGCGATCCGTCGTCCCTCGCCGAGGCCGCCCTGCGAGCCCGGGACCTGGGGCTCGACGGCAAGTGGGCGATCCACCCCGAGCAGGTCCCCACGCTGGTCCGCGTGTTCGGCTTCTCACCCGCCGAGGTCGCGCACGCCCGGGCCACGCTCCGGGCCCTCGACGAGGCCGCCGCCGGCGGGGACGCGGCGGTCCGCGTCGACGGCCAGATGGTCGACGAAGCCCACCGCGCACAGGCGCTGCGCGTCGTGTCGAGCGGCGACGCCGCCGGCCCCACCGACAGCGCCGCCGCCCCCACCGACCGGACCGCCGTTCCCGTGGCCCTCCCCTACTACGAGGACCTCACCGTCGGGGACGTCTTCACCGCCCCCGGGGTCACGCTGGACGCGGGCCTCGCCACGCTGCATCGCTCGATCGTCGGGGACCGCCTCGCGCTGGCTCTGGACGCGCCCCTGGCGCACGAGGTGGCGGGGCTGGACGGGCCCCTGGCCCACCCGATGCTCGTGTGCGACGTGGCGATCGGCCAGTCGACCGCTCCGAGCGCCAGAGTGCTCGGCAACCTGTTCTACCGCGGACTGGCCGCGCGCCCGGTGGCGCTGGGCGCGACGCTGCGCACCCGTACCGAGATCGTCGCCAAGCGACGCGCCAAGGCCGCCAAGGGCGGCGCCCCGCGCGGCCTGGTCGTCCTGCGGGTGACGACGACCGACGAGCACGGCGACCCCGTGGTGGACTTCCACCGCTGCCCGCTCCTGCCGGCCCGCGAGGACCGCCCCGACGAGCCGGGCGACGATGTCGCGGCGTTCCCCTCCGAGCTCGGACGGGACCGTCTGGCCGCCGTGACGCCGGCCTGGGCGCTCGACGCGCTGCACCCACTCGGCGGCCCCCTCGCGCGGGACGTGCGCCCGGGGAGCACCTACGCGATAGAGGCCCGGGAGACCGTCACCGCGGCGCCCGAGCTCGCACGCGTCACGCTCAACCAGGCCCTCACGCACACGGATGCGGGCGGGTCGCACCACGGCCGACGGCTCGTCTACGGCGGCCACGTGATCGGCATCGCGGCCGCCCACGTCACACGGGTGTTCCCCGCGCTGGCGACGATCCTCGCCTGGCGCTCCTGCGACCACCTCGGCCCGACGTTCGAGGGGGACCGCCTCGCCACCACGGTGGAGGTCGAGGGCGTCGCTCCCCTGCCGGCCGGCGGCGCCCTGCTCGACCTCCGGACCCGTGTCGCCGTCGACCGCGGCGACGCCGGCCTCACCCCCGTCCTCGACTGGCGCCTCGTCGCCCTCCTGCCATGACCCAGACCCCCGGCATCCTCGACGGCCTGCGGGTGATCGAGGGCTCGGCCTTCGTCGCTGCCCCGCTCGGCGGCATGACGCTCGCGCAACTCGGCGCCGACGTCATCCGCTTCGACCAGATCGGCGGGGGCCTCGATCACCAGCGCTGGCCCCTGGCCGCCGACGGCCAGAGCCTCTTCTGGGCCGGGTTGAACAAGGGCAAGCGATCGCTGCAGGTGGATCTCCGCGACGACCGGGGCCGCGAGCTCGTCAGCGCCCTCATCGCGGAGGCCGGGACGTTCCTCACGAACTTCCCGGCCCGCGGCTGGCTGTCCTACGAGGCCCTGAGAGGCCACCGTGAGGATCTGGTCATGGTCGGGCTGACCGGCAACCCGGACGGCACGAGCGAGGTGGACTACACCGTGAACCCCGCCACGGGCTTCCCGTGGGCGACCGGGCCGCGCAACCTCGCCGAGCCGCTCAACAGCGTGCTGCCCGCCTGGGATCTCGTGATGGGCGGTCTGGCGTCGACCGGGCTCCTGGCCGCCGACCGCCACCGCACGCGGACCGGCGAGGGGCAGCTGGTCTCCCTGGCCCTCTCCGACGTCGCCTTCGCCGTCGTGGGCCATCTCGGACGGATCGCCGAGACCCAGCTGGGCGGCACCGATCAGCGCAAGGACGGCAACTACCTGTACGGCGCGTTCGGTCACGACTTCGAGACCCGCGACGGGCGCCGGGTCATGGTGGTGGCTCTCACCGCCCGCCAGTGGCAGGCGCTGCTGCAGGTCACCGAGCTGCACGACCAGGTCGAGGCGGTCGAGCACGCCCTCGGCGTCGACGTCTCCACCGAGAGCGGCCGCTACGAGGCCCGCGATCTGCTGGCCGCGGTCCTGCGACCGTGGTTCGCCTCGCGCAACCTCGACGACATCCGCGACACGTTCCGCGGCACCGGCGTCTCCTGGGGTCCCTACCAGACGTTCAGCCAGCTCATCACCGAGGACCCCCGCTGCTCGACCGAGAACCCCATGTGGAGGGAGATCGACCACCCGGGACTCGGCTCCTACCTGGCGCCGGCCTCCCCGCTGGACTTCTCGCGCAGCGGCCGCGTCCCGGTCCGTCGCGCGCCCCTGCTCGGCGAGCACACCGAGGAGATCCTCGCCACGGATCTCGGCCTGAGCGCGACCGAGATCGGCCGCCTGCACGACGACGGCGTGGTCGCCAGCCCTGCGGGCGCGACAGCCACGCCCAGCTGACGCGGCCTGCCCGCCGGGAGGCCCGGGCGGGCACCGCGCGTGGCTCCGCGCCTAGGCCTCCAGCGTCCGCAGGCGCATCCAACCGGCCCCCAGGAAGGAGCCCACCCACGCGAGGACCATCACGATCGCCGCGCCGAGCGAGACGCGCGTGTCGTCGTCGGCCTCGTCCACCGTCAACCGGTCGACACCGATGTCCAGCACGAGGTGCCGGAACCAGTCGTCGATGAGCGTCAGGGCGTAGAGGAGGTCGATGCCGATGAGGTTGAGGACCAGCGCGACGGTGATCGCCGGCCCGGTCGACCCCAGGAGCACCCCGACACCGAACGCGAGCGAGCCGTAGACCAGGGCGGGCAGGAGCACCCCCCAGGCGGCCGACACGACGTCCCCGGCCCCGGTGGTCTCGGACGCCCCCACCGGGACGACGAACGAGGAGACGGTCGTCACAGCGATCGCCACGGTCGTCATCGCGAGCCCGGCGGTCACCAGCGCACCGAGCTTGGCGACGAACAGCCGGCTGCGCGGCACGCCGGTGAGCAGCTGGTACCGCAGGGTGCCGGTGGCCCGCTCCTCGCTGCCCAGGCGCGCGCCGACCAGCACCGCGAGCAGGGTCAGGAAGAACCCGAGCACCAGCGTCGAGTCCTCGACGAACTGGCGGCCACCGTCGAGGTCGATCACGTCCGTCGACGCCAACACGGTCATCAGGACGATCAGGGACGAGGGAATCGCCAGGGCGCTCCACCACAGCCCGCGACGCCGTCGCAGGACGAGCATGTTCGCGGAGATCAGATCGCTCACCGGGCGGCTCCTCGCGTGATGTCCAGGTACCGGCGCTCGAGCGACTGCGCATCGACCCGCAGCTCGGCCACGCCGACGCCCCCGGTGACCAGGGCGCGCGTGATCGCGATCGCGGCCTCCCGGCCGGCCGCGACGGTCAGGGCCAGGACCGGCTGACCGTCCGCCCCGGTCGTCTCCCGGATCTCGCCCACGATCGGGTCCGTCGCCAGGATCTCCCGCGCCCGGACCGGGTCGTCGCAGTCGAGGACCAGCGTCCGCGTCGCCGCCCCACCGTCGAGCAGGTCGCGCACGCTCGTCTGGGTGACGATGCGACCCTGCTCCACGATCGCGACCTCGTCGCACAGCTTCTGCATCTCGTCGAGCAGATGGGAGGACAGGAAGACGGTGCGCCCCTCGTTCTCGACCATGTGCCGGATGAGGTCGCGGAACTCGGCCATCCCCTCCGCGTCCAGCCCGTTGGTGGGCTCGTCCAGCACGAGGAGCTGCGGGTCGCCGAGCAGGGCGCGGGCGACGCCCAGCCGCTGGCGCATCCCCATCGAATACCCCTTGACCTTCTCGTCGCCGCGTCCGCGCAGGCCGACGCGCTCGATCAGCATCGGGATGCGCGCCTCGGCCTCGCGGCCGCCGACCAGCGGCGCGTGCACCCACAGGTTCTCGACGCCGGTGAGGTGCGGATGGAACCGCGGCTCCTCGACGATCGCGCCCACACGGGCGAGCGCCCGGGGAGGATCCTGCGCGACGTCGGTCCCGTCGATCAGCACCCGTCCGGCGTCGGCACGAGCGAGCCCGAGCAGCAGGCGGATCAGCGTCGTCTTGCCTGCGCCGTTGGGCCCGAGGAAGCCGAAGCACACCCCGGGCCGGACACTGAGGTCGACGGCATCGACAGCGGTGCGGGCGCCGAAGCGCTTCGTCAAGCCTTGGGCGTCGATCAACTGCACGCAGCTTGAGGCTACACAGGCCGCCGCCGAGACCACGGCGTGGTCCACGACGCCCCGGAGCACCCACGGCGCCGCGGGGGCCGCGGCTCGCCCCATGCCCCACGACGCCTGAAGCCCCGCACGCGGCGGGGCTTCAGGAACTGCTGACGGTCGGTGTACCTGACTAGTCGGGGCGCCCGGATTCGAACCGGGGACCTCACCGACCCGAACGGTGCGCGCTACCAGGCTGCGCCACGCCCCGAGGTCGCTGCGCAGTATTCCACGGACCCGCGACCGGGCGCGGTGCGCCTGCGGCGGTGGCGGTCGGGGTGCGCCGTGCGCCCGGCCCGAGCGGCGCCGTCGCGCCACGTGGCGCTTGACGCGGGCCGGTCCCGGGAACACCGCACCCACGATGGCCTCCGCTCCCACTCGCCCCCGCAGCCGGCGCGTCCGCCGCGTCGATCCCGCCGGCCCCGGGTGGCGCCTGCGCCGCCGCGGTCGTGGCTTCGAGCTGCTCGATCAGCGGGGCCGGTCGATCCGCGACGAGGCGCACCGCGATCGCGTGCGCGCGCTGGCGATCCCGCCGGCCTGGAACGAGGTCTGGGTGTGTCCGGACCCCGACGGCCACATCCAGGCGACCGGTCTCGACGCCGCCGGCCGTCGCCAGTACCGCTACCACGAGCGGTTCACGGCCCGGCGTGCACAGGCCAAGTTCGCGTGCACCCTGGCGTTCGCCCGCCGTCTCCCCGACCTCCGCGAGCGCGTCGCGACGGACCTCGATGGGGAGCCGCGCGACGAGCGGACCGTGCTCGCGTGCGTGGTGCGCCTGCTGGACCGCGGGTTCTTCCGCGTCGGCACCGAGTCCTACGCGTCGAAGAACCGGACGTTCGGACTCACGACGCTCGAGAAGCGCCACGTGCAGATCGCCCACGAGGACGTGCTGGTCTTCGACTACACCGCCAAGCACGGCCGCCGTCGTGTGCAGAGCGTCGTCGACCCCCGGGCCGCCGAGATCGTGCAGACCCTGCGCCGCCGGCGCGGCGGGGGCGAGCGGCTCTTCGCGCACCGGGAGGGCCGCGTGTGGCGACCGGTTCGCGCGGACGCCGTCAACGCCTACGTCCGCGACGCGAGCGGCCTGCAGGACGTGAGCGCGAAGACGTTCCGGACGTGGAACGCGACGGTGCTGGCGGCCGTCGCGATGGCGATCGCCGACCCGTCCGCCCACACGTCCAAGCGGGCGCGGGAGCGGGCGATGCGGCGTGCGGCGGATGAGGTCGCCCGCTACCTCGGCAACACGGCCACGGTCTGCCGCTCCGCGTACATCGACCCGCGGGTGTTCGATCGCTGGAGCAACGGCCAGACGATCGCCGACGCGGTCCACGATCTCGCGGCGATCGCCGATCCCGGGGACCTGGCGACCCATGGGGAGATCGAGGCCGCCGTGCTGGACCTGCTCGCGGGCTGAGCCCCGCGGTCGTCAGCCGCCGCTGCCGGCCACGGCGGTGAAGTAGCGGATCGCCAGACCGGTGACGAGGGTCTGCACCGCCGCCTCCACGGTGACGTCCTGCTCCGCGGCCCACGCTCCCAGGCCCATCCGCTCGATATCGACGCTCTGCTGCAGGACGTCGTCGACGAGCTCGGGATGGCTGTCGCAGAAGTACGCGCCGATCGAGTAGAGCCCGGAGTCGGTGAGCGTCTCCAGGAGCTGAGCGTCGGCCTCGTCGCGCGGGTCGGTCATGACCCGTCGCAGGCTAGCGCCCGGATCAGCCGCCGAGCGCCTGGGTCACGGCGGTAACCGACTGGTTGGCCTTCCCGGTCGCACCGGACACGGCGTCCACGGTCCGGCCGGTGTCGGGTGCCGTCGGCGTCGGCTTCGCCGCACCCGTCGGCGGCGCCGCGGGGGCCGCGGGCGTCCCGGGGGTGCTGGAGGCGGGGGGCGCCTGCGGGACCGCCTGCGGCAGCTCGACCTCGAGGCCGTCGGCCTCGGGCGGCGCGGGCCGCGGAGCGTTGGGCATCTCGCTGCTGTCGACCGCGGGCGCCTGGAGCGCGGGCACGGGAAGCGCGGCCCCCGTGGGCGACGCCGTCAGCCCGACGGAGCCGGTGACGTCCCGCTGGTCGGGAGCGGGCCTGGCCGTGCCCGTCGCGGCCGTGCTGCCCGTTCGGGGGGATCCGGCATTCGTCGTCGTGGCCGCCCCGGAGGTCCCGGTGCCCTTCGCGGCGACCGCCGGCGCCTTCGCGCCGGACACGGTCTGCGTGGGCGACGCGGCGACCCGGACGGTGTTGCGGTCCTTGGTGACCGCTCCCGAGGGCAGCGAGGACCCGGCGTCGAGGCGTGCATCGGAGGTCACGGCCCCCGCGCCGATGCCGGCGGCGGCGATCGTGACGGCGGCCGCGGCGGCCCGGGCCCAGCCGGCCATCGCGGGATCCGCGGCAGCCGAGAGCTGCGCGGACCACTGCGCGAGGGCGGGAGCGTGCTGCCCCACGCCGCCGGGCGGGCCGCCGATGTCGGCCTCGTCGGCCTCGAGGCGCCGCCGCAGGAACGCGGGGAGGGGCAGGAAGGCGGCGATGCGGGTGCGGACCGGGCGCTGGCGTCCCGTGATGTCGACACCGGCCATGCGCGCGTGACGGCGGCAGGACTGGCAGTGCG
>NZ_JBFIGP010000068.1:0-15615 GCF_041602235.1 Paraconexibacter sp.
GACGGGTTCGGTGGGTGTGGACGACATGGCGCTTCCTTCCTTGCTTGCGAGTCGCTTGCGCGTGCAACAACCCTACCAACGCCCCGGCGCGCGACCTCCGGTTGCGCACCGCGCTCGACCCGATACCGTTGCTCGTACAACTACCTCCGTCGCACCGCGAGGAGTCGTTCCCATGCAGATCGAAGGTCTCCGGCCCATCACCACCACGACCGTCTCGTGACGGACGTCGCGCGCCACCCCGGGGCGCTCCCCCGCCGCATCCGCCCTGCCGCGTCCGGCGAGGACGCCCCCACCCTCGTGCTGCTCCACGGTCGTGGCGCCGACGAGCACGACCTGTTCGGCCTGTTCGACGTGCTGGACCCGGCACGGCGACTGCGTGGCGTCACGGTCGGCGCCCCGCTGAGCCTCCCCCCGGGCGGGCGCCACTGGTACGTCGTCCCGAGGGTCGGGTACCCCGATCCGGCCACCTTCCGCGACAGCCTGGCCGCACTCGCGTCCGTCCTCGACGACGAGGTGGCGATCGACTGGACGCGCACCGTCGTCGGCGGGTTCTCCCAGGGCGCCGTGATGTCCTACGCCCTCGGCCTGGGTCCCGGACGCCCGCGCCCCGCCGGGCTCCTCGCGATGAGCGGGTTCATCCCGACCGTCGAGGGCTGGCAGCCCGATCCCGGGGCCGGCCGAGGCCTCGCGGTGATGATCGCCCACGGTGACGCCGACCCGGTCATCCCGGTCGACTTCGCCCGTTCCGCACGCAGACATCTGGAGCGGTCGGGCGCGACCGTCACCTACCGTGAGTCGAGTGGCCATCACCACATCGATCCCCGCGTGATCCCCGAGGTCCAGCGCTGGCTGTCGGACCGCTTTCCGGACCGGGCATCGGCGGAACTTTTTCGCGGCTGAGACGTTGTATCCGGGAGAGGCGCCGCCGCACCAGGCTCGGCGCCCCCCTCGTCCCACCCACCTCATCCCCCTCTGAGGAGGCCGCTTGTCCGTGACCCGTCCCATCGCCCTGCTCTCGACCCTCGTGGCGCTCGCCTGCGCGGCGCCCGCGTCGGCCGCGACGTCCCAGATCACCTTCTTCGAAGCGCCCACGGCGCTCCAGGACGCCTCGACGCGCGGGCAGACGCTGGACGAGATCAAGGCGCTCGGCTCGGACGGGATCCGCGTGCTGGTCAACTGGAACAGGCTCGCGCCCGATCCGACCTCCAGCGAGCGCCCGGCGATCGTCGCCAGCGACCCGGCCGCCTACGGGGACCGCTGGGCGCCGTACGACGCGATCGTCGACGGTGCGCGGTCGCGCGGGCTGAAGGTCCTCCTGACGCTCACGGGCGGCGCTCCGCACTGGGCGACGGCCAGCGGCAAGGACGCGATCACCAAGCCGGACCGCGATGAGTTCCAGGCCTTCGTGACCGCTGTCGGCTCCCGGTACGCCGACCGCGTCGACACCTGGTCGATCTGGAACGAGCCCAACCAGCCCCAGTTCCTCGCCCCCCAGTTCGTCGGTGGCAAGCCCTACTCCCCCCGCCTGTACCGCCGGCTGTACCTGGCGGCGAAGCGCGGCCTCAAGGCCTCCGGCAACGCCGACGACACCGTCCTCGCCGCCGAGACCTCCCCACGGGGCAACCCGCGGATCGTCGCGCCGCTGGCGTTCCTGCGCGGGTTCCTCTGCCTGGACTCGAAGTACCGCAAGGCCTCGACCTGCGGCAAGATCGACGCGGACGGCTGGGCGCACCACCCCTACACCACCAGTCGCGGCCCGTACTTCCGCAGCAGCAAGAAGGACGACGTCACCATCGGGACCCTCTCGCGCCTGACACGGGCGCTGGACCGTGCCGCCCGCGCGGGCGCCATCCGGAAGTCCATGCCGCTCTACCTGACCGAGTTCGGCATCCAGTCCTACCCCGACCGGATCAGCGGCGTCCCGCTGTCCACCCAGGCGGACTACCGCGCCATCAGCGAACTGATCGCCTACAAGAACCGGCGCGTGAAGGCCTTCTCCCAGTACCTCATGAACGACTCCGACCCGGAGCCCAAGGGCGGCTCGAAGTACAGCGGGTTCGAGTCCGGACTCCGCACCTTCGCGGGCAAGAAGAAGCCCGCCTACGAGGGATTCCGGCTACCGCTGACCATCGATCGCTACGCCCGCGGCAAGGTCCGGATCTGGGGTCTGGTGCGTCCCGCCGATGCCCGCACCAAGGTCACGATCCTGTACGCGAACCGCGGATCGTCGAAGTGGCGGACCCTGACCCGGCTCTCCACGGACAGCCGCGGCTACTTCTCCAACCGGCGTCGCGCCATCTCGACGCGCCGGTACCGCGTCGAGTGGACGGACGGCAGCGGCACGACGTACCGCGGCCCCGTCACCAAGACCCGCCGCCTGCCGTAGCAGGCCCTGGCGCCGAGTCGGGTCAGTCGGACCCGGCGTCGGCGTCGGCGTCGGTCGGCATGTCGGCCGACCCGAGCACGTCGACGGACTCCGGGTCCTCGGTCAGCGTGGCGACCGGTTGCGCTGCCTCACGCTTACGGGCTTCCTTGCGCGCCTGCTTGTCCATGCGCTTCTCGCGCATCCGCTGCTCGCGCTGCAGCTTTGCCATCGTGGTCTTCTTCTTGCCGTTGGAGGCCATCGTGCGTCCTTGTCGTCAGAGGGTCCGGAAACGACAACGGAGGGCCCGGGAACCCCGGACCCTCCGCTGCGAAAGGCGTGCTGTGGTGACTAGAGCGCCTGGACGTTCGCGGCCGCGGGGCCCTTGGGGCCCTCCTCGGCGTCGTAGCTCACCTTGGCGCCCTCGGCCAGCGACTTGAAGCCGCTGCCCTGGATCGCCTTGTGGTGCACGAACAGGTCCTTACCCGCCTCGTCCGGCGTGATGAAGCCGAAGCCCTTCTCGTCGCTGAACCACTTCACGGTTCCTGTAGCCATGTTGTTCCCCTCCGGGGTATGTGCACTGCGAGACGCGGAGGGTGCTGAGAGGCAACAACTGCGGTGACGCGGGGCACTGCTTGTCGGCCGAACGGCGCTCGGCCCGTCCGAGGAGGCTAGCGCACTTCCGCCGCGGGGCTCCTCGCCACCATCAGCAGGGTGTGTCCGAAGGCCGCCCCGACCGCCCGCGAACCGACCCGGCGGTCCAGCGGATGCAGCGCCCGCTGCATCCTCGGAGCCATGCGCCGCCAGGAGTAGGTCAGGGCGTGGAGCGTCGGCTCGAGGCCGGCCCGGCGGGCCTGGTTCACCAGCGCCCGCGGCGACAGCGGGACGTCGTCCGGCGTGCCGTGGACCGCGGACCCCAGGCCCAGGCGGTTGGCGACGGCGAGCGCGGCGCCGACCGGATGCCACAGGCCCGGCTCGACCGCCACCACCACGCCGCCGGGACGCAACACCCGCGCCGCCTCGGCGAAGACCGCGTCGAGCGGCTGCTGGAAGACGATGTGGTGCAGCACCAGGCGGTAGAGGACCACGTCGAAGGAGCCCTCCGGGAGGTCGTGCAGCTCGCCGGCCCGCCCCGGCGCGGCGACGTCCGCCCTCGGCGGGCGCGCCTGCTCCACGACCCAGTGCGCCCGCGCGGCATCGACGTCGTTGGCGGTCATGCGCCAGGCGGGCGCCGGGAACAGGTGACGTCCGGGGTGCCATCCGCACCCGACCGACAGGACCTCCCCGCCCGCCGCGAGATCGACGTGGCGGGACACGAGCTCACGCTCCCGCTGCTCCATCCAGTCGTAGTGGACCTGCAGCGTCGCCGGCCGCGACCGGCGGTCGAGCAGGTTGTCGGGCTCGTACTCCTCGGACACCGGTGCGGCCCGGCCTTCGTCAGTCCTGCAGGAGCGACGTGCCGGTCATCTCCGGCGGCTGCTCCAGGCCGAGCAGGTCGAGCACCGTCGGCGCGACATCGGCCAGGATGCCTCCGTCGCGCAGCGGCACGGCCTGTGCACCGTCGGGTCCCGGCCAGACGACCACGAGCGGTACCGGGTTGACCGAGTGCGCGGTGTTGGGCGACCCGTCGGGCTCGAGCATGTGGTCGGCGTTGCCGTGGTCGGCGGTGATGACCAGGGCGCCGCCGGTCGCGGTCACCGCGCGCACGACGTCGCCCAGACAGGCGTCGACCGTCTCGACCGCTGCGACCGCGGCCGGGATCACGCCCGTGTGACCGACCATGTCCGCGTTGGCGAAGTTGATGACGCCGAACACCGGGTCGTCCCGCTCCCAGGCCGCCACGAACTTGCCGGCGGCCTCGCGGGCGCTCATCTCGGGCTTCAGGTCGTAGGTGGCGACGTCCCTCGGCGACGGCGCCATCTCGCGGTGCTCGTGCGGGAACGGCGACTCCTCGCCGCCGTTGAAGAAGTAGGTGACGTGCGGGTACTTCTCGGTCTCGGCGACGTGCAGCTGCGCGCGTCCCGTCGCCGCGATGGTCGAGGCCAGGGTGACCGTCGGCCGATCCGGCAGGAACGCGACCGGCCAGTCCCACGTCTCGTCGTACTGGGTCAGGCAGGTGTAGCGCGCCACGCCGGGTGCGATCGCCGCGGTGAGCTGCCGCATGCGGTCGGGACGGAAGTTGAACGCCAGCACGCTGTCCCCGGGTCGGATCATCCCTTCCGGGCCCACGGTCGTCGCGGTGACGAACTCGTCGGTCTCCCCGCGCTCGTACGCGGCCTCCAGGGCGGCACGAGCGGTCTCGGCGTGGTGCGACCCACGGCCGGCGACCAGCAGGTCCACCGCCGCGCGCGTGCGCTCCTCGCGGTTGTCGCGGTCCATGGCGAAGTACCGCCCGATCACCGTTGCGACGCGGGCGTTGCCCGCCTGCATGCACCACTCCTCGACGTCGCTGACGTAGCCGACGCCGGCCGTCGGGAGCGTGTCGCGACCGTCGGTGAACGCGTGGACCACGACCTCGGGGACACCGAGGTGCGCGCCCAGGTCGATGAGCGCCTGCAGGTGCTTGTCCGAGGAGTGCACGCCACCGTCGCTCACGAGGCCGATCAGGTGGACGCGGGAGTACCCCTCGAACGCGGCGCGGAGCGTCTCGTTCTGCACCATCGACCCGTCGGCGACCGCGTCGTCGATCCGGGTCAGGTCCTGGCGGACGATGGCGCCCGCCCCGAGGTTGAGATGCCCGACCTCGCTGTTGCCCATCTGTCCCTCGGGCAGCCCGACGGCGCGGCCGCAGGCCGTCAACTGCGTGTGCGGGAAGCGTGCCCAGATGTCGTCGAAGACCGGCGTCGAGGCCAGGGACACGGCGTTGCCGGGCCCGTCCGGCGCCAGGCCCCAGCCGTCGAGGACGACGAGGCAGACGGACGGGACGGGCTCATGGGCCATGGCGCTCGCTCAGCCCTTCGGCCCTTGCGCGACGGCCGCCTCGATGATCGGGACGAACTTCGCCGGATCCAGGGACGCGCCGCCGATCAGGCCACCGTCGCAGTCCGGGAGCGCGAGCAGCTCCGCCGCGTTGTCGGCGTTCATCGACCCGCCGTAGAGCACCCGGGTGCGCTGCGCCTGCTCCTTGCTGCGGTCGGCGACCAGGGCGCGGACGAACGAGAGCGCCTCCTGCGCCTGCTCGGGCGTCGCGGTGAGCCCCGTGCCGATGGCCCACACCGGCTCGTAGGCGATGGTGACCTCGCCGAGCCGCTCGGTGTCGAGCTTCTCGAGGCCCTCCTGGACCTGGTGGCGCAGACGGCGCTCGGTGTCGCCGTTCTCACGCTCCTCCTCGGTCTCGCCGACGCAGAGGATCACCTTCAGACCGGCGTCGAGCGCCGCGGGGACCTTCAGCGCGAGCGCCCGGTCGGTCTCCCCGAAGTACTGCCGGCGCTCGGAGTGCCCGAGCACCGCGCCGTGCACGTCGAGCTCGGTCAGCATCGCCGCCGACACCTCGCCGGTGAAGGCTCCCTGGGGGGCCTCGTGCATGTTCTGGGCGTACACCTCGACGCGCGACCCGCGTGTCGAGTCGACCATCGCCTGCAGGTCGAGGTAGGGAACCGCGAGGGCCACGTCGGCGCCCTCGGTCGTCGAGACGCGCGGCAGCAGGGCCTGGATGAACTGCTCGGCCTCGTCGACCGTCTTGTGCATCTTCCAGTTGCCGGCGATGAACGGGGTGCGGCTCATGACAGGATCTCCACTCCGGGGAGCGTCTTACCCTCGATCAACTCGAGTGACGCCCCTCCGCCGGTTGACAGATGGGTGACGCGGGACTCCAGGCCGAACTGGGCCAGCGCGGCCGCGCTGTCACCGCCACCGACCACGGTGGTCCCCTCGCAGGCGGCGACGGCTTGCGCGACCGCCTTGGTGCCGGCCGCGAACGGCTCGAGCTCGAAGGCGCCCATGGGGCCGTTCCAGAACACGGTGCCCGCGGACACGATCTCGGCGGCGTACCCCTCGGCGGTCCGCGGTCCGATGTCGAGGCCCATGAGCCCCTCCGGGACGTCGATCCCGTCGAGGGCCGTGACCGGGGTATCGGCCGAGAACGCCTCGCCGAGGACGAGGTCCCGCGGCAGCAGGAGCCGGCAGCCCTTGGCGGCGGCGTCCTCGAGCGCCCGCGCGGCGACCGGGACGCCGTCCTCCTCGCACAGCGAGGCGCCGACGCCGTGCCCCTGCGCCTTGAAGAACGGGAAGCACATCGCGCCGCCGATGAGGATGGCGTCGGCCCGGTCGAGGAACGCGTCGATGACCCCGATCTTGTCGGTGACCTTCGCCCCGCCGACGATCGCCACCAGCGGCTTCGCCGGGGTCTCGAGGATGCCGGTCAGCGTCTGCACCTCGCGCTGCAAAAGCAACCCGGCCGCCGACGGCAGGAGCTGCGCGACCGCGTGGTTGGAGGCGTGTGCCCGGTGGGCGGCGCCGAACGCGTCGTCCACGTAGACGTCGGCGAGCGCGGCGTAGCGCGCGGCCAGCTCCGGGTCGTCCTTGGTCTCCCCTGGCTCGTAGCGGACGTTCTCGAGCATCACGACCTCGCCGTCCGGGAGCTGCGCCGGGTCCAGCGACGGGGCCAGCGCCACGTCGGTCCCCAGCAGCTCGGACAGGCGCGCCGCGACCGGCGCCAGCGACAGCGCGGGGTCGCGCTGCCCCTTGGGCCGGCCGAGGTGCGCCATGAGGATCAGCCGGGCGGCGCCGCGCTCCCGCAGCGCTTCGAGCGTGGGCAGCGCGCCGCGGATGCGGGCGTCGTCGGTGATCGTCCGGTCGGGCGCGTCGCCGGCCAGGGGGACGTTGAAGTCCACCCGGACGAGGACCCGCTTCCCGTCCACGTCGAGATCGTCGAGCGTCCGCATGCCGTCAGGGTCCCCTAGAGGACCTTCTGCAGCAGGTCGACGCAGCGGTTCGAGTAGCCCCACTCGTTGTCGTACCAGGAGACGACCTTCACGAGCGTGCCGTCGAGCACCGCGGTCAGCTGCGCGTCGAAGATCGAGCTGTGCGGGTTGGTGACGATGTCGCCCGAGACGATCGGATCCTCGGTGTACTGGAGGATGCCCTTCATCGGTCCCTCCGCCGTGGCCTTCACCGCCGCGTTGAGCTCCTCGACCGAGGTCTCGCGCTTGGCGACCAGCGTCAGGTCGACGACCGAACCGGTCGGGACGGGCGCGCGGACCGCGAAGCCGTTGAGCTTGCCGTTCAGCTCCGGGAGCACGAGGCCCACGGCCTTGGCGGCTCCGGTCGACGTCGGGATCAGGTTCGTCGCCGCCGAACGTGCGCGACGCAGGTCGCTGTGCGGCGCGTCGAGCAGTCGCTGATCGCCGGTGTAGGCGTGGATCGTGGTCATGAGGCCGTGGACGATGCCGACCGAGTCGTTGACCGCCTTGGCGAACGGCGCGAGGCAGTTCGTCGTGCACGAGGCGTTGGAGATGATGTGGTGGTTGGCCTTGTCGTACTGGTCGTCGTTGACGCCGAGCACGAGCGTGACGTCCTCGCCCTTGGCGGGCGCGGAGATGATGACCTTCTGGACCGAGCCGCCGAGGTGCTTGGCGGCGTCGTCGCGCGCGGTGAAGAAGCCCGTGGACTCCAGGACGACGTCGACGTCCAGCGACGCCCAGTCGATGTTCGCAGGGTCGCGCTCCTCGAAGACGCGGATCTCGTCGCCGTCGATGACGAGGCCGGCGTCGGAGACCTCGACGGTGCCCGGGTACGGGCCGAGGATCGAGTCGTACTTGACCAGGTGCGCGAGGGTCGCGTTGTCGGTCAGGTCGTTGAACGCGACGAACTCGATATCGGCGTTCGCGGCCTTGGCGGCGCGGAAGACGTTGCGGCCGATACGGCCGAAGCCGTTGATGCCGACACGTACGGACATAGGGATCGGACCTTCCTGGAGACAGGGCGGACGGGCAGACGCCGGGCGCTGAGGACTACTCCCCGGCGGGGCGCGAAGCCTACCTGTGATGCGTGTTCGGCGGCCTGCTCACGGGTCTCGGCAGGCCCGTTCCGCGGGTCGGCCTCACTCCTGGCCGCTGACGAGCTCGACCCGCAGGCCGTCCGGGTCCCGGAGGTACGCGGCGTAGTAGCGCGGCCCGTAGTTGGGGCGCGGACCCGGCGCCCCGTCGTCGGCCCCTCCGGCGGCGATTCCCGCCGTGTAGGCGGCGTCCACGGCCGCGCGTCCGACGGCTTCCAGGGCGACGTGCCCGTACCCCGGCGCCGCGGGACGACCGCGCTGGACGATCCAGAACCGGGCGTCCATCCGGCCGTAGGCGACGGCCCCGGCGGCCTCGAACTGCCGGCGGCAGCCGAGCGGGAAGAAGATCGCGTCGTAGAAGCGGGCCGAACGCGCGAGGTCCGTGACCTCGAACCCGATGTGGGCGAACACGCCGTGGATCGTGAAGAACGGGCCGGACGGTGCGCCGTCAGGGGCGCCAGGGCGTCCAGGCGGGCGAGCGCAGGGGGCGGCCCCGCGCCCGGACCGCCCCGCCGTGCGTCGTGGCGAAGCCGGCGACGTCCTCGAAGATGCGGCGGACGAGGTCCGTCCCGCGTGCCTCGGGGCCCAGGGCCAGCCGGGCGGCCGCATCCAGCAGGGACGGCTGGTCGAGGGCCGGTGCCGTACGGTCGCGTGCGGGCATCGCGGCCAGCGCCACCGGCCCGCCGTCAGGGCAGAACGTGCCGAACCGCGACACGTAGGCGAGGGCGCTCCGGACCTCCGTGCCGTCGTCGGCCACGAAGCGGATCCCGTCGAGCCGACCCAGCCGGTACGTCAGCTCCGTCCAGGCGAGCTGGGTGAGCTGGGCGTCCGTCACCCACAGGATCGCCGCCCTGACCGCCGTTCCCGGGCTCTCGAACAGGTTGGCGGGCATCGAGCCGTACGCGGTGGGATGGGCCGCGACGCCGATGTCGAAGTCGTGCAGCTCGCCCGCCAGGACGAGCAGCTCGCGGTCGGTGTCGGCGAGGTGCGCGAGCTTGCGGGCCAGCGTCTGCGGGGAGCCGTTGGAGCCGATCGCCAGCAGGGGATGGCGCGCCGCCGCGTCCACCGGCGGCGTCGGCGGCAGCACCTCCGCGCCACGGAGCACGAAGGAGCTCTCCGGCCGCTCCCACGGGTAGCCGATGCCGCGCTCGTAGAGCTCCCGGGTGAACCGTCGCCGGCTGACCGAGGGCAGGATCTCCTGGAGGAAGAAGCGGGTGAACCGCTCGTCGTCCATCGCCAGCCGCTCCCGCAGCAGCGGCTCGGTGATCGTCGGCCAGCGCGGTGTCCTCTCGGCGCTGGGCGGCGACACCGCGTCCGGCTCCTACCGGGCCAGGCGGCCGATGTCGCGGTGCACGACCTCGACGAACAGGTCGTCGCGGTCGCCGTAGCGGCGGCCGAGGTGCTCGGTGATCGCCACCGAGCGATGTCGCCCGCCGGTGCACCCGATGGCGACGACCAGGTGCGTCTTGCCCTCCGCCTGGTACTGCGGGAGCAGGAAGTCCAGGAGCGGGATGAGGTGCTCGTAGAACGCGTCGAGGGTGCCCTCCCGCGAGACGTACTCGACGATCCGCTCGTCCTGCCCGGTCAGGGGGCGCAGCTCGCCGATGTAGTGCGGGTTGGGCAGGAACCGCACGTCGAAGGCGATGTCCGCGTCGCGCGGCGGCCCGTGCTTGAAGCCGAAGCTCTCGAAGGTGAGCGCGAGGCGGGTGGCCTTCGTCCGGGGCAGGAACTCGTCCGCGATCCGCTTGCGGAGCGTCGCGCCGTTGATCCCGGTGGAGTCCACGACGGCGTCGGCACGCTCCTTGACGCCTCCCAGCAGCTCCCGCTCACGGGCGATGCCCGTGGCGACCGAGCCGCGCGGCGCGAGCGGGTGCCGCCGGCGCGTCTCCTTGTAGCGCGTGATCAGCGCCTCCTCGGACGCCTCCAGGAAGACGACCTGATGGGCGATGCCGCGCTGGTCGAGGTCGTCGAGCACCTCGCTGAGGCTCTCGAAGTACGACCCGCCGCGCACGTCGCTCACGACGGCGGCGCGTTCGACCTTCGAGCCCTCGTGCAGGAACAGCTCGACGAGACCGCGGATCATCTCCGGTGGGAGGTTGTCGACGCAGAAGTAGCCGGCGTCCTCGAAGACGTTCATCGCCGTGGACTTCCCGGCGCCGGAGAACCCGGTGATGATCACGAGGTCCTCGAGGCGCGGCGACGGCTGCTGCTCGGTCACCCGCGCATCGTCGCACGTCCGCGCGACGGGTCCTCCCCCGCGCGGCGCGGCGCTCACCCGGTCGTGCGGTTCAGGAAGGTCCACAGCTCGCGGGCGGTCTTCCCCGGCAGGCCGGGCACCGCCTCGAGCTGCTCGCGGGTGGCGGCAAGGACCCCCTCGGGCGACCCGAAGTGGTTCAGGAGCGTGCGCTTGCGGGCTGCGCCGATCCCCGGCAGTTCGTCGAGGACCGAGGTCGTCATCGCGGCGTCGCGCCGCTGCCGGTGATGGGTGATCGCGAAGCGGTGCGCCTCGTCGCGCACGCGCTGCAGGAGCTGCAGCTCCGGGGTGTCGTGCGCCAGGACGACGGGCGCGGGCCGTCCGGGCAGGAACACCTCCTCGATGCGCTTGGCCAGCGAGACCACGGCGACCCCGCGCTCGTGGAAGCCCCGGAGAGCCTCCATCCCCGCGGAGAGCTGCCCCTTGCCGCCGTCGATCACGATGACGTTCGGCAGGGTCGCGAAGCTCTCGTTGCGGGCCGGGTCGTGCGGGCTCAGGTCCTGCTGCGCCTCCCACTGCTTGTACCGCCGCGTGAGCACCTCGTTCATCGACGCGAAGTCGTCGGGGCGACCGATGCCCTGCGCGCCGCGGATCGTGAACCGGCGGTAGTCGGACTTCTTCGGCGCGCCCCCCTCGAACACGACCATCGACGCCACCGTGTGGGTGCCCATGAGGTTCGAGATGTCGAAGCACTCGATCCGCAGCGGGAGGGTGTCCAGGCCCAGCGCGTCCTGGAGGCCGTCGAGCGCGACCACGCGCTGCTGGCGGCGCCGCTCGCTCTTGAGCTTCTCCTGGTCGAGCGCCAGCGCCGCGTTGCGCTCGGCCAGGTCGAGGATGCGTCGCTTGTCGCCCCGTTCGGCGGCGCGCACCTCGACGGCGGCCCCGCGCCGCTCGGCCAGCGCCGCAGCCATCGCCTCGAGGTCCTCGACCTCCCCCTGCACCATGATCTGCGGCGGGATCGCGACGCCGTCGCCGTAGTACTGCAGGAGGAACTCGGTCGCGACCTCCCCGACCCCGTGCTCGGAGAGGTTCTCCAGGTAGAAGCTCTGACGGTCGCTGAGCACGCCGTCGCGGACCTGGAAGACCTGCGCGTTGGCGTCGACCCCTTCCACCGCGACCGCGACCGCGTCGAGGGTCCCGACCGCGTCGTTGGAGACCCGCTGGCGCTCGAGCAGCGACTGGACCGCGCGCAGGCGGTTGCGTTCCAGCGCGGCCTGCTCGAACTCCTGCGCGGCGGCCGCGGCCCTCATCTTGGCCTCGAGGTCGCGTTCGATCTCCTTGAAGCGGCCGGAGAGGAACGCGATCACGCCGTCGATCGACTCGCGGTACTCCTCCTTGGAGACGTACCCGACGCACGGGGCCCCGCAGCGCTTGATGTAGTAGTCGAGACAGGGCGAGCCGGACCGGCGACCCGGTTGCGCCCCCGTGCACGACCGCATGAGGAAGATCTTCGTCAGCAGGTCGAGGGTCCCGCGGACGCGCTTGGCGCTGGAGTACGGACCGAAGTACAGGCGGTTGCGCCGGTGCTTCTCCCGCGTGAAGTACACCCGCGGGAAGTCCTCGTCCATGCTGATCCCGATGTACGGGTAGCTCTTGTCGTCCCGCAGGCGGATGTTGAACCGCGGGCGGTACTGCTTGATGAAGTTCTGCTCGGCCAGCAGCGCCTCGGTCTCGCTGGACACCAGGACGAACTCGACGCTCTCGATCGAGTCGAGCATCTCGCGGACACCACGGGAGTGGGATCCCCGTCCGTCGCGGGAGAAGTGCCCGGCCACGCGCTTCTTGATCGACTTCGCCTTGCCGACGTAGACGACCTTGCCCTTCGTGTCGCGGAACAGGTAGACCCCAGGACCGTCGGGCAGCTTCCGGCGCTGCTCGGCCAGCCGGTCCTTCCGGGCTGCTGAGGGGGTGCTCGACATGCTCCACCGAGGATACGAGGGCACGCTCGGCGGGGACCTTCGGTCCGATCGCCGGGAGCGGGTCGAACTCGATGTCCCGGTGTGGGATGGTGGGTGGATGGACAGCACGACGACCGCCTACCGGACATGCCCCCTCTGCGAGGCCACCTGCGGGCTGGAGCTGACGGTGACCGACGGCGCGGTCACCCGTGTCCGCGGCGACGAGCAGGACGTCTTCAGCAAGGGCTTCCTGTGCCCGAAGGGCGTCTCGTTGCGGGAGTTGCACGACGACCCCGACCGGCTTCGCGTGCCGTTGGTCAAGCAGCTCGACGGGTCCTTCGCCGAGGTCTCGTGGGACGAGGCCTTCGCGGAGATCGATCGCCGCCTCGCGCCCATCGTGGCGTCGGGCGGCCGCGACGCGGTGGCCGCGTACCTCGGGAACCCGGGGGCCCACAACCTCGGGGCGATGGTCTACAGCCGCGTGCTGCTCAAGGCGATGGGCACGAAGAACGTGTACTCGGCGAGCACGGTCGACCAGTACCCCAAGCAGCTCGCCGCCGCCCACATGTTCGGGACCGCGGTGAGCGTCCCGGTCCCCGATCTGGACCGCACCGACTTCCTGCTCGTCCTGGGCGCCAACCCGCTGGCCTCCAACGGGTCGCTCATGACCGCGCCGGACGTGCGTGGCCGGTTGCGCGCGATGCGCGCGCGCGGCGGCAAGCTCGTCGTGGTCGACCCCCGCCGGACCCGCACCGCCCGCGAGGCGGACGAGCACCTGTTCCTGCGGCCGGGCACCGACGCCTTCCTGCTGGCCGCCATGGCCCACGTCCTGTTCGCCGAGGATCTCGTCGACCTCGGGGCCGCCGAGCCGTTCGTCAGCGGCCTCGACGAGCTCCGCGAGGCGGTCGCCGCCGTGACGCCGGACCGTGCGGCCCGCGCCACCGGCGTCCCCGCCGACACGATCTCCCGGCTCGCCCGGGAACTGGCCGCCGCCCCGACCGCGGCGGTCTACGGCCGCATCGGCACCACGACCCAGGCCTTCGGCACCACCGCGAGCTGGCTGGTGGACGTCCTCAACGTGCTGACCGGCAACCTCGACCGTCCGGGCGGGGCGCTCTTCACGACCCCGGCCACGGGCTCGCCCAACACGAGCGGTGCGGACCCGGAGCAGCCTGGACTCGGCCGCGGTGCTCGCCCCTCGCGCTACGCGAGCCGGGTGCGTGGCCTCGGCGAGATCCTCGGCGAACTGCCGGTGGCCTGCCTGGCGGAGGAGATCGAGACGCCGGGAGAGGGACAGGTCCGCGCGCTGTTCACGGTCGCGGGGAACCCGATCCTCAGCACGCCCAACAGCGATCGCCTGGACCGTGCGCTCGACCGGCTGGACCTGATGGTCAGCGTCGACATCTACCTCAACGAGACCACCCGGCACGCCGACGTCATCCTGCCCGCGCCCTCGCCGTTCGAGAAGTCCCACTACGACCTCGCGCTGTACGGGTTCGCCGTGCGCGATGTCGCGAACTACTCGCCTGCGGTCGTGCCCGCGCCGGCCGGCATGCCGGCCGAGTGGGAGACCCTCCTGCGCCTGGTCGGGATCGTCACCGGCCAGGGCCCCAGCGCGGACATCGCGGCGATCGACGGGTTCGTCGCGGTGGAAGCGGCGCGACGCGAGACGGTCACGGCCGGGTCACCGGCGTTCGGGCTGGATCCGGCGGCGGTGCTCGGGGCACTCTCCCCGTACGTCGGACCGGAGCGGATGCTCGACCTGATGCTGCGCTGCGGGCCGTACGGGCTGGGGTTCCCGGAGCTGGGCGCCCCCGGCCCGGGCCTCGGGGAGATCGCCGCTCGGACGGCGGCGGACGCCGCCCCCGACGGCCTGTCGCTCGCGGTGCTGGAGGCGGCCCCCCACGGCATCGATCTCGGCCCGCTGAAGCCGCGCCTGCCCGACGTGCTCCGGATGCCCGACGCGCGCATCGCGCTGGCGCCCGAGGCGCTGCTCGCCGACGTGCCGCGGCTCGTCGAGGAGCTGGACGCCGCGGCGGAACGGGCCGAGCACGACCAGATCCTGCTCGTCGGCCGGCGTGATCTGCGCTCGAACAACTCCTGGATGCACAACCTGCCGCTGCTCGTGCGCGGCCGGGAGCGCTGCACGCTCCACGTCCATCCCGACGATGCCGAGCGCCTCTCGCTCGAGGACGGTGCTCTCGCGGTGGTCCGAGCGCGCTCGGGCAAGCTGGAGATCCCCGTCGAGGTGACCGAGGACGTGATGCGCGGCGTGGTCTCGATCCCGCACGGCTGGGGTCACGGACAGGACGGGACGCAGATGGACGTGGCGCGGACGCATGCGGGCGTGAACTCCAACGTGCTGACCGACGAGCTCGTCGTCGAGCCGCTCTCGGGCACTGCGGTGCTGAACGGGATCCCGGTGACGGTGGCGCCCGTGAAGGCGGCACGGGCGTCCGACGGCACGCTCTCCGCGACCGCCGCGTAGACCCGGCTGCGGCGACCGCTCAGCCCGCCGGTCCGGGGATCCGGAACACCCCGTCGAGCTCGTACTCGGCGTCCTGGGCGTGCCTGCACCAGTCCAGGAAGGCGGGGCGATCCGCGCCCAGCGGGTCCGGGAACGCCTCCCGCAGGTCCGCCCGCAGCTGGTGCGTCCCGAACCACAGATGGCTGATCGCCGGCTCCCGGCCGTCGACGGGCGAAGCGAGCCACTCGCGGAAGGAGCCCGCCCCACTCCGCAGCGAGTTCCCGAAACGGCAGGCGTCCCAGCTCAGCGAGGCCAGGATCGCCCCGGCCTGCGGCGGGATGGCCACGGCGTCGGCGAACGTCGCGAAGGGTGCGGGCCCAAAGCCTCCGCGGTCCTCGCCGCCGGCGCCGTCGAGACCGAGCTCGCCGACGTACTGGTGCGCGAGCCGGCGCGCCCGCTCGAGCGCATCACCGGCCGCCGGGGTCCGAAAGCGGCTCAGCCGGTCGGGGCGCTGCGGCTCGATCCCGCTGAAGTGGAAGAGGTGCCACGCACCCGTGGCCCGCTCCTCGAGGTTCCAGTAGGCGACGTTGAACCGCGGGTCGCGGAACACGTGGACGTCCGGGAACAGGGTCGGCGCGA
>NZ_JBFIGP010000069.1:0-15366 GCF_041602235.1 Paraconexibacter sp.
CCGTCAGGGAGCGAGCAGCCGCGTCGTGGCGTCCACGAGGTGCTCGACGACGTCACGGAGCTCGTGGGCCCTGCCCGCCAGGACGCGGTCGGCGGCGATCGCCTCGACCGAGCCGAAGATGGCGAGCATCCGGTCGCGAGGCGGGGGCAGGTCGGCGCGTCCCACGCGCCGCAGGGACTCCGAGGCGACGTCGACGAATCGCTCGATGGCCTCGGACCGCCGCCGCAGCGCGGCGGGCCCCGCCCCGCGGACCTCCACCATGAAGGTGCGTGCCGCGGTCGGACGGTCCGCGAACCAGCCCAGGTACCCGGCGGCCGCCTTGCGGATGCCGTCCTCCAGGGAGGTGGCGCCCCGCGTGGAGTCCACCATCCCGGCCACGAGGCCCTCGCAGACCGTGTCGTAGGCGGCGAGGAAGCAGGCTTCCTTGCCCTCGAAGTGCTCGTAGAACGTCGACAGCGACACGCCGGCGTGGCGCGCCACGGCACCGACCCGGACCTTCGCGTACCCGTGCTCGGCCACGAGCTCGACGATGGCGTCGAGCAGCCGCATGCGCTGAGAGAGGGCGACGACCTCGCCGCCCGGCGAGTGACGACCGCGCGGAAGCGGCGGGGGCGGCGGCAGATCGGGATCCAGAGCGCGCACGCGCCAATCGAACCAGATCGCGGAGATGGGCGTACGAATCCGCGCCGCCGGTCACGCCACAGCGGCGCACAGCCGCTCGATGCCTTCTGCCAGTTCGTCGTCCGGCAGGGCGAGCGACAGACGTGCCCAGCCCCGGCCGCGAGGCCCGAACCCCTCGCCGTCGGCGACCGCGACGCGATGCTCCTCGAGCAATCCGCGCGCGGTCACGCCGTCGGGCAGACGCCACCACGCGTAGAAGGTCCCCTGCGGCGGCTGCAGGCCCGGTAGCCCGGCAGCGACCAGTCGCGCACGCCGGGCCGCGTACACGGCCCGGCGCTCGCCGACGTCCGCCTGGTCGCCGGCCAGGGCGGCGGTGAGCCCGCGCTGCAGGCCGGTGAAGACGCCGGCGCAGACGTGGTCGAGCAGGGTCCGCACCCGGCCGACGATCTCCGCGTTGCCGACGACGAACCCGATCCGCCACCCGGCCATGCCGTAGATCTTCGACGCGGACCACAGCTCGACGCAGTGCTCGCGGGCCCCCGGGACCTCGAGGATGCTGCGCGCCGTCGGCCCGTGGGCGTCGAACGACAGGAACCCGTAGGCCAGGTCGTGCAGCAGGACGGCCCCGTGGCGCGCCGCGCGGGCGACGGCCTCCTCGAACGTCCCGGGGGCCGCGACGACCGAGCACGGGTTCGACGGGTAGTTCAGACACACGAGCGCGGCTCCGGCCAGGTCCGCGGGGTCCACCGCGCCCCAGTCCGGCTGCCATCCCGCCGTGGCCTCCAGCGGCAGGGCGACGGCGCGTGCGCCGGCCAGCGCGACACCCGAGAGATAGTCGGGGTAGCCGGGATCGGGCAGCAGCACGGTGTCCCCTTGCTGCGCGGTCGCGAGTGCGACGAGGGTGATCGCCGTCTTCGTCCCCGGGACCACGGCGATCTCGCGCTCGGGGTCCAGTCGGATCCCGTGGTCGGCGAGATAGCGGGCGGCGAGCGCCGCCCGCAGCGCGGGCTGCCCCTGGAAGGGCGGGTAGCCGTGGACCTCCGGGGTCGCGGTCTCCCCCAGCGCCTGCTCGACCGCGGCGATGGCGTGCGCCGGCGGGGACAGATCGGGGTTCCCCCGTCCCAGGTCGATCACCGGCGGACCAGGCGCTCCCTGCGCCTGCCGCACGGCGCCGAGCATCTCCGCGAAGAACTGCTCGGGAAGTCGGCGCAGTCGGTGTGGGTCGGGCGGCAGCGGCATCCGGGGCAACGTAGACGACGGGGAGGCGCTCACGTGCCCGGGTCGGGCAGGCCTCTCCTGAGCGCCTTCAGGCGCTCGCCGCGGGCGACCTCACGCTCGATCAGGCGGTCGGCGAGCGCCCGGGCGGCCGCACGATCCAGGTGGTGCCCCAGGGCGACGTTGACCGCCAGGGGCAACTCCACGCGGTAGTCGTGCGCGGCGGCCTGCGGCAGATCGGAGGTCCAGCGGGTCGCACGCAGCAGGTCGAACACCACCTGCAGGAAGGTGATGCCCGGGATCCACCGCAGGCCGGGGGCGATCCCTTCGTCCTCCAGCCGCTCATCGAGCCAGTCCGGGCGTCGCCAGAGCAGGTCCAGGCCGCTGAACAGCACGACCGGGTCGACGCGCCGGTCCAGGAAGGTGAACCGCAGCGCGCGGGCCTGCGCGGGGTCGGCGTCGAGCAACTCGCGCGTGGAGACGATCCCGACGCGCTCGTCGCTGGGCACCCGTCCCTTCGCCATCGCGCGTCCGAGCCCGCTGAAGAACGGTGTCCCGGCCCACAACGCGCGGGACACCCCGGCGGCATCGAGCGCCTGCGTCCCACCCTCCTTGAAGACCTCCTGGCTGGCCCAGGCCCCGAGGCTCTCGCCGTACACCACGATCTCCGGCCGGCGGTCCGGTTCGCGGGCGGCCACGCGCTCCCGGAGCTCCTCGAGCAGCGCGCGATGGGTGTCGCGGGCGACCGGGACCTTGAAGGGCATCGCGAGCGTCGGGCGGTCCCAGTACTGCACGCACACCGAGGCCACGTCACCGCGGCTCAGGACCTCCTCGGCGTCCAGCGGCACCGGGTTGACGTAGCCCCGCAGGGTCGCGGAGCACACGACCACGCGCGCGCGTTCCATGCCGCCCAGGCGCTCGAGCTCGTCGACGGCCAGGCGCGCGCGCTCGGCGACCGTGGGCGCGCAGCGCACGCCGACGAAGACCCGGACGGGATCCTGGACGGCGAGCGGGGACGGATCGCCCAGCAGGGCGGCGATGTCCGCGGCCGGAACCGCCGTGCCGAGGAACCTCGTGCCCTCGAAGTCCAGGTCCGACCGCGGGATCGCGCTGCCCTGGCCGCCGGACACCGTCGCCAGGAACCGTCCGCCGGGCGGAGGGTAGGCGCGCATGCGTGGCCGGCGGCGGCGGGGGTCGGTGCGCTTCCACGCCCAGGCGCCGGCCGCGACGAGCCCGATGCCCCCGGCCAGCGCGATGCGATCGACGGGCTCCCGGCGCTCACGGACCGGAGCGAGCCCTCCGAGCAGGGCTCCGATCCCGGCGACGCGGGCGGCGGTCGCGCCGGCCGCCACGAGGTTGGACCGGCTCCGCGGCAACTCGGCGAGCGTCGCGAGGCCGCCGACGCCGGCGATGGCCAGCCGCGCCTGCGCCTCGCTGTCCAGCCGCGCCGCCAGACGGACCACGACCACCTCGGTGATCGCGCCCGCGCCGACGCCCAGGACGACCGCCCCGGCGCTGACCAGCGCCTGCTCGCGGCGCCCACGCCGCAGGAGCGACGGTGTGAACGACGCCGCCAGCGCGACCGCACCCATGATCTTGGCGGTCTCGCGGCGGTCGGGACCCTGCAGCACCGAGCGATCCTTCCACACCGCCCGGGCCCGAACAGGCGCATGCGCGCTCGTGGTCGTCTAGCCTGAGCGTCCGAACGCCGACGTTCACACGCCGTTCACGTCACCTTCTGTCCCTCCTGCCACCGTTCCGGAGCCTGTGACCGACTACCTGCAACCTGTCACCCGGCGTGCCGTCGTGGGCGGCGCACTCGCGACCGGCGGGGCCGTGCTCCTCGGCGGTCCTGCGGCGCTGGGGGCCACCAAGAAGCGGCCTCGGCGCAAGATCAAGGAGCCCTTCCTCCGCGACGGGGAGTTCAACCTCGGCGTGGGGTCCGGGCTTCCGGGCACCGACGAGATCACGCTGTGGACGCGCGTGGACGGCGTGGAGCGCAACAGCCGCATCCGCCTGGAGATCGCGCGCGATCCGGACTTCAAGAAGACCGTGCTGCGACGCAACGTCCGGGTCCCGGAGATCCGGGACTGGACCGTGCACACCCGGGTCAAGGGCGGCCCCCTGAAGCCCGGTGAGGAGTACTACTACCGCTTCGAGACGCGCAAGACCTCCTCGGAGGTCGGTCGCTTCCGCACCGCCCGTCCGGCCGATTCCAACGAGCCGGTCCGCATCGGGTACTTCTCGTGCCAGGACTACCAGGCCGGGTACTACGGCGCGCACGGCGCACTCGCCGAGCAGGACGACCTGGATCTCGTGGTCTGCCTGGGCGACTACGTCTACGAGCAGACCTTCTACCCGGGCCCTGACGACCGCAAGGACCGGCTCGGCAAGGAGAAGGACGGCTTCGTCCTGACCCTGCCCGAGTGGCGGGAGAAGTACCGCCTGTACAAGGCCGACCCGAACCTGCGCGCGCTGCACGCCGCCCATCCGTTCATCGCGGTCTGGGACGATCACGAGGTCGAGGACAACTACGCCGCCGACAAGCGGGACCCGGCGAAGTCCGACGACGTCGACTACGACATCAAGGACCGCCGCCGCAACGGCTACCTCGCGTTCTTCGAGTACATGCCCCGGCTGCGCACCAAGCCGGTGGACACGCGGATCTACGGCAGCGCGCGCTTCGGCAAGACCGCCGAGGTCTTCCTGCTCGACCAGCGCCAGTACCGCGACCAGCAGGCGTGCGGCGGAGAGCTGCTCGTGCCGTGCCCGGACGCCGAGACCGGCGACCGGACCTACCTGGGCGCCGCCCAGAAGCAGTGGTTCAAGGACGCGGTGTCGGAGTCGCAGGCGCGCTGGAAGGTCGTCGCGAACCAGCTGATGATCATGGCGGTGGACTCCGCCCCCGGCGTCACCATCAACGTCGACGCGTGGGACGGCTACGGCGCCGAACGGCGCGAGATCCTGGAGCACTTCCGCAGCAAGGGGGTGAAGGACCTCACCTTCATCACCGGGGACATCCACACGTTCTTCGCGGGCACGGTCCACACCAACGGCCGGGCCTCGACACCCGCGGTCGGCACGGAGTTCGTCGGCGGCTCGATCACGTCGCTGGGCTTCGAGCACATCATCACCGACGCGACCGCCCGCGAGGGCATCCGGCAGGGCCTGCGCGTGAGCAGCCCGCACATCACCTACGCCGAGCTCCAGAGCCGCGGGTTCGGCGTGCTCGAGGCCAGGACCGACGGGCTGAAGGTCGACTACATGACGGTCGATGCGCTGGATCCGAAGGCGAAGGCCAAGCGGCTGGCGTCCTTCAGCGTCGCCCCGGGCAGCACCGAGGTCGTCAAGACGGCGTGACGCAGGCGCCTGACGGCCGGGGCGAGGTGCTGCGGCTGTTCGTGGCGATCGTGCCCTCATCGCAGGCCGTCAGCGACCTCGCCGCGGCGCTGACGCCGCTGCGTCGCGATCTCGACCTGCGCTGGACCCCGTCCGAGCAGTGGCACGTGACGCTGCTGTTCGCCGAGGCCGTCCCGCGGACGACGCTCGGGCCCCTGACCGACGCCTTCGGTGACCTGACCCGGCAGGTCGGCCCGTTGCGGCTGGGGGTCAGCGGTGCCGGCGCGTTCCCGCGCGAGCGCCGTGCGCGGGTGCTCTGGGCCGGCGTGGAGGTCAGGTCGCCGGCCGGCGGTCCGGGCCCGCTCGGAGGGCTGGCCGCCGACCTGCACGCGGTTGCCGCCTCCCACGGGGTACGGACGTCCGCCGCGCCGTTCCGGGCGCACCTCACGGTCGCGCGAGCCCGTCCGTCCCGAGACCTGTCCTCCGCGGTCGCGGCGCTGGCCGGCTACCGCGGCCCGTCCTGGACGCCGCAGCAGGCGGTGCTCGTACGGTCCAGACCCGGCGCCGGACCCGGCGGTCGCGCCCTGCACGAGGAGCTCTCGCGCCTGCCGTTGCGCACCGCCTGACCGGCCCCGGGCCCGCCGCTCAGCGCACCAGCGTCACGCGACGCGTCCGCACCAGGCCGCGGACCGTGAAGCGCGCGGTGATCGACCGCTGCCCGGCCCGCACCCGCAGACGCGTCGGGCGGCCCGTCCGCGTCCTCGCGGCGCCCAGCCGCACACGGCGGACGAGTCGGACCCGCTCACCGTCGGGGCGCACGAGGGTGACCTTCGGACTGAGGCGCACCGTCCCACCCCGCACACGGGCGCGGACCGGGGCGAAGAGGACCCGGAACACGCCCGGGCCCTGGGTCGTACCCGTCGGCGCTGCGGCGTCGGCCGGGACGGGTGCGAGGTCCGCCCCGAGAACGCGTCCTCCCGGGATCTCGGCGACTACTCCGTCGAACCCGACGGAGAAGAGCCGGCCGGCGCTGAACCCTCGGTCGGAGTGACCGTACGCCACGGCGCTCGGCGTCGTGAGCCCGCGTCCGACCGAGCAGATCGTGCGGTCGGTGTCCACGCGCCAGACCTCTCCCCCGGCGTTCGCAGCCACCACGAGGCGATCGCGGCCGTCGATCGCCATGCCGTCCGGCCCGCCGGCGATCCCGTCGGCGGCCGGTGTCGCGTAGGTCTCGACCGCGGAGGGATCCTCTAGGTCGATGCGGGCGATGGCGGCAGGCTGGAAGGTCTGCGCGGCGTAGAGGTAGCGCTGCGCGCGATCGATCGCCAGCCCGTTGGGGGACGTGACCCGCGCCCAGCGCAGCGCCACGGAGCCGTCGGCGCCGATCCGGTCGATGCCCAGGCCGATGTCGTTGGAGGCGTAGACGGCGCCGTCGGCGGCCCGGACGACGCCGTTGGTCATCTGCAGGCCGCTCGCCACCGTCGTCACCTCCCCGGTCTCCGGGTCGATCCGCAGCAACCTCGCGGAGGGGGCGAGGTTGCCAAGGGCTCCGCCCGCGGCGCTGTTCCCCTGCCCGAGCAGGATCCGCCCTTGGTCGTCGATCGCCAGTCCGCCGGGCGAGGCGATGCCCGCGGCGACGACCTCCGGGTGTGCGCCCGGAGCGTCGAGGCGCTTGAGCGCCTGGGCGGTCGTGTCGGTGTAGTAGAGGCGACCGCGCGCGTCGACGATCACCGACTCCAGACTGCCCTCGCCGGTCAGGACCGGCGTCACGGACGGGTCGACGCCCGGGCAGGCCGTGATGGCGCCGGCCGGCGCAGCGGCGGTGGCGACCGCGACGAGGACGGTCGCGCCCACGATGGCGACGCGTCGCATCAGCGCTCGTCCACGAACAGGGTCTGGGCGCTGATGCCCAGGGACCCGGCCTCGTCGTGCAGCCGGGACTCCGCGAGTCCCGTCCCGCGCGGGTCGATGGCGGTCCGCGTGTCGAGGAGCACGTACTCGCCCTGCGGCTCGCGATGCACCGCGATCATTAGGTCCGTGTTGATGAAGAGGTGGGTCCGGAAGTCGAGGACCCGGCTGATCCCGTTCCCGAAGTCCGCGGCCATCGCGACGCGGGCCAGCGGCGAGGCGGGCTCGTCGTCGACGAGCGGAAAGCGCGGCCGGAACCAGGTCACGGCGGGACCGGTCTCGTGGAAGGAGCCGCTGACGAACCGCAACTCCATCCCCGTCAGGTGGAAGCCCTCGGCGGCGGCCCCGTAGGGCTCGAGCACCTCACGGCGGGCCTGCTGGGGGTCGGGGCCCCCGGGTATCCCGTCGGGACCGCTGCCGCGCGCGCCGTCGGGCACCGCGACCTCGCCGCGACGCAATCGCACGGCGCGCACGCGCACCACGACGGGACCGCCGGCGACGGCGATCTCGCCTTCGACGAGCTGGAAGCGTCGGCCGGGCTTGACCACCTCGGCGCGGACGGTCAGCGGGGCCATCGGGACCGGACCGAGGAACTCGTAGGTCAGGCGGGCGACGGCGAGGTCGGCCGCCCCGGGGTCCGTGCGCTCGATCTCGCGCACCAGCAGCGCGGCCGGCGCGCCCCCGTGGAGCTGCGTGTCGTCCCACGGGCCGCGCGCGTGACCGGTCGGCACGTACGTGTCGCCCTCCCGGTGGAAGAACGTCGTGGCCCCCGCCTCCCCTGCGGTCGCGGTCACTCGGATCCCGCCGCCAGGTCCTTGCGGCGCATCGACCACATCTGCGCGGAGCGCTCCATCTCCAGCGCGGCACCCCACGGCAGACCGGGGGGTCCCAACTCCGTGCGGAGCGAGAGGGTGGTGCGCCGGGCCAGCTCAGGGTCGGCGCCCGGGATCGCCGCCAGCTCCAGGGCACGGGCGTCGACCTCCTCCGCGTCGACGGCCTCGAAGCACAGGCCGTGGGCGACCGCCTGCTCACCGGTGAGCCGCTGGCCGAACAGCGCCAGCGCCGCGGTGGCCTCCCGGCTGCCGGTGCGCCCGAGCAGGACGCCGTGCCCCCCGCCGGGGTGCAGGCCGATGGGGATGAATCCGGAGGCCAGCTTGGCGTCCCTGGCGACGATCCGCAGGTCGGTGGCGAACGCGAGGTTCATGCCGGCGCCGACGGCCCCACCATGGATGGCGGCGATCGTCGGCGCCCGCAGCTCGCCGACGCGGTGGAACGCCCGGTAGATGGTGCCCATCCCGCTGAACTGGTCGGGCGCCGCGGGGTCCTTCCCCGCCGCGGCCAGCGTGCCTCGCTCGCCGCCCGCACAGAAGTACCCGCCGGCGCCACGGACGACCACGGCGCCCACGGTCGCGTCGGCGTCGAGCGCGTCGCAGGCGTCGATCATGGCCTGGGCCATGTCGAGCGTGAGCGCGTTGCGGCGTTCGGGGGCGTCGAGCGTGAGGACGGCGACCCCGCCGTGACGCTCGAGGGACAGGTCTGTGAGCGGGCTCATCGGCGCGGACGCTACCCGGTGAGGTCCTCGACGCGTCCCGAGCGCAGTTCGCGACGCACCACGAGGCGCAGCCCCGACCAGGTGGCGTCGACGGCGCAGACCTTGTTGTCGACGAGCCCGTGCGGCAGCGCGATCTCACGGACGGTGTCCTCGGTGATGTCCGTCGGGACCCTGGAGGCCTTCTTGGGCCAGCAGACCCACCACCCGCCGGCGGGCCAGATCGCCCGCGTGAGCGGGACGCGGTCGGCCTCCAGCACGGAGCGCTCGGTCTGGAAGGTGATGACGACGTCCGGCGCCTCGACGAGGTCCTCGAGGACCTCCACCCCGTCCGGCAAGGGGTCCAGTCCGTGCTCGGCGAAGCCCTGCGGCGCGCGTAGCAGGCACACCCGGTGCCCCTCCTTGATGCCCAGCTTCTGCGCCAGCGGTCGCCCCGAGTACCCCGCCGGGCCGCTCATGCGAAGGCCCGCTCCGCGACCTCTGCGATGATCTGCGACAGCTTCCCTCCGGACCACGCGACGGGGCTCTCCCCCGGCTCCTCGACCACGAGCCGTGCGCCGGGAATCGCGTCCGCGTACGCCTCGCCCACGGCGAGCGGGTGTCCCGGGTCGGCCTCGTCGCGGTCGGCGACGACCACCGTCGGCGCAGTGATGGCGCGGAGGTCCTCGAGGTCCCCGAACGGCCGCGACCTCGGCACCGCGCGCAGGGCGTCGGCGACGGCCTCGGGGTGCTCGTGCCGCGCCAGGCGCTGACGCAGGACGCTGATCACCGTCTCACGCCAGGCCTCGGGGACGCCGGGGTCGCCGTATGCCTCGACGAACCCCTCGACACCGCCGGTGCGCAGCCCGTCGGACAGGGCGTCCCACCGGGCCATCGCGCGGTCGCGCCCGGGCCCGTCGACGGGGTGGCGGCCGTCGTAGGCAGGGGTGATCACGACGAGCCCCGCCGCGCGCTCGGGGTGCGCGAGCGCGAAGCGCAGCAGCGTGTGGGCCCCCATCGAGGCGCCGGCCAGGACCACGCGCTGCAGGTCGCGCTCGTCGAGAACGCGTTCGAGGTCGGCGGCCAGCGCGTCGTAGCCGTAGTCCTCGGGGCTCGGGGCGGGCTCGGAGGCTCCGTGCCCGCGAGCGTCGTAGGCCAGCACGCGGTGACCGGAGCGCTCCAGCGCCCGCGAGCCGTGCACCACGTAGCGGTTCGTCGCCGTGAGCCCGTGGAGGAGCACGACGGGACGCCCTTCCCCTGCCTCCACGACGTGCAGCTTCGGGTCGCTCATGCGCAAGTCGTATCAGCCGGGTCCCGCGGGCGTGGGCCCGTGCACGCCGTTTCGTATCCTCGCGACATGACCGTGATCGACGTGACCGAGGCGACGTTCCAGGCGGAGGTCGTCGACCGTTCCCGCACCGTGCCGGTGGTCGTGGACTTCTGGGCGGAGTGGTGCGGTCCGTGCCGCGCGCTGGGCCCGATCCTCGAGAAGGAGACCGCCAAGCACGACGGCCAGGTGGTCCTCGCGAAGGTGGACACCGACGCGAACCCGCAGATCTCGCAGGCCTTCCAGATCCAGGGGATCCCGGCCGTGAAGGCGTTCAGGGACGGCAAGGTCGTCGACGAGTTCGTGGGCGTCCAGAACCCGGCGCAGGTCGAGCGCTTCTTCCGCGGCCTCGTGCCATCGGAGGCCGATGGCCTGGTGGCGTCGGGCAGCGAGGACGACCTGCGTCGTGCGCTGGAGCTCGAGCCGACGCGTGCCGATGCGGCGCTGGCGCTGGCCGGGATGCTGCACCGCCGCGCCGAGGGCGAGGCGGCGCTGGCGGTCCTCGCGCCGATCGTGGGCAACTTCGCCGCGGACGGGCTTGCGGCCCGCATCCGTCTGGAGCAGGATCCGGGCGGGCTGGAGCTCGACGCCGCGTGGCGGGCGCTCGACGACGGCCGGCACGAGGCGGCGGTCGACGCGCTGCTGGAGGCGATGCCGGCCGCGGGCGACCGCAAGGACGACCTCCGTCGCGCCGTGGTGGGGATCCTCGACATCCTGGGCGTCGAGCATCCGTTCGCGCGCGACGCGCGCCGGCGGCTGGCGACCGCGCTCTACTAGGCGTCCAGCGTCGCGCCACGGCGGGCGCCGGGTCGGCCGGCGTGCGCTACCCCTCGACGTGCGCGTCGAAGACATCGGACGCGTCGTGCGCCATCACGTGCTCGGCGAGCGACTCCTTGAGCTCGGCGAGCCGCCGCTCCTGGTCGCTCGTGCGGTCCGGCGTGGCGAGCAGTTCCAGGAACTCGTCGGTCACGTAGCCCTCCCGCAGCCGCACGGTGACCGTGGTCCTCCCGCGGAGGAAGGCGAACGCGAACCGCGCGCGCCGCGGCCCGTCCTGCGGCCGGGCGAGCGATGGGTCCAGGAGGTAGCGCTCGTCGCGCAGGGCGCGGAGCGTCACCTCGAACGCGTCCCGCGCGCCGGGCCCCGGGAACGACGTGCGGACGTGCACCTCACGGCGCTCGACCGGCTGGGGGTCGCCCAGCAACGGCAGGGCGCGCTCCATGGCCTTGAACGCGAGCGCGACGCCGCCGGGCGAGTGCGCGCCGTTGTAGCGGACCATCTCCTCGTAGGAGACACGGAGCCTGTGGGTGTCGTCGTTCACGGCGATCACACGGGACGACATGACCGGGACGGTACCGCGACGACCGCCGCGGTCCGCGGCGGGAGCACCGCTCGGCGACACCGCGACGCGAAAGCCCTATCCCCAGGGCCGCGAACGTGGAAGAGTCGACGGGGTAAGCCCAACGACCGAGGAGGCCGCATGTCCGGCAGTGTCTATCGCGTCACCGAGGTGATCGGCGTGAGCAGCGAGTCGTGGGAGGATGCCGCCCGCCAGGCGGTCGAGGTGGCGGCGACGTCCGTCCGCGACCTGCGCGTCGCGGAGGTCATCCGCGAGGACGTCACGATCGAGAACGGGAAGATCAGCGGATTCCGCGTGCGCCTCGCGATCTCGTTCAAGTACGAGACCGGGGACTGATCGCGCCCGTGACGGCGTCCGGTCCTCCGATCGGGCGCCGCCAGGCGCCTCCCCGCGCGCGACCGCACCCGCCAGCACCGCCCCCGCGCCCTTTTCTGGATTCGATCCAGAGTCTGTGACAGACTGCGGAGCGTGCCGGCCACCGACGAACTCGAGCGCATGCTGCGCGGGGCATCCCTGCGCGTCACGCGCCCTCGGGTGGCGGTCCTGGGTGCGGTGCACGAGCGCCCGCACAGCGACACGAGCTCGATCATCGGGCTCGTCCGTGAGGAGCTCGGCGAGGTGTCCAGCCAGGCCGTCTACGACGTCCTTCGAGCCCTGACCACCGCCGGCCTGGTGCGGTGCATCCATCCGGCCGGGTCCGTGGCGCGCTACGAGTCGCGCGTCGGGGACAACCATCACCATCTGGTGTGCCGGTCGTGCGGAGCCATCACCGATGTCGATTGCGTGACCGGCGTGGCCCCCTGCCTGAATCCGGTCGACACCCAGGGCTTCGAGCTCGACGAGGCCGAGGTCGTCTACTGGGGCGTGTGCCCGAAGTGCTCGACCGATCGCAATTCCGAATCCACCCTCTGATCCCCGAAAGGGTTCCCCGTGTCCGAGAAGCCTGACGCCGTAGTTGGAGAGATGAACGACGAGATGGAGGTGGGAGGCTGCCCCGTCGCGCACGATCGCGCGCCCCACCCGACCCAGGGTGGTGGCAACCGCGGCTGGTGGCCCGACCGCCTCAACCTGAAGATCCTCGCCAAGAACCCTGCGGTCGCCAACCCGCTCGGAGAGGACTTCGACTACGCGACGGCGTTCGAGGCGCTCGATCTCACCGAGGTCAAGCAGGACATCGAGCAGGTCCTCACCACGTCGCAGGACTGGTGGCCGGCGGACTACGGGCACTACGGGCCGTTCATGATCCGCATGGCCTGGCACAGCGCCGGCACCTACCGCATCAGCGACGGCCGCGGCGGCGCCGGGGCGGGCCAGCAGCGCTTCGCACCGCTGAACTCCTGGCCGGACAACGCCAACCTCGACAAGGCCCGCCGCCTGCTCTGGCCGGTCAAGAAGAAGTACGGCAAGAGCCTCTCCTGGGCGGACCTGATGGTCCTCACCGGCAACGTCGCCCTGGAGTCGATGGGCTTCGAGACCTTCGGCTTCGCGGGTGGCCGCGAGGACGTGTGGGAGCCCGACGAGGACGTCTACTGGGGGCCGGAGACCGAGTGGCTCGGCGACGAGCGCTACACCGGTGACCGCGAGCTCGAGAAGCCCCTCGGCGCGGTCCAGATGGGGCTCATCTACGTCAACCCGGAGGGCCCCAACGGCAACGCCGACCCGGCCGCCTCGGCGCGCGACATCCGCGAGACGTTCGCGCGCATGGCGATGAACGACGAGGAGACCGTCGCGCTCGTCGCCGGCGGTCACACCTTCGGCAAGACCCACGGCGCCGCGGACCCCGACCAGTACGTCGGCCCGGAGCCCGAAGGTGCCCCGCTCGAGGAGCAGGGTCTCGGCTGGCGCAACGCGTACAACAGCGGCAAGGGCGTCGACACGATCACCAGCGGTCTCGAGGGCGCCTGGACCCCCACGCCGATCACGTGGGACAGCAGCTACTTCGACACGCTGTTCGGCCACGAGTGGGAGCTCGTCAAGAGCCCGGCGGGCGCCCAGCAGTGGGCCCCGAAGGACGGGGCCGCGGCCGACGCCGTGCCCGACGCGCACGACCCGTCGCGCCGGCACGCGCCGATGATGTCGACGGCCGACATGGCGCTGCGCGTGGATCCGGACTACGAGAAGATCTCGCGCCGCTTCCAGGAGAACCCCGACGAGCTCGCCGACGCGTTCGCCCGGGCCTGGTTCAAGCTGACGCACCGCGACATGGGACCGATCACCCGCTACCGCGGGTCCGAGGTCCCGTCGGAGACCCTGATCTGGCAGGACCCGATCCCCGAGGTGACCCACGCCCTCGTCGACGCGCAGGACGTCGCGGCGCTCAAGCAGCAGGTCCTCGACACCGGCCTGTCGGTCTCCGACCTGGTCTTCGTGGCGTGGGCGTCCGCCTCGTCCTTCCGTGGCAGCGACAAGCGCGGTGGCGCCAACGGCGCACGGATCCGCCTGGAGCCCCAGAACCGCTGGCAGGCCAACGACCCCGAGCGGCTCGCGAACGTCCTGCGCACGCTCGAGGGCGTCCAGCAGTCGTTCAACGGCTCGCAGAACGGCAGCGGCAAGCAGATCTCGATGGCGGACCTGATCGTCCTGGCCGGGTGCGCGGGCGTCGAGAAGGCGGCGAAGGACGCGGGCCACGACGTCGAGGTGCCGTTCACCCCGGGCCGCGGCGACGCGACGCCGGAGCTGACCGATGCCGACTCGTTCGAGCCGCTGGAGCCGACCGCCGACGGCTTCCGCAACTACCTCTCGGGCGACCATCGCCTGACCGCCGAGTACCTGCTCATCGACAAGGCGAACCTGCTCGATCTGAGCGCCCCGGAGATGACCGTGCTCGTGGGCGGCCTGCGGGTCCTGGGCGCCAACTCGGGTGGGTCCGCGCACGGCGTGCTCACCGACACCCCCGGCACCCTCACGAACGACTTCTTCACGAACCTGCTCGACCTGGGCACCACGTGGAAGGCGACCGCCGAGGACGCGGGCATGTTCGAGGGCCGTGACGCCTCCGGCGCGGTGAAGTGGACCGGCACCCGCGTCGACCTGGTGTTCGGCTCGAACTCCGAGCTGCGCGCGCTGGCCGAGGTCTACGCCAGCGACGACGCACGCGAGAAGTTCGTGCACGACTTCGTCGCCGCGTGGGACAAGGTCATGAACCTGGACCGGTTCGACCTGCGCTGAGTCGCGCCGTCACGGGCCGGTCGCCACGCACGCGGCCGGCCCCTGACGCAGAGCGTCCGCAAGCCCCCGGTGATCGGACCGGGAGGGTGGCCTCATGGCCCTCACGGCCGCGTCAGCACGTCCCGGGCCTCGAGCCGCGCGACCGACTCCGGGTCGTGGCTCGGCAGGTACACCGTCGGATGCTCCTGCGCGTGGGCCAGGATCCGCTCGAGGCTCGCCACGTGCACCTTCGGCTCCGGCGCGACCGCGTCGGAGCGACGTTCCAGGAGCTGCGACAGCGTGTCGGTCGCATCGCCGGCGAGCAGCAGGTGCGTGCCGTCGTCGTCGACGCACACGACCGAGACGTGGCCGGGCGTGTGGCCCGGGGTCGCGACGGCGACCACGCGTCCGTCCTCGGTCAGCGGACGGCTGGCCTCGAACGCGCCGAACGGCCCGCCGTCGAGGCGCATGGGCCGGAAGTCCACACCGGCCGGGATCGGCTGCCGGAGCACCTTGCTGAAGAAGCGGGCCTGGGCGGTCCTCGTGAACGCGAGCTCCGCGTCGTGCACCAGCACCGGCTGACGCAGATGGACCGCACCGTCCATGTGATCGCCGTGCATGTGCGTCAGCACGACGGTGTCCAGGTCCTCCACGGTCAACCCGATCGTGCCCAGCAGCGCCGGCAGCTCGTCGGACGGGCCGACGTCGAAGCGCGCGAACGGGATGTCCCGCACGGCGGCCGTCTCCCCGGTGTCGACCAGGATGCGACGACCGTCGTGCTCCACGACCCACAGGTGGATCGGCAGCGGATCGCTGAAGTCGCCTGGCGTGAACAGCCGCACCTGGCGCAGCGGGCCGGACGACGCGTTGAGGAACGCGTCCTTCACGCGGACGGTTCCGGAACTGAGCGCGTGGAGCTTCACG
>NZ_JBFIGP010000070.1:0-15071 GCF_041602235.1 Paraconexibacter sp.
GTCCTTGCCGAACCCGTTCACGAGCTCGTGGGCGTACTCCATCACGTGCTCGCCCGAGGGCCACTCGCGAGCGTGGTGGACCCCCAGCTGCACGAACGTCGGCTTGCCGGTCTCGACGTTGACGTCCTTCCCGACCTCGATGCCCAGGATCGTGCGTCCCTCGAGGCTCTTGTGCGGCAGGGTGATGAGCTTGACGAGGCCCGGATGGGCCGCGGCGAGGGCCTTCATCTCGGTCTCGTAGTCGGCGAGGTGCCGGTAGTCGGTCCGGCCGCTGGGCAGCCCGCTCCGCGGCGTCGCCGCGCGGAAGGCCCGGGTGGCCGCCGCGTTGTCGCGGGCGCGCTGCACGAGGTCCGCCACGATGGTGCGCGGCGCGAAGCCAGCGCCGCGGAGCGCGGCCTCCTCGCGGGCGGAGTGCAGGACGAGCTGGAGATGACCGTCGCCGCCGTGCTCGGTGAGGTCCAGGCCGAGCGCGTCCAGGCGACGGGCCGCTGCGGGGCCGTCCGCCGCGACCTCCACGAGCCGCGGCGCGTAGGTCGGGTCCGCGGGGCCGGTCTCGGTCGCGGTGACGGTCAGGCGCGGCGTGCCGGCGGCCCGGTCGCCCCTGCAGACCTGCACGAGCAGGTCCCGGTCCGCGAAGGCGAACCCCTGTGCGAGCTCGGTGGAGCCGACGGACGAAGACGCGCCGACGAGCCGCCTCGTCGCGCGATCGAACACCGCGAGGTCCCAGTCGCCGCGACCACCCGACAGCCGGGCGGACACCAGGCCCAGTACCGGCATCCGGACCGTCCGGGTCACCACCCCGGGCGCCGTGGTCGCCACGCCACGGTGGCACGCCGCCGCCGTCGTGCCGCTCCCGCTCACAGTGCTCGTCAGTAGCCGCGTGGCTGCCGAGGCCGAGCCTGGGAGGACGGCGAGGATCGTCATCGTCAGTGCGCCGGCGACGAGCCGGCCGAACAACCTGGTCACGGGTCGGAACCTCGGGGTCGAGCGGTGGATCACAGAATGGCCAGCCAGACGTAGTAGCCGACCACGATGCTGAAGAACACGGCGTCGAGCCGGTCCAGGGCGCCGCCGTGGGCGCCGAAGAGCGTCCCCGTGTCCTTGGTGCCGGCGTCGCGCTTGAGGTAGCTCTCGAACAGGTCGCCGATCGGGGCGGCGACCGCGACCGCGGCGCCGAGCAGCAGGGCGTCGGTGCCCGACAGCCAGTCCTGGTACAGCCCGGCCGCCCACGTCGCGACCACGGCGGTGACCATGCCGATCAGCAGGCCTTCGACGGTCTTGTTCGGCGAGATCGCCGGGGCGAGCTTGCGGCGCCCGAACTGGCGGCCGCCGAGATAGGCGCCGGTGTCGCCCATGAACGTGCCGACGAGGACGTCGACGATGATCGCCCCGCCGTGTGGCAGGTCGCGCAGCAGGATCGCGTGCGCCAGGGCCAGGCCGACCCACGTCACGCCGAGGATGGTCACCGAGATCCCGGGCGCGCCACCCCGGGGCTGGGCCGCGGTGAGCAGGAACGCCACGGGGAACGTCGCGACGAGCGCGATCATGACCTGGGTCATGTCGCCGAAGTGCGCGGCGAGACACAGCCCGATGAGCCCCAGGAAGCCGCCCAGGCGCGAGGGGTGCGCCTTGGCGAACATCGAGAAGAGCTCGTGCAGGCAGATCAGGCCGAAGCCGATCAGGCCGATCGTGAAGACGATGCCGCCGGACGCCACGATGGTGACCGCGAAGATGATCGCCGGAATGGCCACGATGATCCGTGCCGAGAGGTCGCTGCGGGTGTCGGCGCGGGCCATCACCGACCTCCGAACCGGCGCTCGCGCTCGCCGTAGGTGTCGAGGCAGCGCCGGAACGCCGCGCGGTCGAAGTCGGGCCACAGCTCGTCCGCGAACACGAGCTCGCTGTAGGCCGACTGCCACAGGAGGTAGTTGGACAGGCGCTGCTCGCCGCTGGTGCGGATCACGAGCTGCGGGTCGTGCATCTCGGGCGCGTAGAGGAGCCGTGCGAAGTCCTCCTCGGTGCCGTCCTGGAAGCGGCGGGCCGCGTCGACGATCTCGGCGCGACCGCCGTAGTTGAACGCGATGAAGAGCGTGATCCGGTCTCCTTCGGCGGTCTCCTGCTCGGCCCAGTCCATCTGGTCCAGCAGGGCCGGCATGATCCGCTCCCGGCGACCGATGAAGCGCATCCGCACGCCCTCCGCCTTGAGCTCCGGGGTCTCGGTCTGCAGCCGCTGCGAGAACATCCGCATGAGGCCGGTGACCTCCTCGGCGGAGCGGCTCCAGTTCTCGGTGGAGAACGAGTAGACCGTGAGCTCCTTGACCCCCCACTCCGCGGCGTCGCGGAGCCGCGCCTTCACGGTGTCGGCGCCGGCGGCGTGCCCGTCGTTGACCGGGAGGCCGCGCTGCTGCGCCCAGCGCCCGTTGCCGTCGGTGATGATGGCGACGTACTGCGGCGCTGCCGCGTGTCCGGCATCGACCATCTCGTGACGCCCTGCGCGCCGGTTCCGGTGACCCCGAGGGTCAGACCTCGAGGATCTCCGCTTCCTTGGACTTGAGGACCTGTTCGAGCTCGGCGACGCGCTGGTCGGTCAGCTTCTGCAGCTCCACCTCACCGCGGTGCTCGTCGTCGGCGCCGACCTCGCCCTCGTCCTTCAGCTCCTTGAGGTCCTGCATGACGTCGCGGCGCACGTTGCGGATCGCGATCCGTCCCTCCTCCGCGATGCTGCGGACGAGCTTGACCATGTCGCGCCGGCGCTCCTCGTTGAGCTCGGGGACGCTGAGACGGATGATGCGACCGTCGTTGCTCGGCGTGAGCCCGAGGTCGGCCTGCATGATCGCCTTCTCGACCGCCGGGATCGAACCCTGGTCGTACGGCTGCACCGTGAGCATGCGGGCCTCGGGCGCGTTCACCGTGGCGAGCTGCTTCAGGGGCGTCACCGCGCCGTAGTAGTCCACCGAGACGCGGTCGAGCAACGCCGGGCTGGCCCTGCCGGTGCGCACCGTCGCGAACTCGTGCGTGGTGGATTCCACCGACTTGGCCATCCGCTCGCGGGCGTCGGCCAGTAGTTCGTCGATCAGCTCACTCATGGGTCCAGCACCTTCCGTTCATCAGCTCGCGACCAGCGTCCCGACGCGCTCGCCGCACACTATCCGGTCGATGTTCGCCTCGTCGTCCATGTTGAAGACGTGGATCGGGAGCCGGTTCTCCATGCACAGGGTGAGCGCGGTGGCGTCCATGACCTTGAGCCCGCGCTGCACGGCCTCCATGTGCGTGATCTGGGGCAGGAACTCCGCGTCCGGGTCGGTGCGCGGGTCCCCGCTGTACACGCCTTCGACGCCGTTCTTGGCCATGAGGAGCGCGTCGCAGTGCATCTCGGTCGCACGCAGCGCCGCAGCCGTGTCGGTGGTGAAGAACGGGTTGCCGGTCCCGGCGGCGAAGATCACGACCCGGCCCTTCTCGAGGTGGCGCATCGCACGGCGCCGCAGGTACGGCTCCGCGACCTCGGCGATGTTGATCGCCGAGACCACGCGCACGTGCTCGCCGAGCTTCTCGATGGCGTCCTGCAGCGGGAGCGCGTTGAGGACCGTCGCGAGCATCCCCATGTAGTCCGCGGTCGCCCGGTCCATGCCCGCCGCGGCCCCGGTCATGCCGCGGTAGATGTTGCCGGCGCCGACCACGATCGCGACCTCGACGCCGCGATCGCGCACCTTCTTCACCTGCGTCGCGACGGCCTGGAGCCGTTCGGGGTCCGTGCCGTAGTCGAGGGAGCCCATGAGGGCCTCCCCCGACAGCTTCAGCAGGATCCGCTTGAACGCGGGCTCGGGCTCCGTCGCTGCGTCAGTCACCAGCCGGTGACCCTACTCGCCGACGGCGAAGCGGGCGAACCGGCGGATGACGACGTTCTCGCCCGTGGTGGTCGAGACGTCGGCGCGCAGCTGCTCGATCGTCTTGCCGTCGTACTTGTCGGCGTTGACGTGGACCTGGTCCAGCAGCACGATCTCCGACATCCACTTGTTGACCATGCCCTCGACGATCTTCGGGCGGATGTTCTCGGGCTTGTCCGACACCTGCTGCTCGAAGATGGCGGCCTCGGCGTCCTTGACCTCCTGCGGAACCTCGTCGCGGCTCACGTAGCGGGTCGTGGGCGACGCGGCGATGTGCATGGCGACCTCGCGCGCGAACGCGACGAAGTCGTCGTTACGTGCCACGAAGTCGGTGTTGCAGTCCACCTCGACGATGACGCCGACCTTGCCGGTGGCGTGGATGTAGGCCTGCACCGTGCCCTCGGCAGCCTCGCGGTCAGCGAGCTTGCCGAGCTTCTTGCCCATCTTGACCTTGAGGATCTCGAGGGCCTTCTCTGCGTCGCCGCCGGCCTCGGTCAGGGCGTTCTTGCAGTCCATCATCCCGGCACCGGTCTGCTGCCGCAGTGCCTGGACGTCCTTGGCGGTGAAGTCAGCCATTCGTGGGGGTCTCCTCCGCGGCCGGCTTCTGCGGCGCGGTCTCGGGGGTCGGGGTCGTGGCCGGGGCGGCGCCCTCGGCGGGGGTCGAGGCCGGAGCCTCCGCGGGAGCGGGCGTCTCGGCGGCGGCCTTGGCCTGGGCCTCGGCTGCCTGCTTGGCGGCCTCCTCGGCCTCCTTGCGGGCGCGCTCCTCGGCCTCGCGACGCGCGCGCGCCTCGGCCTCGGCCTGCTGGCGCGCCTGCTCGGCCGCCTGGAAGGCTCCGCGGCCCTGCGACACGATGTCGCCGATGGCCTTGGTGATGGCGACGCACGAGCGGATCGCGTCGTCGTTGCCCGGGATGACGTAGTCGATGCCGTCCGGGTCGCAGTTGGTGTCCACGAGCCCGATGATCGGGATCCGCAGGCGACGAGCCTCCTTGACGGCGATCTCCTCGGTCTTGAGGTCGATGACGAACATCGCGTCCGGCGGGCGCTGCATGTTCTTCACGCCGCCGAGGTTGGCGCGCAGCTTCTCGAGGTCGGCCTGCGCCGCCATGCGCTCGCGCGTCGGGAGCAGGGCGAGCTGCCCCTCCGTCTCGTAGCGCTCGAGGTCGTGCAGGCGCTTGATCCGGTTGCTGATCGTCTGGAAGTTCGTCAGCAGGCCGCCGAGCCAGCGGTGGTTGACGTACGGCTGACCGCAGGACTCCGCGATCTCCTTGATGCCGTCACGGGCCTGCTTCTTGGTGCCCACGAAGAGGACGGTCCCGCCGCGATGGGCCACGGTTCCGGCGAACTCCTGCGCGTCGGCCAGCAGCTTCTGCGTCTTGAGGAGGTCGATGATGTAGATGCCGCCACGTTCACCGTGGATGAAGCGGCGCATCTTGGGGTTCCAACGGCGCGTCTGGTGACCGAAGTGGACTCCGGCCTCCAGCAGCTGCTTCAGGTCGACTTGCGACATGGGTTGCTGCTCCCTTGCTTCGAGACTGAGGATGTGTGGGTACTGCGCCCGTCGGACCGAGGCCAGGACCCGGTTGTCTGTCCGGGCAGGGAGGCTTCGGTGCTGTTCCGACGGGGTCGGGAACGAAAGAGGTGAACGGCCAGTGTACGGGAGATGGCGCCTACGCCGCCGTGTCCCCCGCCGCTCGCGCGAGCGCCTCGCGGAGGTCCTGCGGCAGTTCGGAACGGACGTCGATCCACTCGCCGCCGACCGGATGCGCGAAGCGCAGGTGCGCGGCGTGCAGGAACTGCCGCGTGAGACCGAGGTCGGCCCCGCCCGAGCCCCCGTAGTCGGGGTCGCCGCAGACCGGATGCCCGATCGCCTTGAGGTGGACGCGGATCTGATGGGTGCGGCCCGTCTCCAGCCGGACCCGCAGCAGCGTCGTCGCGGGCAGGGCCCGTTCGATCTCGAAGTGCGTCCTGGCCTCGCGGGGGTTGTCGGTGTCCGTCGACATCAGCGTCCTGACGCGGCGATCGCGGCCGATCGGAGCGTCGATCGTGCCGCTGCGCGCCGGCGGCCGTCCCTCGACCAGCGTGAGGTACTCCCGGGTGATGTCGCGCGCCTGCAGCAGCGTCTTGAGAGCGCGATGCGTCGCCTCGTCCTTGGCGACGACCAGCAGCCCGCTCGTGTCCTTGTCGAGCCGATGGACGATCCCGGCCCGCCACTCCTCCTCGCCCCCCGCGGCCCGGCCGTCGAGCGCCTGCGCGAGGGTGCCCTGGCGGTGCCCGCGGGCCGGGTGCACGACGACCCCGGCGGGCTTGTCGACGACCAGGAGATGCTCGTCCTCGTGCACGACCGTGAACGGCGCGGGCTCACCGACGGGCTCGGCCACGCCCCGGTGGGGGTCGGCCGCCTCGTCGACCACCACCAGCTGCCCCGTGGCGAGCTTGTGGCGTTTGACGACCGCGGCGCCGTCCACCCGTACGCCGCCGGCCTCGATCAGGCGCGTGGCGCGCGTCCGCGATCCCAGCGGCTCGGCGAGGAAGGCGTCCAGGCGGTCGCCGTCGTGCTCAGGCGGAACCCGGAGCTCCATCGTCCACCACCACACCCGGATGGTCGTCGTCCCGGTCGCCGCGTTCGATGACGATCAGCAGTGCCACGACACCCAGTGTGATCGCGATGTCGGCGACGTTGAAGGCCGGCCAGCCCGGCAGCTTGAGGAAGTCGGTGACGCCGCCGCGCGCGATGCGGTCGACGATGTTCCCGACGGCCCCGCCCATGAGCAGGCCCGTGGGGAGCCAGATCCCCCGCTGGTCGGCGTGCGTCGCGAAGTACGCCAGCAGCGCGACGAGCGCCACGGCGATCACGACGATCACCACGCCCTGCCCGCCGTCGGAGAACGCCCCGAACGCGACGCCGCGGTTCTCGACGTGGACGAGCTTGAGCGCCGGGAAGATCGGATCGCTGTCCCCCGGCTGCACCCCCGAGCGCACGAGCGCCTTGGTGAGCTGATCGAGCCCCAGGACGACCGTCAGGACGACCGCCGCCAGGCGCCACGACCGCGCGGACCCGCCGCTCACGCGTTCTCGATGATGCTCGCGAGCAGGTTGCCCGCGATCTGCAGCACGAAGATGCCGACGATCGGACTGAGGTCCAGCGGGCCGAGCGGCGGGATGAACCGCCGGAACACGTTCAGGTACGGCGAGACGGTGTCGTTGAGGAAGCCGAGCACCGCGCTGCCCGTGCGGTTGTAGGGCATGCGCCCGCCGAACCCGAAGAAGAGCTGGGTCAGGATGTAGGCGATGATCAGCAGCACGTAGACGTACGTGAGCGTGCGGATGAATCCAGCCACCTCCGTCTGGACGGTGGCGAGGAGGAACGTCGAGGTCATCGGCGGGGGGCTCCGGGGTTCAGTACGGCATCGAGGGCGTCGGAGAAGGCGGCACGGAGACCGCCGCGCTCCAGCGCGTCGAGCCCGCGTGCCGTCGAGCCTCCGGGGGAGGTGACTTCGCGGCGGACCGCGAGCGTGTCGAAGTCCTTGTGCTCCAGGAGCGCTGCCGTCCCGGCCATGGTGCGGACCACGAGCTGCGCGGCGAGCTCGGCCGGCAGCCCTGCGCGCACGCCGGCGTCGATCTGCGCCTCGGCGACGAGCGCCATGTAGGCCGGAGCGTTGCTCATCATCCCCATGGCGATGTCGACCTGCGACTCCGGGAGGCGCACGAGCGTGCCCAGCTCCGCGAGGAGGTCCGCCACCGCGCGCCCCAGCTCGCTCTCGAGCTCCGGAGCCCCGTCGTCGGCCAGGAGCACGACGCCCTTGCGCACCTCGACGGGCGTGGACGGCAGCAGGCGCAGGACCGGGCGGTCCGGGTACGCCTCGCGGAGGGCGGTCAGTCGGACGCCGCCGAGGATCGACACGACGGCGCGGGCGTGGGACCCGATCTCCCGCGCGACCTCCTCGAGCTGCGCCGGCTTGTGGCACAGCACGACGACGTCGGCGCGCTGGGCCAGCTCGACGTTCGTCGCCAGCGCCTCTCCCCCGGTCTCGCCGGCCAGCGCCTGGGCGCGTGCGGGCACCGCATCGCTGCAGAGCACGGGTCGGCCCCAGCCGCGAGCCATCGCGCGGGCCATGTTGCCGGATCCGATGAGGCCGATCTGCATCGCGGAGAAGAGTACGGGGCGCGGGACTCCTCAGCGGTAGCGGCCCCTGTACGAGGGCGTCGTCGAGCGCCGCCCGGCTCAGGACTGGTTGAAGAAGCCCTTCTCGATCAGCTCCGCGCGCTCCTCCGCCGAGATCTCGACGTTGCGCGGTGTGAGCATGAACACCTTGTCGGCGATGCGCTGCATCCCGCCGTCCAGCGCGTAGGTCAGGCCGGAGGCGAAGTCGATCAGGCGCTTGTTGAGGTCGTTGTCCGTCGACTGGAGGTTCAGGACGACGGGGATCGAGTCCTTGAACTTGTCGGCGACCTGCTGCGCGTCGTTGAAGCTCTTGGGGATCACGAGGTGGACGCGCACGTCCCGACCGCGCCCACCGCCGACCGCCCGTAGCGGCGTCGTCTTCGGCCCGCGACCGTTGTCGTCGTCCGCGAAGATGTCGTCGAAGTCGTCGCGGCGACGGCGACCGCTGCTCAGGCGGCGGACGTTGGGCCGCTCGCGGTAGCGCTCCTCGAGTTCCGCCTCCGGGGCGTACTCGTCCATCGGGTCGTCGTCGTACGCAGGGTCACGCTCTTCGGCAAGGCCGAAGTAGACCATCGTGCGGTGCCAGCTGTCACGAAGAGCCATCGCACCCCAACTGTACGCGGTTCGACGCGATTTCCCTGCACGAATGCCGTCGCAACGCCCGCCTCACCGGTACAGGCGGGTGCCGATCCGCACGACCGTCGCGCCTTCCTCGACGGCCACCCGGAAGTCCTGGGTGGTCCCCATCGACAGCTCCGTCAGCCCGTGGGCGGCGGCCAGCTCCGCCAGCGCCGCGAACCAGCGCCGGTTGTCCTCCGGGCGTTCCGCGAGCGGAGGCATGGTCATGAGACCCACCACCGGGGCCGTGCACCGGTCCAGGACCGCGGGCAGGTCCTCCGGCAGCACGCCGCTCTTGGCCTCCTCGCGGGCGACGTTGACCTCGATCAGCACCTCTGGCGGCGAGGTGAACTTGGCGAGCTCCCGCAGCGCGCTGTCGCTGGCCACCGAGTGGATCCGGCGCACGAGCGGGGCGACGACCTTCACCTTGCGGCTCTGCAGGTGGCCGATGAAGTCCCAGGTGACAGCCCCGAGCCCCGCCTCGTCCCAGTCGGCGGCCTTGCGCACGAGCTCCTGCGCGCGGTTCTCCCCCAGCACGCGGATCCCGGCCTCGGCCAGCACCGGCAGCTCCTCCGGGGCGACGTACTTGACGGCCGCCAGGAGTTCGACGTCCTCGGCCGCGCGACCGGCGACGGCGCACGCCGCCGCGATCTGCTCGCGGATCTCCGCGGCGTTCTCGGCGACCCGTCGGGCGTCCAGGCCCCGGATCAGCTCCGCCATGCGAGCCCCATCTGCCGGCCGGTGAGCCCGCCGTCACGGCGGTGGGAGAACAGCAGGTCCGCGGGAGCGCACAGGGTGCACAGCCCCGTGTCGTGCACCTCGGAGATCCCCAGGCCGCGCAGCAGGCGCGTCGCGATCGCGGGCAGGTCGATCCGGCGTCCGGCCCGCACCGCGGCGCCATGCTCGGCGAACGCCGACCGGACCTCGTCCCCGACCTCGTAGCAGCAGCCGCGGGCGGCGGGACCGATCGCAGCGACCAGCGTCTGTCCGCCCGGGCGTGCCCGCAGCCGCTGCACGGTCCGCTCGAGCACGCCGCCGGCGAGCCCCCGCCAGCCGGCGTGGGCCATGCCGACGACGTCCTGTCCGACGAACGCGACGGGCAGGCAGTCGGCGACGACGACACCGATCGCGAGCTCCGGCTCGACGGTGAGGAGCGCGTCCGCCTCGACCGGGGCCTCTCGCGGATCGCGGTCGGCGTCCTTCGCGCCGACCTCCCGGACGTCGGTGCCGTGCACCTGCCGGACCCCGACGACCGGGCGTCCCACGGCCACTGCCACGCGCCTGCGGTTCGCGTCGACCGCCGTGGCGTCGTCCTCGGTCCACGGACCGAGGTTCAGGGACGCGTACGGGCCCTGGCTCACGCCACCGCGGCGGGTGGTGAAGAGCACCTCGCCGCCGGGCAGGTGCGCGTGCACGTGGGCACCGCGCCACGTGAACGGAGCAGGCAGGACCGGGTCGGCCATGGAGCCCACGCTACCGCTCGTCCTCGAGCGCCACCGCCAGCTCGGCCTCGCGCCCCACGGCGCGGTCGTCCAGCCGGGCGTCGAGCGCGCGTGCGAGCCGCGCGCCGAGCTCGGGCCCCTGCGGGATCCCCGCGGCGAGAAGGTCCTCGCCCGTGATCGCCGGCCGGACGTGCCGGAGCTCCTCGATCCAGCGACGGGCGTTGTCCCCACCCGCCAGGGCGACGATCTCGATCGGGACGCCGCGGGCGGCACGCCCGATCTCGGCGTTGGTGCTCGCGACCCGCAGCGGGGTGCGCACCATCTCCCTGGAGCCCGCCGCCACGATGTCGCGATCGCCGGCCGGGAAGGCCAGGTCGTCCAGCCACCGCACGACCTCCCCCGCGCCCATCGTCTCGGCGCACGCGGCCAGGATCACGAGATCGCGCCGGCCGTCCGGCGGCAGGAGCGCGAGCGCATCCCGCAGCCTGGGCGGCGTCAGGGTGAGCGACTCGGGCAGCAGCCCGGCGTTGAGCTCGCGGGCCCGCCGCAGCACGTCGAGCGGGTCGGGCTCACGCAGAGCCAGGCGCAGCTCGTTCCCCAGGCGCGGCCCGGACACCGTGCCGGGATCCGCGTTGGCGGCGAGCGCCGCGGTACGGGGCTCGACGGTGAACCCCAGGCGGGATGCGTAGCGGGCGACCCGCCACAGCCGGGTGGGGTCGTCGACGAAGCTCGCGTCGTGCATGACACGCAGCAGGCCGGTCCGGAGGTCCTCGCGCGCGCCGGGGACCTCCCGCAGCTCGGGTGGTCCGCCGCCGACCCGCAACGCGATGGCGTTGACGGTCACGTCCCGCCGGGCGAGGTCCTCCTGGAGCGTGCCGGGCCGTACCTCGGGCAGCGCCCCTGGGGCGGGGTAGCTCTCGCTCCGGGCCCGGACGACGTCGAGCTCCCTGCCGTGCGCCGGACGGACCGTGGCCGTCCCGAACCGGTCGTGGGCCACCGCGGTCCCGCCCAGTGCGTCCAGCGCCGCGGCGGGGTCCCCCTCGACGACGACGTCGAGCTCACGGGGCTCGCGGTCCAGCAGCACGTCACGGACCGCGCCGCCCACGACCCAGACCCCGGAAACCGGTGCCAGCGCGTCCAGGACCGCCGCGGCGTCGGGAGCCGCGCGCAGGGCCTCGAGGAGCTCCGAGGAGGGGCGCACCGGGTGATTGTCCCGGCTACCGTGTAGGGATGCCGTTCAGCCCCAGGCGACGGCGGGTTGTCGCGTGGTTCGCGGGCGGTCTGCTCCTGTTCCTGCTCGGTGGCCTGGCCGCCTACGTCGTGCTGCCCCGCGAGCAGGGCGACGTCCTCAACCCGGAGGTCGAGTTCACCGAGCCCGAGCAGCCTCCGGCCGTGTCGGTCCAGGAACGCGACTCCGACGTGGCGAGCGCCTACAACTGGCCCGTCTACGCCCTCACGAAGGCCAGGACGAACTACCTCCCGTTGAAGACCCCGCTGCGTCCCCCGTTCGCGCGGCGCTGGAAGCTGGGCGGCTCGATCCTGCTGGAGTTCCCACCGGTCCTGTACTCCCGCTCGATGTACCTGCTGAAGAACAACGCGGCGCTCTACGCCCTGACCCGGCAGACCGGCAAGGTCCGGTGGAAGAAGAAGCTCGGCCACCTCGCCGCCTCCGCCCCCGCGGTGGGCCACAACACCGTCTACGCGGTCATCCTCGAGCGCACGAAGGGCCAGAAGAAGGGACGCGTGGTCGCGGTGTCGGCCAAGGACGGCCGGACCCGCTGGTCCCGCAAGCTCCCCAGCCGGGCCGAGTCCTCACCGCTCCTGCACCGCGGCAACCTCTACTTCGGCACCGAGAACGGAACGGTCTTCGCCCTGGACGCCTCCGACGGCAGCGTCCGCTGGACCGCCAAGGCCAAGGGCGCGGTCAAGGGCGCGCTCGCGCTCGAGAACGGCAGGCTGTTCCTCGGGGACTACGCCGGGCAGGTGACCGCGCTCAGGCTGCGGGACGGCAAGCGGCTGTGGCGGACCGGGACGCGGGGCGGCGCCCTCGGGCTGACCGCGGGCGCGTTCTACTCCACGCCGGCCGTGGCGTTCGGCCGGGTCTACCTCGGCAACACCGACGGCGGCGTGTACTCCTTCTCCGCGAAGACCGGCAAGCTCGCCTGGCGCAAGGAGACGGGCGGCTACGTCTACTCCTCCCCCGCCGTCGCGCAGGTCCCCGGGACCCCGCCGAGCGTCTACATCGGGTCCTACGACCGCAAGCTCTACGCGCTGGACGCCCGCACCGGACGCACCCGGTGGAGCCGCAACGCCGGGGGACGGATCTCGGGCGGCGTGACCGTCATCGGCGACCTCGTGTTCTCCTCGACGCTGGAGAAGCGCACCACCGCGGTCACGGCGAAGTCGGGCCGCCTCATCTGGAGCTTCGGGCGCGGGAAGTTCAACCCGCTGGTGTCGACGGGCCGCGGCCTGTTCGTCATGGGCGAGACCAGCATGTACGCGTTCGACGGGCGCCCGGGCTCCAGCAAGGGCACCGCGCCGAAGTCCGCGCCGCTCACCGCCGCGCAGCGCCGCCGGGTGGTGGGCCGCCGTGTGGCGCGGGAGCGCAAGGCGGCCGCACGCGCGCTCGCCCGCCGAGTCGCGGCCCGGCGGGCCGCGATCCGCAAGCGCAACGAGCTGCGACGGTCCGGTGCGCGATTCTGCTTCCGCAGCGGCGGCAAGCGCGTCTGCCGGCGCCCGGCGCCGCTGGTCTGCTTCAAGCGGGCCGACGGTCGGACGATCTGCCGCCCGCGCCGCGAGACCGTCTGCTTCGAGCAGGCCGGCCGCCAGGTCTGCCGCGCTCGCCGCGAGTAGCCGCGCGGGCCTTCGCGTCAGTCGATCGCGGGCCGGACCGGCACACCCGCGGCCACGAGGTGGCGCTTGGCCTCGCCGACGGTGTGCTGGCCGTAGTGGAAGATCGACGCGCACAGCGCAGCATCCGCTCCGGCCTGGAGCGCGTCGACGAGATGGTCGAGGTGCCCGGCGCCTCCTGAGGCGATGACCGGGACCCCGACGGCCTGCGCGACCGCGCTGGTGAGCGCGAGGTCGTACCCGTCGTTCGTGCCGTCGCGGTCCATGCTGGTGAGCAGGATCTCCCCGGCGCCGCGCTCGACGGCCTCCCGGATCCAGGTGACGACGTCCAGGCCGGTCGGGGTGCGCCCGCCCGCGACATAGACCTCCCAGCCGTCACCGTCGGGCCGCGCCTTGCAGTCCACCGCCAGCACGACGCACTGCGCGCCGAAGTGGTCCGCCAGCTCACCGACCAGCTCGGGACGCTGCACCGCCGCGCTGTTGATCGACACCTTGTCGGCGCCCGCGTCGAGCACGGCCTGGGCGTCGGCGACCGAGCGGATGCCGCCGCCGATCGTGAACGGGATGAAGACGTTGTCGGCGGTCCGGCGTGCCAGCTCGACGATCGTGTCGCGCTTCTCGTGCGTCGCGGTGATGTCGAGGAACACGAGCTCGTCCGCGCCCTCCGCGTCGTAGCGCTCCGCCAGCTCGACGGGGTCCCCCGCGTCGCGGATGTCCACGAAGTTGGTGCCCTTCACGACGCGGCCGGCGTCGACGTCCAGGCACGGGATGACGCGCTTGAGGTGCATTCGCGGGGCCTCGGGCGCTAGTCGCGGCCGGGCTTGAAGAGGTCGCCACGGCCGCCGGGACCGGCCGGACGCCGCGGCGGGACCAGGGCGTCGTGGGCCTCGGCGATCGTGAACCGGTGCTCGTACAGCGCCTTGCCGACGATGACGCCGCCGAGGTTCACCTGACGGAGTGCGGCGAGCGCGGCGAGGTCCTCGACCTTGCCGATGCCCCCGGAGTAGATGAACCGTCCGCGGACGACCGACGCGACCCGGCGCACCTCGTCGAGGTCCGGCCCCTGCAGCATCCCGTCGCGGTCCACGTTGGAGTACACGAACGACTTCACGCCGCGGTTCTGGAGCTGCTCGATCACGGCGGCCGCGGGGATCGTGGTCGTCTCCTGCCAGCCGTGGGTGGAGACCATCCCCCCGCGCGTGTCGACCGAGACGATCACGCGCTCGCGGAACGCGCCCAGGACGTCGTCGAGGAAGTCGATGTCGGTGAACGCCGCGGTGCCGAGGATGACCCGCTCGGCACCGGCGTCGAGCGCGGCCCGGACCGCGGACAGCGAGCGCAGCCCGCCGCCGATCTGGACCGGGACCTGCAGGTCGGCCGTGATCCGCTCGAGGTGGTGCAGGTTCTTCGGCTCGCCGGACTTGGCGCCGTCGAGGTCCACGACGTGCAGGAACCGCGCGCCGGCGTCCACCCAGGCACGTGCGGCGTCCAGCGGGTCGTCGTCGTAGACGGTCTTGGCGTCGAAGTCGCCCTGGACGAGGCGTACGGCCTTGCCGTCGGAGATGTCGATGGCGGGATAGAGGATCATGAGGGGACCGGGGTGTTCGGCTGCGCCGAGCGGGCGCAGAGGCGGGCGAAGTTCGCGAGCATCGCAAGACCGTGCGTCGAGGACTTCTCGGGATGGAACTGGGCGCCGTAGACGTTGTCGCGGCCGACGACGCTGGCGAACTCCGTCCCGTAGTCGCTGATGCCGAGGACGACGTCGTCCTGCGAGGGGACCGGCACGTAGCTGTGCACGTGGTAGAAGGTCGACGGGTCCGGCAGCCCCTCGCTGATCGGCGACGGGCGCGTCCAGCGCACCTCGTTCCAGCCGATGTGCGGGAGCTTGAGCGCGGGATGCTCCGGGCCGGGGTCCAGCGCGACGACGCGCCCGGGCAGCAGTCCGAGACCCTCCGCGCCCCCGTGCTCCACCGAGCCCTCGAAGAGCAGCTGCATGCCCAGGCAGGCGCCGAAGATCGGCGTCCCCGCGGACGCCACGTCACGCAGCAGGTCCACGAGGCCCTGCTCGTGGAGCCGCCGCATCGCGGCGGGGAAGGCGCCGACGCCGGGCAC
>NZ_JBFIGP010000071.1:0-14999 GCF_041602235.1 Paraconexibacter sp.
GCGCCGTCGCGGGCGCCGCGCCGTGGTTGCCTGGCGGCATGTGGCTCGGAATCCTCACCCCCGGCGCGCACCCGTGCCGCCCCGTCCCGGCGCCCGGCGTGGCGACGCTCTACTGCTGGAACGACATCGCGCGGATGAGGATCGACGGACCCGCCGACGATGTCGCCGGCGGCCTGCGGACGCTGCGCCGCGCGCTCCAGATGCGCGGCCAGACCGCGTACGACGCCCGCTGCTTCGTCTGCGGGGCGCCGTACGAGGTCCCGGATCCGGTGCTCGGCCGGGCCCAGGCCGTCGACTGGGAGCCATCGACGGACGTGGACGGAGAGGACCCCGACCCGCTGGACCTCGCCACGCCCCCGTCCCGGTTCGTCCTCGCCCACCTCGAGGACCACGCCGCACCCGTGCCCGACGAGGAGGTGCTGCTGGTGGTGCCGGGCTCCGGTATCGCCACGCTCGTCCCGCTCGTCGCGGTCTCGCGGATGCTCGACATCCTGGGTGTGGTGCTCGCCGACATCCCGCACGAGCGCTGCTGGAACTGCGAGGCGGTGGCGCCCGCCGGTCCTCGTGCCGACCAGGCCGCTGCCACCAGGCCGGGCCGGCGCGGCCGGGGCCCGGGCCGGGTGCGCCGGCGCGCCGCGTAGGGGGCGGGCGGGCCGTAGGCTTGGCGGGATGCTCGTCCTTCGCCGTGGCACCGTCGTCGAAGCCGGTCCTGCGGACCGCGCCGAGCAGGACATCGTGGTGGAGATCGACGGCCGGCGCCGGGCGGCCATCGCGGAGATCGCCCTGCACGGGGCCTGCTCGGTCGGCGACGACGTGGTCGTCAACGCCCAGGCGGTGGACCTCCGTCTCGGGTCGGGCGGGTTCGACGTCCTGCACGTCAACCTCACCCGCGGACTCGACGGGCGCGGGACCGCCGACGCCCACGTCATGAAGCTCAACTACACGTCCCTGCAGCACGCCGTCCTGCCGGTGGAGGGGGAGGACCTTCGTGCGCCGCTGGACCGGCCCGTCGGCGTGTTCGGGCTGCACGGGCAGCTCGCGCCCCTCGCCTGGGCGTTCGCCCAGGAGCGTCCGGCGGCCCGCCTCGGATACGTGCAGACCGGGGGAGGCGCCCTACCGGGCGGGCACTCCCGCGTCGTGGCCGACCTCCGCTCGCGCGGGCTCCTGGCCGGGCACCTCACGGCCGCACCCGCCTACGGGGGTGAGGGCGAGGCCATCACGACCGCCGGCGCCGTGCAGCACGGCCTGACCGAGCTCGGGTGGGACGCCGCGGTGTGCGGGCCCGGCCCGGGCATCCTGGGGTCGGGCAGTGCGCTGGGGCACGGGGGGCTCATCGCGATGGAGAGCGCCCACACCGCGCTCGCGCTCGGGTGTCCGGTGGTGCTCTGCGCCAGGATGAGCTCGGGAGACCCCCGACCACGCCACCGGGGGCTCAGCCACCACACCAGCACCGTCCTGCGCCTGCTGCTCGCCCCGGTGGACGTCGCGCTCCCGTCCGGGTTGGAGTCGGGTGCCGAACCCGACGTACCGAGCCCGCTGACGGTCGTGCAGGACACCGGTCACCAGCCGCACGAGCTGCCAGCCGATCTCCCCGGGTACCGCGCGACCGGGCTGCCCGCCAGGACCATGGGGCGGTCGATCGACGAGGATCCGCCGTTCTTCGCGGCCGCCCTGGTGTGCGGGACGCGACTTGCGGAAAGGGTGGGGGCATGAGCGAGCGCGACTTCGAGCACGTGGGCGGCGACGTCGTCTACGACGGCCGGATCGTGCAGGTCCGCGCCGACCGCTTCCGCTACCCCGACGGCGAGGTGGTGGACCGCGAGGTCATCCGGCATCCGGGCGCGGTGGCGATCCTCGCCGTTGACGACGAGCACGTCCACCTCGTGCTCCAGCCCCGCGAGGCCGTCGCGGACCCGGACGTGCTCGAGGTACCGGCCGGACGCCTCGACAAGCCCGGTGAACCGCTGCAGGACTGCGCCGAGCGCGAGCTCGCCGAGGAGATCGGCAAGGCGGCCGACCACTGGGAGCTGATCCGCTCGTTCTACGCGGCCGTCGGCGTCCTGGGCGAGACCGTCCACCTCTTCTTCGCCACCGGCCTGCGCGACGTGCCCTTCGCCGACTCCGGTGAGAACGAGCGGATCGAGCTCGTGCACTGGCCGCTGGACGATCTCGAGGGGGCGCTCGCCGCCACGCGGGACGCCAAGACCATCATCGCCCTCCAGTGGCTGATCGACCGGCGGCGACGCTGACGCGGCGCCCGTAGCGAACGGGGCCTCCGGCCGCGGTCCCTGCACGCGATCGTGCGGCACGCAGCGGTCCTTGCACCGGCGAGGACCCACGGACCGCGGGTGGAACACCGAGAGCGACATGGCTCTCGCACCCGCCCCGCCCGCCGACCGCCAGTTCGAGCACCACGTGCTCGACTTCCTCGCCTACCTGGAGTTCGAGCGCGGGCTCTCCCGCAACACGCTCGAGGCGTATCGCAGCGACCTGCTGCAGCTCGGCGCCTACCTCCAGCGCGTCGGCGTCGGGGTGCTGGAGGCCCAGCACCAGCAGCTCTCCGGGGTCCTCCAGGACCTCGCGGCCGGCTCACCCGGTCGACCGCCGGTGGCAGCGGCCACGCTGCAGCGCAAGGCGGCCTGCCTGCGCTCGTTCTACCGGCACCTCCGTCGCGAGAACCTGCTGGACGGGGACCCGACCGCCGACCTCCGCGCGCCGAAGAAGTCCCAGAAGCTCCCGCAGGTCCTCAGCCGCGACGAGATCGCCGCGCTGCTGGCGGCCCCGGTCGGCGACGAGCCGGGCGCGGTACGCGACCGCGCGCTGCTCGAGCTCATGTACGCCTGCGGCCTTCGCGCCTCGGAGGCCGTGGCGCTGGAGGTGCGCGACGTCGACCTCGACGCCGGGGTGCTGCGGGCCCGCGGCAAGGGGAACAAGGAGCGCCTGGTCCCGATCGGCCGGGAAGCCGTGCAGGCGGCGCGCGTCTACCTCGCCCGGTCCCGCCCCGTCCTGGTCGGACTCGCCGACGAGCCACACCTGTTCGTCAACCAGCGCGGGCAGGGCCTGACCCGGCAGGGCCTCTACAAGATCGTGCAGCGCCACGCCCGCAGCGCGGGACTGCAGGGACGGATGAGCCCGCACACGCTGCGTCACACCTTCGCCACCCACCTCCTGGCGGGCGGCTGCGACCTGCGCGCCCTGCAGGAGATGCTCGGGCACGCGGACATCGCCACCACCCAGATCTACACGCACCTGTCCGCCGAGCGTCTGCGGGACGTCTACTTCCGGGCGCATCCCCGCGCGTCGACCGCGTCCCCGGTGGCCTGAGGTCCGGTCGCGGGGCGCGTCCGTCAGAATCGGGCGGGATGCCTGCCCGCCGCCGTCGACCGTTGCCCCTCCTGCTGGCCGCCCTCGCGCTCGCCGCGGCGGCGCCCGGCTGCGGCAACGAGCGAGCGCCGGTTCCGGAGACCCCGCTGCCCGGCGTCCGGCTGGGTGACAACCCGCTCGACGATCCCAAGGCGGGGTACTCGCTGATCGCCCCGGCGGGCTGGACCGTGACCAGCGGCCAGCCACCCGAGGTCACCACGATCGCCAGCGGCGCCGCGATCGTCTCGCTGCTGCGGTACCCGCGCACCGAGACGCTCCCGCGCACGAAGGCCGAGCTGGACCGCGCGATGGCGGACCTGATCGCCGCTGCCAAGGCGCGGGACCCGTCCTTCACCGTGATCCGCTCCGCGCGAACCCGCGTCGACGGGAAGCCCGCCGTCGAGATCCGCGCCACCGAGACGATCGCGGGCGTGCCGCGGACCGTCCGATCGGCGCACGTCTACGCGCACGGGGCCGAGTTCGTCGTCGACATGTACGCGCCGAACGACGACTTCCGTCGCATCGACGCGCTCTACTTCAGGCCGCTCCTGCGGTCGCTCGAGCTCCGGGCGCCGACGGCGTGAGCGGTGGCGCTCAGCGAGCCCGCCGGGCGTTCGTCGTGGTCATGGACGCGTGCGGCGCGGGCGCGACCGAGGATGCGGAGGCGTACGGCGACGGCGACGCCGACACCTTGGCGCACCTTGCGCAGGCCGTGGGAGGTCTCGACCTCCCGGCGCTGGGCGCGCTGGGGCTGGGGAACGTCCGGGACCTGCTCGGCGTTCCGCCGACCCTGCGCCCGGGAGCGGTCCACGGTCGCCTGCACCCGCTCGGTCCTGGGAAGGACTCCACGACCGGTCACTGGGAGCTGTTCGGCGTGGTGGCCTCGGGGCCGCTGCCGACCTACCCGAGCGGCTTCCCGCCGGCCGTGCTCGCCAAGATCGAGGTGGCGGCGGGTCGGCGCTGCTGCTGCAACGCGCCGTACGAGGGCATCGCCGCCCTCGAGGATCACGGACCCCACCATCTCCGGACGGGGGAGCTGATCCTCTACACCTCGGTGGACTCGGTGCTGCAGATCGCGGCGCACGTGGACGTCGTCCCGGAGGCGACGCTGCACGAGATCTGCGCGCGCGTCCGCGCGGTGATGGTCGGGCCCGACGCCGTCGGCCGCGTGATCGCCCGGCCGTTCGAGGGGGTGCCCGGGACGTTCCGCAGGACGGCCGGTCGCCTGGACCTCGCGGTCGACCCGCCGACGCCCAGCCACGTGGACGCGATCCAGGACGCCGGTGTCCCGACGCACGCCGTCGGGAAGGTCGCGGACCTGTTCGCCCGTCGCGGGTTCGATCACGTGCACCCGGGGGCCACGAACGCGGTCGCGCTGGAGCGGACCGGGGCGCTGGTGCGGGACCTCGACCACGGCCTCGTCGTCACGAACCTCGTCGAGACCGACCAGACCTACGGGCATCGCAAGGACGTCGAGGGGTTCGCCCAGGCGCTGCGCCACATCGACGCTGCCGTGGCCGACTGGCTCGGGCTGCTGCGTGCCGGGGACCTCCTCGTCCTGACCGCCGACCACGGCTGCGATCCGACGACCCCGGGCACCGACCACACGCGCGAGTACGCACCGCTGCTGGCCGTGTTCGAGGGTCACGGGGGGCGTCGGCACGACGGCCCGCTGGCCGACGTGGGGGCGACCGCCGTGTCCTGGCTCGGTCTCGACCCGGCTCCGGGGCTCCCGGGCCGGTCGTTCGCCGGCGACCCCGACCGCTCCGCGGCCTGAACCCGTGCCGGAGCTCCCGGAGGTCGAGACGATCCGGCGCGGCCTGGTGCCGTTCGTCGAGGGCCGCACGCTCGAGACGCTCGAGATCCTGGATCCGCGCTGGTGCCGCCCGTGGGCACCGTCGGAGGTGGTCGACGCGCTCGTCGGGCGTCGCCTGGAGCGGCTCGACCGTCGCGGCAAGTACCTCATCTGGTCCTTCTCGCAGGAGATGCACCTGCTCGTGCACCTGCGGATGACCGGCACGCTGCTCGTCGACGCCGATCCGTCGGAGCGGTATCAGCGGGTGCGGCTGGGCTTCGACGGTGGCCACGCACTGCTGTTCTGTGACCCGCGGCGTTTCGGCACCGGGGAGCTCGCGCTCGGGGACACCGCGCTCGAGGCCTTCCTCGGCGCGCGCCTCGGTCCCGAGCCGCTCGACGACGCGTTCGACGGGGCGGTGCTCCGGGCACAGGCCCGCGGTCGCCGTGCCCCGGTCAAGCCGTTCCTGCTCGATCAGCGTCGTGTCGCGGGGGTGGGGAACATCTACGCCGACGAGGCCCTGCACCGGGCCGGGGTGCATCCGCTGCGGCCCGTCGACCGGATCACCGCGGCCCAGTGGGACGCCATCGCGGCGGCGATCGTGGAGGCGCTGAGCGCCGGCCTCGCGGCGGGAGGCGCGACGATCGACGACTTCCGCAACGTCGAAGGCGTGTACGGCGGCTTCCAGCACGACTTCCTGGTGCACCTGCGACGCGGTGAGCCGTGCCGCACGTGCGGCACCGAGATCGTGAAGCTCGTCGTCGGGGGGCGCGGCACGTACGTGTGCGAGCGTTGCCAGCCGCGTCCGCGCGTCCGGCGAGGCGTAGGATCCCGGCGGTGAGCGAGCGTGCTGCCCTGGTCTTCCCCTATGCGGTCGCGGCGATCCTGCCGCTCGTCGGGCTGATCTTCGCGATCGTCCGGCTCACCGAGAAGCGGACCTACGACGCCGGTCTGCTGCTGGCCTGCAGCGTGCTCGGAAGCGTGATCTACGCCGTGCTGCTGGGCTGAGGGCCCGTGGCTAGGCCGCCTCGGCGAGCAGTTGCGCCAGCTGGCCGCTGCGCTCGGCGCGGACCGTCTCCTCGAACCCGCCGACCACGGTGTCACCGATCAGGACCTGCGGGAAGCTCATGCGGCCGGTCTTCTCGATGAGCGCCGTGCGTCCCTCCGGGTCACGTGCGAGATTGATCTCGTCGAACGTGAGGCCGCGCTTGTCGAGGAGTCGCTTGACCTGGACGCAGTACGCGCAGGCGTTGGTGGTGTAGACGGTGATCGAAGCCATAACTTCAGAAAGTATAGCGGGTGCCCCACGCGGGTTCCGCACCCCGGGCTGAGCGATGGCCGGACCGGTCAAGACCGAGGCGATCGTCCTGCGCTCGATCCGCTACGGAGAGGCGGACCGGATCCTGCACCTGTTCACGCCGGGGCGCGGACGCGTCGGTGCGATCGCCAAGGGCGTGCGGCGCGCACGCAGCCGCTTCGGTGGCCGGCTCGAGCCGTTCGGGCGCGTCGACCTCGTCCTCCACGAGGGGCGCAGCGACCTGCTCACGGTCACGGGAGCCCAGTCGCTCGAGGCGCACCGACGTCTGCGGGAGGATGCCGCGGCCCTCGATGCCGCCGCACGGGCCTGTGACGCCGTGGCCCGCCTGTTCGACACGCCCGACCCGAACCCCGCGGTCTACAACCTCCTGTGTCACGAGCTCGCGCTGCTGGACCGGGGGGCCGGACCGGACGCGGTGACCCCGTCGGCCGCGACCCACGCCAACCAACTGGCGTTCCGCCTGAAGCTGCTGGTCGCGGGCGGCCTGGCCCCGCACCTCGCCGCCTGTGCCTCGTGCGGCGACGCCGACCATCTGACGGGCTTCAGCGGCGCGGCCGGCGGTGTCGTCTGCGCCAGCTGCGAGGCCGGAGCGTTCCCCCTCGACGAGGCCGCGCACGCCTTCCTGACGGCGGCGCTCGGCCGGACGCTCGCCGACGCGCCCTCGGCGTCGCCTCGCGCGCTGCAGCAGGCCGAACGGGCGATCGTGGACACCGTCGAGCATCACGCTCACGTCCATCTCCGGCCGGCGACGGCTGGACTAGGATCGCGAGCGTGAGCACGCCAGCCGCGAGGACTCCCGACTCCGAGACCCTCTGGGTCCAGGACTTCGCGGACGGGTCGCGTGAGCAGCGCGACCTGCTCGGCGGCAAGGGGGCGAACGTCGCGGAGATGACGCGGGTCCTCGGGCCGGCACTCGTTCCCGCCGGCTTCACGATCACGACGGCCGCCTGCGTCGCCTACATGGAGTCCGGCGGGACGCTTCCCGACGGTCTGCACGAGCAGACGATCTCCGCCCTCGGCAGGCTCGAGGCTGCGACCGGGAAGACCCTCGGTGACCCGGAGGACCCGTTGCTCGTGTCGGTGCGGTCAGGCGCCCGGGAGTCGATGCCGGGCATGCTCGACACGGTGCTGAACCTGGGGCTCACCGACCGGTCCGTGGAGGGGCTCGCCGCGCGGACGCAGAACCCGCGCTTCGCCTGGGACTCCTACCGGCGCTTCGTGCAGATGTACGCCAACGTGGTCAAGGGGGTCGCGGGGGAGGACCTCGAGCGTGCGATCGCACAGCGCAAGCAGGTGCGGGGCGTGGCGCTGGACACCGAGCTCGACACCGACGACCTCCGCGCCCTCGTGGCGACGTTCAAGGACCTGTACCGCGACGCGACGGGCGAGGCGTTCCCGCAGGACCCGCGCGTGCAGCTCGACGGCGCGATCCGCGCCGTGTTCGACTCGTGGACCGGCCACCGGGCGGTCACCTACCGGCGGCTCAACCGCATCCCGGACTCCTGGGGCACCGCGGTCAACGTCCAGCAGATGGTCTTCGGCAACAAGGGCGAGACCTCGGGTTCCGGCGTGGCCTTCAGCCGCGACGAGGTCGACGGCGCGCCGGAGCCGTCCGGGGACTTCCTCGCCAACGCGCAGGGGGAGGACGTGGTCTCCGGGGTGCGCACGCCGCGCGACATCCGCGAGCTCGCGGAGTGGCAGCCGGCGGTCCATGCGCAGCTCATGGACATCCTGCGCACGCTCGAGCGTCACTACGGCGACATGCAGGACACGGAGTTCACGGTCGAGGAAGGCCGCCTGTACATGCTGCAGACCCGGGCTGCGAAGCGGCCCGCCCAGGCCGCGGTGCGGTTCGCCGTCGACGCGGTGGCCGAGGGACTGCTCGACAAGGGCGCCGCGCTGCGCACGATCGACGCCTCGTCCCTGGACGCCCTGCTGCATCCGACGTTCGGCAACCTGGACTACGCGGTCCTGGCGCGCGGGGTCGCCGCCTCACCGGGGGCGGCGAAGGGCCACCTGGTGTTCACGGCCAAGGAGGCCGTCGCGCGCGCGTCGGACCCCGAGTACCCGCACGACCTGATCCTGGCCCGTCCGTTCACCGAGGCCGATGACGTGGCGGGGTTCCATGCGGCCAAGGGCATTCTCACCAGCGAGGGCGGCAAGGCCAGCCACGCCGCGCTCGTGGCCCGGGGCATGGGACGTCCGGCGGTGACGGGTGCGTCCGAGGTCGAGATCGATCTCGACGCCCGCACGCTGCGCGTCGGCGATGTCGTCCTGCACGACGGCGACCTCATCGCGATCAACGGGAGCACCGGCGCGGTCACCACCGACGACGTCCCGCTCGTCGAGCCCGAGGTCAGCGAGCACTTCCAGACGGTGCTGGCCTGGGCGGACGAGCTGCGGGGACTCGGGGTCCGGACCAACGCCGACACGCCGCAGGACGCGGCGCGCGCGATCTCCTTCGGGGCGGAGGGCATCGGCCTGTGTCGCACCGAGCACATGTTCCTCGGCGACCGCCAGCCGCTGATGGCCGACGTGATCCTGGCGGCGAACGATCGCGACCGCGCCGCCGCGATCGACGCGCTGCGGCCACTGCAGGAGTCGGACTTCGAGCAGATCCTGCGGACCATGGACGGACGGCCGGTGACCGTTCGGCTGCTGGACCCGCCGCTGCACGAGTTCCTCCCGCACCCGGAGGCCCTGCCGGAGCACTCGCCGGAGCGTGCGCGGGTCGAGTCGCTGCAGGAGGTCAACCCGATGCTCGGCACCCGGGGGGTCCGCCTCGGGATCCTGATGCCGGCCCTGTACGAGATGCAGGTGCGGGCGCTGTTCACCGCGGCCGCCCGCATCGACGGTCCCACGCCCCCGCGGGTCGAGGTCATGGTCCCCCTGGTCGACTACGAGCGCGAGCTCGAGCTCGTCCGCGGGCTGATCGATCGGGTGGCCCGTGAGGTGGGGATGCCGGCCGACGCCTACCTCGTCGGCACGATGATCGAGCTGCCGCGCGCCTGCTTCCTGGCGGACGAGATCGCGCACCACGCCGACTTCTTCAGCTTCGGCACGAACGACCTCACGCAGACCGGGCTCGGCTTCAGCCGCGACGACATCGAGGGCCGCATCCTGGCCCGCTACATCGACGTCGGCATCCTCGACCGCTCCCCGTTCGAGACGATCGACAGCCCGGGCATCGGCCAGATGCTGCGCATGGGGGCCTGGCTGGGCCGGTGCACGAAACCGCAGCTGAAGCTGGGCGTGTGCGGCGAGCACGGAGGCGACCCGGACTCGATCGCGTTCTTCCACGAGTCCGGCATCGACTACGTGAGCTGCTCGCCCTACCGGGTGCCGATCGCCCGCGTGGCAGCGGCGCAGGCCGCCGTCGCGGGCGCCGACGCCCGCACGTGAGCGCGGCGGCCGGCGGGATGCGCGCCCCGCGGCGCGGCGACCGCTGATCGAGGGTCCCTGCCGTGCCTCTGGCCCCGCTGGCCCGATGCACGAGATCTGCGGCGATCGGCTCAAGGGTCGGCGATGCCGGACCGACGCAGACGTCGTGGAGGCACGGGCCGACGCACGAACGACGCTCCTGCTGCTGGCCGTGGCGACGGCCGCGATGCTCGCGCTCACCCTGCTCTCGCCGCTGGGCACGGACTACGCGGCGGACACCCGTCCGGCGATCGAGGCGCTGCTGGCGGGGGACCTCGCCGCCTTCACGGCGCATCAGCCGTCGATGGGACCGCTGTCGCTGTGGCTGCGATGGCCGTTCGCGGAGATCGTGCACCTCGCGGGCGGCGGCGACCTCGCCGTGTACCGCGCCGGCGCCTTCGCGTGCCTGCTGGTTCCCGCGTTGCTCATCGCCGTCCTGGGCCGAGCCATGGCGTCGGCGGGTGCGCGCCCCGCCGCGGCCGTCCTCGCGGTGTCCCTCCTGGCCCTGAACCCGGTCACGTACCGCGCGCTGGCGCTCGGCCATCCGGAGGAGCCCCTGGCCGCGGCGCTGTGCGTCGCGGCGGTGCTCCTGGCGTGCGCCAGGCGCCATCGTGAGGCGGGCCTGGCCGTCGGTCTGGCGGTGGCCACCAAGCAGTGGGCGCTGCTCGCGGTCCTCCCGGTCGTCCTGTGTGTGCCGCGAAGGCGGGACGTGGTGGTCCGTCTGCTCCTACCGGCCGGAATCGTCACGGTGGCCGCGTACGTGCCGATGCTCCTCGCCGACCCTGCGGCGTTCATCGACGCGCTGCGTCGGCCGGTCGGTGGCCTCAGCGCGATGCGGCCCGTCAACGTGTGGCACCTGACGGTGACGGAGGCGCGGACGGTGCCGATCGGCGGGGGGGAGTTCGCACGCAGCCAACTGGTGCCGGACTGGCTCCGGACGGTCGCGCATCCCGGGGTCGCCGTGCTCGCGGTCGCGGTGTCGTCCGCCTGCTGGCGCCGGCTGGGTGCCGCCACGCTCACGGTCCGGGGCGCGCTGCTGCTGGTGGCGCTGATCCTCCTGCTGCGCTGCTGGCTCGATCCGTGGAACCACGGGTACTACCACCTGCCGATGCTGCTGGCACTGGGTGCCTACGAGGTGCTCGACCGGCGTCGTGCGCCCGTGCTCGCGGCATCGGGCGGAGCGCTGGTCTGGCTGCTCTTCGCACACCTCGCGGGTCCGTACTCCGGGGCGTTCGCGGACCTGCTGTACCTCGCCTGGGCGATCCCGCTGACCGCGTGGCTGGCGCTCGCCGTCAGGCGCGAGGCCGACGCTGCGACAATCACCGGGTGGACGCGCCGAGCACCTGGGACCCTCACACCCATCCGGGACCCGTCGCCCGCTCCTACGCGCAGCGCCGCCTAGCCTGGGAGGAGCAGAACCTCTCGCCGCTGGCCGCCCGCTCCTACCCGGCGCGTCGCGCCGTCGCGGAGGAGGACTGCGGGCTGCGCACCCCGCTGCAGCGTGACCGCGACCGGATCGTGCACAGCAAGGCGTTCCGCCGCCTGAAGCACAAGACGCAGGTGTTCGTGGCGCCCGAGGGCGACCACTACCGCACGCGGCTCACCCACACGCTGGAGGTCACCCAGATCTCGCGGACGGTCGCCCGCGCGCTCGGCCTCAACGAGGACCTGACGGAAGCGATCGGGCTGGGGCACGACCTCGGCCACCCACCGTTCGGACACATCGGCGAGGACGTCCTGGACCGCTGCCTGCAGCGGCGGTTCGGGCGGGAGTTCCGGCACTACGAGCACTCGCTGCGCGTGGTCGACGTCCTCGAGCGCGAGGGGCGCGGGCTGAACCTGACCGACGACGTCCGCGACGGCATCCGCTGTCACTCGGGCCGGGCGCCGACCCCCCGCACGCTCGAGGGGAGGATCGTCCGGCTGGTGGACCGGATCGCCTACATCAACCACGACATCGACGACGCGGTGCGCGCGGGCGTGCTCGACGAGGCGCGGCTGCCGCAGGCCCCGCTCGACGTCCTGGGCCGCACCGGGTCCGTCCGGATCGACCGGCTCGTCCACGACCTCGTCGAGCACTCCGAGCGCGGCGGCGACATCGTCCAGGGCGACGAGGCCGGGGAGGCGATGGCGGCCCTGCGCACGTTCATGTTCGACGAGGTCTACCTCGGCGCGGTCGCCCGCCGCGAGCACGAGCGGATCGAGCGCGTCCTGCAGACGCTGTTCGAGCACTACGTCGCCCTCCCGGACGGACCCCCGGACGGCGGCGGCGCCCCCGGAGCCGATCTCGCGCAGCGCGTCACCGACTATCTCGCGGGCATGACCGACCGGTACTGCATCCGCACGTTCGAGGCGCTCGCCGTCCCGGCGTCGCTGCCGCTCTAGTCTCCCACCACGCAGATGGCGAAGTACACGTCCGACAGCAAGGAGAAGGTCCGCGACGCGGTCGACATGGTCGACCTCGTCGGACAGCGCACGGAGCTCAAGAAGACCGGCGGTGCGAGCTACATGGGTCGCTGCCCGTTCCACGAGGAGCGCTCGGGCTCCTTCAGCGTCGAGGCGTCCAAGAAGGTCTACCACTGCTTCGGGTGCGGGGTCTCGGGCGACTGCTTCAGCTTCGTGCAGGAGCTCGAGGGCCTGGACTTCAAGGGCTCGATGGAGTTCCTGGCCTCCCGCTACAACGTCGAGCTCGAGCTCGAGGACGAGGACCCGGACGCCGCTCGGCGGCGCCTCGCGCGCGAACGCCTGCTCGAGCTGCTGGAGCGGACAGCGGCCTTCTACGTCCGCTACCTGTGGGAGAGCAGCGAGGCGCGGCGAGCACGGGAGTACCTGGAGCAGCGAGGGCTGGGGGAGGAGGTCCTGCGCCGGTTCCGCGTCGGCTACTCGCCCAAGGCCTGGGACAAGGTGCTCCTGGCCTCCCGCAAGGCGGGCTTCTCCAACCGCGAGTGCTACGACGCGGGTCTCGCCAAGCGCGCGCAGGGAGAGGGACGGATCTTCGACGCGTTCCGCGGGCGCGTGATGTTCCCGCTCTGCGACCGCCGCGGACGCGTGCTGGGATTCGGCGCCCGGACCCTCAGCAGCCAGGACGGTCCGAAGTACCTCAACTCCAACGACAGCGCGGTCTACCACAAGGGCCTGCATCTCTTCGGCGCGGACCTGGCGCGGAGCGCGGCGGCCAAGGCGGGGGAGGTGGTCCTGTGCGAGGGGTACACCGACGTCATCGCCCTGCACCAGGCGGGACTGACGAACACGGTGGGGCAGATGGGCACCGCCCTGACCCCCGACCAGGTCGCGGAGCTGTCCCGCCTCGCGCCGACCGTCCACATGGCGCTCGACGCGGACGAGGCCGGCCAGAAGGCGATGCTCAAGGCCGCGTCGGTGGCCCGTGGTCGTGGGGTGACGTTGCGCGTGGTGGAGCTGCCCCGGGGGAAGGACCCTGCCGATGTCGTCGCCGACGAGGAGCTCGGCGGGGCGGAGGGCATGCGTGCTCGGGTCGCGGCGTCGCTGCCGTTCGTGACGTTCCGCGTGCGACGGGCGCTCGACCTCGGCAGGCTCGACAGCGCGGAGGGCAAGGACCAGGTGATCGCCGAACTGCGCCCCGTGTTCGCCGAGCTGCCGGCCGGTGCGCTGCGGGAGGAGCTGACCCGGCTCGTCGCCGAGCGCATCGACGAGAAGCCGACGCTGGTGAGCGGCTGGCTCTCGGAGGGATCCGCGGCGGCAGCCCGCGCGCCGGTCGAGGCGCCGCGCCGCACGGCGGACGGCCCGCGACCGGCCGAGCGTCCGGGAGGCCCGCGGCGCCGCGCCTTCTCGGACACCGCCGCCGAGACCGAGCGGGCGTTCCTTGCCGCTGTCACGGCGCTTCCGCAGGCCGGCACCACCGAGCTCGAGCGGCTGGACCTCGACCTCGCCTTCACCACCGATCTGCACCGTCGGGCGGCGCGGCAGCTGCTGGCCCATCCGGGCGATCCCACGGCGGGACTCGACCCCGAGGATCACGACCTCTCGGCGCTCGCCGCGGAGCTGCAGGTCCGGGCCGCCGACATGGGCGGGTCCGGTGCCGTGCTGGAAGCGGAGGCTCGCAAGGTCGAGCTGGCGATGGTCGACCGGATGATCGCCCACGGCCGCGCGAGCGGCACGGGCGGCATCGCCGAGCTCGCCCAGCGCCGTCAGGCGCTGCAGGCCGCCCAGCACCGCGCCCTCGAACGCGCGATGGCGGAGACCGCTCGGGAGGACTGAGGCGGACACCTCCGCCGGCGGCGCGACATCGTGCTCGCCGCGCTCCGGGTGCGGCCCGGTCCGTATCCCTCACGAGCCGTGCGCCGGAGCTCCCCGGGGTGGATTCGAACCACCAAGAACTGATTAACAGTCAGTCATGTTGCCGTTACATCACCGGGGAAGGTGCTCGCGGCATCGTAGCGGCCGGGCCGCCCGATCGCTTCGAGGCATGCGCCGCCTTCGTGCCGGTCCCTCAGCTACCGTCTCGTCGATGCGGATCAGGGGGCAGGGGCGGAAGGGCATCCGCCGGGGGGGACTGGGCATGCTCACCACGGCGATCGTCCTCGGGGCGATCGTGCCTGGGGCGCACGCGGCGATCTCGATCAGCGGTCCCGCCCCGGTCGGCGAGGGGACGGCGAACGCCACGCTCACCTACACGATCGCCCGCTCCGGGTGCTTCTGCGGCGCCGCACGGGTGGTGTTCCGGACCACGGGGGGCACCGCGACCGCCGGCGCGGACTACACCGGCGAGCCCGGCGTCACGGTCGAGCTGCCGGGGAGCGTCTTCGGCACCTCGGTCGCGGTCGGCGTGCGCGTGCTCGACGACGCCCTGCACGAGGGGGCGACGAACGAGACCGTGGTCGCGGCCCTCGACAGCCCCCAGGGCGACTCCATCAGCGCCAGCGCGTCAACGGCCAAGGGCGAGATCGTCGACGACGACCCGGCGCCGAGCGTGTCGATCGCGCCGGCTCAGGCACTCGAGGGCACCGGCGCCGCCGGCAGCGTCGCGCTCCCGGTCGATCTCTCGGCCGCGAGCGGCCTGCCGGTCTCGGTCCCCTACGTCGTCGAGGCCGGCACCGCCGCGGTGCCCGAGGACGTCGACGGCAC
>NZ_JBFIGP010000072.1:0-14856 GCF_041602235.1 Paraconexibacter sp.
CGGGTGAGTGCCAGACCGCCGGCCGTGAGGCCGAGGGTCCCCAGGACGATCCCGATGACGCCGAGGGTGTTCCCCGAGTCGTCGTCATCGTCAGCTTCCTGGGCTGCCGACACGGCTTCCGGCGTGGCCGCGGGCGCCGCCGTGTCGTCGCTCTCGGTGTGGCTGTCACTGCTGCCATGATCGGCCTGTGCGGCCGTGACCTTGATCACGGGCGCGGGTGCGTCGCTGTCCTTCGCCCCGATCCAGCGCGCGACCTCGCCGTCGCTGTAGGTCTGCACGACCTTGAACGTGAGCTCGTCGCCGGCCTTGCCGGGGATCCGCAGGGACAGCGGGAACTCCATGAACTGGCCGGGAGCGATCCGACCCTGCTCCCCATCGCCGGTCCACGTGATCCGCGTCACCTGCTCGGTCAGCTCGCCGTCGTCGGTCTCGACGGGCGTCGCGAGCTTCTCCCGCTTGACCACGACCTTCCATCCGGGGCGCGGCTCGTAGCTCGCGAACGCGAACCCGTCCGGGAGCTGCATGTCGACCTTGGTCGTGGAGGCCGTGTCGCTCTCGTTGGGTACACGGACGTTCTCGACCACGTACGCCCCGGCCGGGGCCTCGGCCGGCTGCAGGGTCACGTGCGCGCCTGAGGCGGCCGGGAACGCGAGCAGGACGCCGAGCGCGCCGAGCGCGGTCCGGCGGATGGGGTGGGTCATGGGGTCGTGGCTCCTCATCGGATGGGGACGTTGATGGTCGTCGTGTACTCGTCGAACTCGCTCACGCGATCGACGACGCGGATGGTCCAGTCGCCGGCCAGCGTCAGCTGGAACGCGTCGGCGGTGAAGTGCCCGGGGCCCGACCTGCGCAGCGCGATGTCGAGCGGGCCGATGCCCGCCTTCTCGAGCGTGGCCTGGGCGGTGATGGACTTGGTGTCGTCGAACGGCGCACCGGTCTTGGCGTCGAAGAGATAGAGGTGCAGCGTGTTGGCGCCGACCGTCGCGGGCTCGACCGTCGCGGTGAGATCGAGCGGTCCGATCCGCTGCTCGACGTTCACGACCGCCGCCCCGGCGGCCGCCACCGGCGGCGTGTAGCCCACGAGGGCGCCCGTGGTGGCGAGCACCGCGACGATGAGCGCGACCTCCGCGCGGAGCGTCCGCTTGAGGAGCGTGCCGACCGCGCCCGCGGTCCCTCCGTCCCGTGCGATCGCGTCGAGCTTGGGCAGGGTCCTGCGCCGGTTCAGCGCTCCCAGCGCCACCAGCCCGAGGAGCAGCACGACCTTCACGAGGATCGCGCGTCCGAACCCGGTCGAGGTGAGCTGACCGAAGCTCGTGAGGTGGAGCACCGCCTGGACCGTCCCGGTGAGCGCCAGGACCAGCACCGCGAGCACGGCGACCGGCGAGAACCGTCCGAGCACCGCGGAAAGCAGCCGGGCGCGATCGGCGGGCTCCAGGCGACCGGTCGCCGCGGGCAGCAGCGCCACGAGCGCGACCAGGCCTCCGAGCCACAGGCTCATGGCCGCCACGTGGGCGACGTCGAGCGGGAACAGGACCGCCACCGGTTCCTGCGCGCTGGCGTGGCCGCTCAGGGCCGGCATGAAGGCGAGGGCGGTGGCCGGCAGCAGCAGCGCCGCGAGCCGGGCGGGCCCGGGACGGTCGAGCACGTGCCCGTCCGCTCCGAGGGAGACGGGGCGCAGGACGGGGACGGCGCGTGGGGACGCAAGCAGGACAGCACCGAGCCCGAGCCAGGCGAGCAGCTTGAGGCCCCAGACGGTGCCGAAGCGCGTGTCGAGCACCTCGCGCACCACCGACGCCTGCAGCGCGTCGAAGAACGACTGGCCGGAGACGATCGCGCCCTGGATCAGGATGCCGAGAGCCCCCGTCGCCAGGCCGAGGTTCACGGCGGCGAGCAGCAGCACGCTGGCACGCCTGGCGTACGCCTGACTGGCCTGCGCCCACTCCCCGCTCCCACCGGCCACGCGGCGCAGGCCCGGGATCCAGCACAGCAGCAGGAACGCCAGACCACCGAGCGCGAGGGCGATCGCCGCGTAGTCGAGCGCCTTGACCGCCGCGAGGGCGACGCTCAGCGCCGGCCCGGACGCGTCGTTCTGCATGACGTCGGCGACGGCGAGCGCCCCGCTGGTCGACGGCTCCCCGAGATGGAAGACGAAGCCGCCGTTGATCACGTGGCCGTCGGAGCTCACGAGCCGGTAGGTCGCGGTGTACGAGCCCTTGGGCAGCCCGGGCTTGAGCTTCACCGCGATCCGCTTGCTGTCGTTCTTCGGGCGGAAGACCTTCTGCTCGTCGACGCGCTGGGCCTGGGTGTCGAAGACGCGGACCGCTCCGAACGACGCCTCGACCGGCTCGTTGAACTTGAACACGACCTCGGCAGGCTGGCCGGTTCGGAAGACCTCGTCGCGGAAGGGCTCGTTCCCGACCGGGTAGGCGTGCGCCGCAGCCCCGGACGGGGCGACCGCGCAGACCGTGGCGAGCACCAGGGCTGCCAGGGCCAGGCCACGGCGAAGCACGCTCACCAGGACTCCTTCTCGGTCTGGGTCGCGGCACCCGTCACGTCACGGCGGCGGCGCCGGACGAGCACGACGAAGATCAGGCTGCCGAGCAGCAGGACGGCGAAGCCGACGATCGCCGCCACGGGAGCGCCGCCGTCGTCCCTCGGCGTCCACTCCAGCACCCCGCGGATCGTGGCCGGCCGATCACCCGCGCGCAGATCGATCTTCCAGTCGAAGACCTTCGTGCGGACGTCCGGGTCCTTGACCTGCGGCGGTCGTCCCGACGCCATCCAGTGGATGCGGTGGTCGTGCCATGCGAAGCGGCCGGAGCGGTCGAGCGTCTTCCAGCGGGCGGGCCCCTTGCTGTCGACCCCGTCCGGGATCGTGACCTTCCCGTAGCGGTCCTCGTTGAGGTACGTGGCCGTCGAGTCCTGGTTCACCGCGACCGTGCCGTCCGGATCGATCCGGGCGTACGGCTCGGACTCGTAGCCGTACAGGACGACCGTCTCGTCGCTGCGGTTGACGATCGAGAGGCTGTCGTCGCGGTTGAGCACGCTGACGTCGACCCCGTCGGGCAACCCGGTGACGGCGGTGATGGTGGACTCGAAGTCCGGGCTGCCCTTGTGGGCGGTGGCGGGGGCGGCGGTCACCGCGAAGGCGGTGGCGACGGCCGCGACGGTGATGCTGCGGAGTCGGCTCACGGAACCGGGGCCTCCAGGTGTCGGGGACGGTCAGGGCGCGGGGCGCTCGGCCGTCGATGCGACGACCGTCAGAGCGCGGCGAGCGCTACCGGTGGTCCGCGCTCCGCGTGGGCGGCGGCGAGGAGGCGGCCTCCGACCAGCGCGACGCGTCGCGGTGCGCGACCGGTGCGTGGCGAGATCCGCGCGACGGCGCGACGGCGGCCCGGCGCGAACGCGGCCACGACGGCCGCGAGGCGCTCCTCCCCCAGATAGCGACCCGCCAGCAGCGGGAGCAGGACCACGAGGGCGGGCGTGAAGTGCAGCGCGGCGCTGTCGACGCCGAACACCGTGCACAGCACGGCGGCGAGCACGGCGACCGCGGCCAGGAGGGCCAGCGGTAGGAGGTCTCGTCGCAGCGACATCATGGTCAGGGTATCGGGCGAGCGCCAGGACGTGGTGCATGCGCCGTTGACGGTCATACGCACTCTGCCCACGATCGGATGCGTCCACACCCCTCCCCGCGCCCGTACCCCTGGCATGGAGAACGTCTGGGACTACCCGCGGCCTCCCGCCCTCGTCCCCTGCACGCGCCGCGTGCGGATCGTGCTCGGCGGTGCGCCCATCGCCGAGTCCACCCGTGCGCTGCGCGTGCTGGAGACGAGCCATCCCCCGTCGATCTACGTGCCCCCGGAGGACTTCGCGCCGAGCGCGCTGGGACCGTCGGCGGCGCCGCAGACGTTCTGCGAGTGGAAGGGGTCCGCGGTCTACCACGACCTGGTGGCGCCGAGCGGCACGGTCGCCCGGGCCGCCGGCTGGTCCTATCCCGACCCGGCCCCCGCGTACGCCGACCTGCGCGACTTCGTGAGCGTCTACCCGGGCCGGGTGGGGGCCTGCTACCTCGACGACGAGCGCGTCGCCGCGCAGGAGGGTGACTTCTACGGGGGCTGGGTGACCCGCGACATCACCGGGAAGATGAAGGGCGGCCCCGGAACCTGGGGCTGGTGACGCGGGCGCTCAGAGGCGCAGGCGCAGCAGGGTGACGGGGAGACCGCCGGGGTCCTCCGTGGCGCCCGACTCGTCCCGCGTCCAGCCGTGACGGGCGTAGAACGCCGCGGCCGCGGAAGCACCGTCGGCGCAGTACAGGCGCAGACGCCGCAGGCCCTCCGCCGCCGCCACCTCGAGCAGGCCCTCGTGCAACCTGGACGCGAGGCCGGTCCCCGCGTGCGCCGAGTCGGCGAACACCTGCCACACGTGACCCTGGTCGGCCTCGTCGGTCGGCCGCATCGCCACGACGCCGACGACGGTCCCGTCGCCCTCGACGGCGACGAGCTGACGGAATCCCGGCGTGGCGTACCGCTCGGCGATCACCTCCGGGCTCTCCATCTCCGTGGCGGTCCACGCGGAGCCGGCGAACGTCGCCCGGTACCCGTCGAGTGCGTCGGTGACGAGGGAGGCGACGGCCGGGGCGTCGTCGACCGTCCCAGGTCGCAGCGTGGTCGGGGCCGTGGTCACCGCGTGCCCCGCTCGGGTCAGCGCGGCTCGCGCCTGCCCAGTGCGGGGCGCCGGGACCAGGACGTAGTCGGTGTCGAAGGTCGCCATGGCGAACACGCTGATCTGCGCTTCGGCGAGCGGCGCGAGGACCGAGGCGATCACGCCCGTCTCCCCGGTCAGGGCGAACGGGCCCTCGAGCTTCAGGACGCACCAGGGGCCGTCGACGGTCGCACCGGAGGGAGCCTCGCGTGCGCGGCAGACGATCGAGAGCTCCTCGACGGTGCGGGTGACGGACCACAGCCCGCCGCGCGCCGTGCCAAGCGGCTCGGGCGGCAGCGGATCTCGCGCGGGCAGCCGGCAGATCGCGTAGGCGCCGGCGAACGGGGTCAAGGTCTGCGACACGGGCGGCAGCCTACGATGTGCCGATGCCCGACTCCGCCACCACCGTCAAGAAGCTCAACCTGATCCGCCTCGTGGCGATCGCCGACTTCCTCCTGCTCCTCGTGCTGCTGTACGTCGCGGTCGTCGACCGCAACGAGAGCGCCATCAGCGTGATCGGCCCGATCCACGGCGTCGGGTTCCTCGCCCAGCTCTACCTCGTCGCCACCGGCGCGGGTGAGGGACGCTGGGGCTGGTGGTTCCCCGCCGCTGTGGTGGTGACCGGCGGCCCCATCGGCGCGCTGTTCGGCGACGTGAAGATCCGTCGCGAACTGGAGACCGCGACCGCCTGACGGGCGGGGCGGTCGGACCACGGCCGCCCGTAGGGGGTGCGACGTCTGAGCGACCCTCAGCGTCGCTGAATCGCCGCACCCCCGCGTTCCCGCGGGAACGTCGCGGGGCCGCGGGGGCGCCGCGTTCCCGCGGGGGCGCTTCGCTCCCGCGGGGGCGCGCGGCCCGCGGGAACGTCGCGGGGCGCTCAGGCCGTGGCGACCTTGGCGGCCGCGATGCGGGCCAGGGTCGCCCGGTGGGATCCGGCCCCGCCGAGGTAGGCGGCGTCGACCTGGGCGCGCTTGTAGAACCAGTGGACGTCGGCCTCCCACGTGAAGCCGATACCGCCGTGCACCTGGATCGCGCTGGCCGTGACCTCGCGGCCGGCCTCCGACGCGGCGGCCTTCGCCAACGCGGCCCCCTCGGCCAGGCGCGACGGGTCGGCGTCCGCGGCCCACGCGGCGAAGTACGTCGCCGACCGTGCTCCCTCGGTGTGGAGGAGCATCTGGGCGGCGCGGTGCTGGACCGCCTGGAACGAGCCGACCGGCACCCCGAACTGCTTGCGCTCCTTGACGTACTCGACGCTCATCTCCAGGGCGCGCGCGCTGATGCCCACCAGCTCGGCCGACACCGCGATGCGTCCGCGATCCAGCGCCGCGGTGAGGTCACCCGACAGGGCGTGCCCGACGCCCGGGGCAGCCGAGACCCGGGCGTAGCGGCGGGTGGGATCGATCGCGTCGACCGGCTCGACCGACGCCTGCTCGCGGGTCAGCAGCCGCGCGCTGGCGCCGCCGTCCTCCACGAGCACGATCACGGCGGCGGCCTCCGCGTCGGGAACCAGGCCGTCCACCGCGCCGACCGTACCCGTGACCTCGCCGCTGGCCAGACGCGGCAACCACGTGGCCTGGAGGTCCTCGGCGGCCGCCTCCTGCAGCACCAGGCCGCAGACGGCGGTGGCGAGGAACGGCGAGCCCGCCAGGGCGTAGCCGCCCTCCTCCAGCAGGGTGGCGAGCTCGACGACACCGAGCCCTCCCCCGCCGTGCTCCTCGGCGATGGCGATGCCCGGCCAGCCCAGCTCCACGAGCTCGGCCCACAGGCTCTCGTCGTAGGCGCGCGACTCGGCGGCCGCGCGGACGCGCTCGAGGGTGGAGCGCTTGCCCAGCAGGTCGCGCGCGGTGCGCTTGATCTCGTGCTGGTCGTCGGAGAAATCGAAGTTCATCTCAGTGGCTCCTGGTCACGCGCGCGGAAGGCCGAGGACACGCTCGGCGACGATGTTCTTGAGGATCTCGGTGGTCCCGCCCTCGATGGAGTTGCCGCGGGCCCGCAGCAGCTCGTAGGCCCACTCGTTGCCGGTGGTCAGCGCGTCCGCGCCGACGATGTCGGCAGCCAGCTGCGTGAGCATCCCGTTGGTCTCCGACCACAGCCACTTGGTCAGGGACCCCTCCGGTCCGGGCTGACCGTACTTCTGGATCGTGCTCAACCCGCGGTAGGCGGTGAGGCGCAGGATCTCGGTCCGCAGGTGCATCTCGCCCAGGCGGTCGGCCACCACCGGGTCCTCGATCGAGCCGTTGGACGTCGCCTCCTCCAGCAGGCGGTCGAGCACGGACCGCATGCGGACCTGCAGGAAGAAGCCCAGCCCCGCCCGCTCGTTCATCAGGGTCGTGAGCGCGACCTTCCAGCCGTTGCCCTCTCCGCCGAGGAGGTTGGCGTGCGGGATGCGCGCCTCCTCGATGAACAGCTCGTTGAACTCGGCCTCACCGGTGAGCTGCACGAGCGGACGGACCTGGACCGCCTCCTGCTCCATGTCCATGAGGAAGTAGGACAGCCCCTTGTGCTTCGGGACGTCCTGGTCGGTACGGGCGACCAGCATGCACCACTTGGCGTACTGCGCCCCCGACGTCCAGACCTTCTGCCCGGTGACGACCCACTCGTCGCCGTCGCGAACCGCCCTGGTCTTCAGCGCCGCGAGGTCCGAGCCGGCCTCCGGCTCGCTGAAGCCCTGGCACCAGATCTCCTCGGCGCTGAGGATCGGGGTGAGGTAGCGCTCCTGCTGCTCGGGGGTGCCCCAGGCCATGATCGTCGGGCCGGCGAGGAGCAGGCCGAGGACGTTCGCCGGCAGAGGCGCCCGGGCTCGGCCCATCTCCTCGAAGAAGATGGCGGACTGCATGAGCGTCGCGCCCCGCCCGCCGTACTCCGGCGGCCAGTGGACAGCAGCCCAACCGCCGTCGTAGAGGCGTCGCTGCCAGTCCCGGCGGAACGCGTACTCGGCGTCCTCGTCGCCGCGGGGCGCCTCGCCGGGGTCGTTCTCGGCCAGCCAGGTGCGCAGCTCGTCGCGGAACTCGGTCTCCTCGGGGGAGAAGGTCAGGTCCATGGGGAACCTCCGGTCATCGTGGGGATCTGGTGGTCGTCGCCGCTCCCTCCAGGAGCGCGACGGCGGTACGGACGAAGCGATCGGTCTCGGCGGGCAGGCGCTCGACTCCGTGGTCGCGCACGCGGGCGCAGATCAGCTGGTCGATCCCGGCGGCGAGCACGAACAGCTCGTCCGCGGTCGGGCGACGGAGGTCCGCGTCGGTGCGGCGCGCGGCCCGCAGCGAGCGGGCGTACTCCTCGGCGAAGCGGCGCAGGACGTCGTCGCGCAGGGCCTGGGCGGCGGCCCCGGCGGCGTGGATCTCCAGCAGGTAGGTGCGGGCGAACAACGGCTCGGCGGCGAGCGTCCCGAGGTAGGCCTGCATCCCGCCGCGCAACGCGTCGCGCCAGTCGTCAGAGCTCGCCGCGCGCGCGCCCGCGCGCACCCGCGCCAGCAGGACGTCGGTCCCGTGCGCGTACGCGTCGAGGAAGCAGCGCTCCTTGGAGTCGAACAGCTCGTAGAAGGTGCCGCGGGACACCCGGGCGGCCCGCACGACGTCGGTCACCGTCGCGGCGGCGTACCCCTTGGCGGCGACGACGCGGGAGATCGCGTCGAGGATGCGCGCCCGCTGCGCGGCCCGGGGTCCCGTGGAGGGAAGCAGGTGGGGCTCGACGTCGGGGTGGGCGGCGACGAGGCTCGGGGCGGCGCCGGGCATCGGCGTACCTTACGGGTACACGACGAGCACCGCAAGAGTACGCCAGTGGCGAACTACGGATGCGGCCCCGGTGTCCGCCCCGATGCCAGGGGGCGATGTCGGTCGTAGCGTGGACCCACGCCACGTCGAACGGAGGCCGGAGTCCCATGGGTGAGCAGCTGAGCATGCTCGACACGATGTTCCTCGAGCTCGAGCAGGACGACGAGAACGCGCACATGCACATCGGGGCGGCGCTCGTGTTCGACCCGACGCCCGACGGCGGTCCGCCGGACATCGACGACCTCCGGGCGAGCATGCGGGCCCGCCTGGGCCTGCTCCCGCGCTTCGCCCAGCAGCTGTCCAGCGCTCACGCGGGACCCCTGACCTGGCTGACGTGGGAGCCCGCGCCGGACATCGACCTCACGGACCACGTGCACCGTGCGACGCTGCCGGCCCCGGGGTCCGACGCGGACCTGCACGAGTGGCTCGCGGACTTCTGGTCGCACCGCCTGGACCGGCACCGTCCCCTGTGGGAGATGACGCTGCTCGACGGCCTCGCCGACGGCCGATGGGCCCTGGCGACCAAGACCCACCACTGCCTGGTCGACGGTGTCGGCTCGCTGGACATCGGTCACCTGCTGCTGGACACCTCCCCCGACGCCCCGACGCCCGAGCACCCGCTCCCGCAGGCGCCGGCCGACGAGCACCGCGGCGGCAGCTTCTGGCTCTCCCCGGGACTCGTCCTGCGAGGAGCCCGGGCCGGTCTCGGCGCCGCCCTGCACCCGCGCGAGTCGCTGGCTCGCGCACGGGCCGCGATCGAGCTCATCGCGCGGGAGGAGATCATCCCCGCCCCTCCGTCGAGCCTCAACGGACCGATGACCGGCACCCGCCGCTACACGACGGTGCACCTCGACCTCGACGAGGTCAAGGAGGTCAAGCGACGGCTCGGCGGGACCGTCAACGACGTCGTCCTGAGCGTCTGCGCCGGCGGCCTGCGACACCTGCTGCTCGCCCGGGGCGAGACGCCGCCGGAGGGGCTGCGCGCGCAGATCCCGGTCAACATCCGGCCCGACGAGCGCGAGCACGCGCTGGGCAACGAGCTGTCGTCGCTGTTCGTCGAGCTTCCCGTCTCCGAGCACGACCCGATGACCAGGTACCGCACCGTGGTCGAGCGGGCCGAGGCGCTCAAGCACGGATCGCAGCGCAAGGGCGGCAAGGCGATCATCGACCTCGCCGACATGGGCCCGCCCCTCGCCGGAGCCCTGCTGGCCCGGTCGATGTTCGGTGGCACCCGGATGTTCAACCTCACGATCACCAACGTGCCCGGGCCGACCCAGCGGCTCTTCGCGTTCGGGGCGCCGCTGGTCGACGTGCAGCCGCTCGTCCCGCTGTTCGCCGACCACGCGATCGGCATCGCGGTCGTCAGCTACGCCGGCACGATGACCGTCGGGCTGAACGCCGATCGCCTCGCGGCCTCGGACGTCGCCGTCCTCGCCGACGGCCTGCGGCGCTCGTTCGACGAGCTGCGGTCGCCGCGCGGCCAGCGCTTCAGCCGGGACACGACACCGACCGAGGCGGCCACCTGAGGACGGACCGCCTCAGCGCACGCGGAAGGGCACCAGGACGTCGCGCGTGCGGTTGTTCTCCGCGTCGGCCGCCACGATCAACGCCCGGTAGGTGCCGCGCCCCAGACGGCGCTTGTTCAGGACGCCCGCGAAGTCGTACTCGTTCCAGCCGACGTGGCCGTCGAAGCGGCGTGTGCCCGCGAGCCGCCAGCGCCCCCGCACCCGCTTCTCCACGTCCATCACGAGCGTCGCGCGCTCGTCGAGGGTGTACGCGAGCGTGCCGCGACCGCCGCGGAGCCGGTTGGACCCGACCCAGCGGACCTCCGTGAGCTCGGGGGCCCTGAGGTCCACCGTGACCACGGGCTGGGGGTCGGGCGACGGCAGGTCGGGGTTGCCCGGCGTCGCCGTCACGACGACGCGGCCCCGGACGATCGCGTGGAGCTTGCAGACGAACTCGTAGGACCCCGGCCGCGTGAACTGGGCGGTGAACTCGAAGCCCGGGAAGTGATCCGGGGCAGCGTTGCCCGGGTCGCTGTCGACCCCCGAGGTGTTCCCGGAGACCGGGCCGACCGAGTGCTGGGTGTCCGGCCCCACCCAGGTCCACGTGACCTTCTCGTTCAGATCGATCACGACCTCCCGCGGACTCCACTGGAAGTCGCCGATCGCCACGCGGCGGTTCACGGCCCCGGCCGGCGACGGGAGGACCGCGCCGGCGAGGACGACCCCGGCGAGCAGCAGACCGACCTTGCCCCGGCCGATCACGGCTCGACGATGTACCAGCCGCTCATCCCCTCGTGGAGATGGCTGAACACGTGGCAGTGGTAGAACCAGCGACCGGGGTTGTCCTCGACGAACTCGACCGTGAGCATGTCCGCCGGGCCGACGGTCTCGTTGTCGACGACGCGGCCGCCGGCGCTCTTCCACCGGTGGCCGTGGAGGTGGTACGTGTGGAAGTCGTTGCCCATCGCCGTCACGTACTGCGCCACGCGCTGCCCGACCTTCGCCCGCAGTTCCGGCGTGTTGCCGGTGTAGGCCCGGCCGTTGATGCACTGGAACCCGCGCGCCAGGCCGGTGCTCGCGGTGAGCAGGCTGTGGAAGACGAGGTAGTGCTCGACGTCGGGGCGGGGCTCGCCCTTCTTGCGGATGTTCAGGAAGCCGAACAGGCCCTTGTAGAGCGGCATCGGGTCCAGCGGGCCGTGGTCGTGGTACGGCCACACGCCCTCCGTGCCCTCCCGGCAGTCCCACACGTAGCGGAAGGTCTTGCCCGGCTGCACGAACCCGCCGGGGTCGGTGTGCTTGCCCTTGTAGGCCCCGTCCATCTCGGGCGTGTAGTGCACGCCGTGCGGATGCATGGTGACCGGCACCTTCAGGTCGTTGCGGAAGTTGACGACGATGGTGTCGCCCGTCTCCGCCTCGAGGACCGGCCCGGGCATCGACACGCGCCCCTTGGGCGCACCGAAGTTCTCGGTGTACTCGCGGTAGAAGTACCCGGAGAACTTGGCCTTGTCCGAGATCTTCTTGTTCATCATCTCGTCGCGCTTGGTCGGCACGATGTTCCACCGCGCCTGGGTCGCGACGATCCAGTACTCGCGCTTCTGACCGCCGGGTGCCGGCTCGGGCTCCGCGGCGATCGGAAGCTGCCGCCACTTGGCGGCGCGCACCTTGGGTGGCACCTCGATGCCACCCGAGAGCGCGACCAGGTCGGGCTCCGGACCGTCAGAGACGATCTTCTGACCCGCGAGGGTGCAGATGAAGGCGCCGGCTCCCCCGGAGAGGAACGACCGGCGATCGACAGGTCCGAAGCTCACGACGCAGTCCTCCTACTTCTTGCTGGCCTTCTTGACGATGAGCTTCAGCTTCATCGTCCCGCTGTGGAACGTGCAGTAGAGCTTGTACGTGCCAGGCTTGCTGATGACCTTCTTCAGCGACTTGCCGTTGATGTCCCTGTTCTTGGACTTCGGCCCGATCGTGATCTTCGCGGTGCTGGCGAAGTTGTCGGTCTGCCACACGATCTTGCCGCCCTTCGCGTAGGCCATGTCGTGCGTGTCACCGATCTCGGGCCAGACGAGCTTCAGCGAGTCGCCGCTGCGGATCGTCACGACGGGGTCACGGTTGGAGTCCTTCTTCGTCACCCGCTTGGTCGCCGCCCCGTGCGGGACGTACTCCTCGGCGGACATCATGATCGTGTAGGTCTTCGGCTTCGGCGTGGCGGCGAGGGCCGGCGCGGTGAGCGCCAGCCCCGTCGTCGCCAGCAGGGCCAGACCGGTCCTGGTCGTGCGCTGCATCGTCGGCATCAGGCGCTCAGCCTCCCTGGCCGTCGATGGGCTTGCGGTCCGGACGCGGCGGGTGCGGGTGCTTCTTCCAGGAGTTCTCCTGGCCCTCGGACTGCGTCAGGTACTCCGCGACCTCGGCGATCTGGACGACGTCGCCGTTGTTGACCGGGTTGTTGCACTTCGGGTAGAGCAGCGCCTCGGGCTGGGAGCCCGGGTCGTAGGTGGCGCCGGCTGAGTTGTTCTCCCAGCAGTTGCCGCTGCCGGTGCCCTCGGTCCAGATGTCGGTGCCGTTGGCGTCGTCGAACGCGGCGCCCATGACGTTGTAGCGGACCTTGTTGTTCTTGTTCGTGGCGGGCTCGTACGTCGGGTCCGACACGGACATGATGCCCCACTTGAAGTTGCCGAACACGAGGTTCGCGCGGACGTCCCAGTTGGTCGTGCCGAACAGGACGACGCCGACACCCATCGGGTAGTTGAACCCGCCGGTCGCGGCGGGCAGCGCCTTGACCTTCGAGTCGGCCTTGAAGTAGTTGAAGTTGTTCCAGTAGATGAGGTTGTCCGTCACCTTGCCGTCGAGGGCCGGCGGGAACTTCTCCGACTGCAGCGTGTTCGGGGCCACACCGGCACCGTTGTTGTAGAACTCGGACTGCTGGATGGTCACGTACTTGGAGTTCGTGCCGGAGTAGCCGAGGACGTTCTCGTAGGCCTCGGAGTGCGAGATCAGCGACTGCTTGGGCTTCTCCTGGACCGGGGTCTGCCCGATGTAGAAGGCCGAGTCGCCGTGGCCGTAGCCGACCGAGTAGGTCATGCGGCCGCCGATGCAGTTGAACGCGTACAGACCGTAGGCGCGGTTGAAGCCCGCGACGAGGTGGTCCATGACGTAGTCGTCGCAGTTGCGGACGAAGAACCCGTTGGCCGGGAAGTTCTGCGCGGTGATGTTGCGCATCTCGACGCCGTCGGCGCCGTCGACGAAGATGCCGTTCTGGGCGGGGTTGCCGTCGGCGCGCTTGGCGCCCTTGCCCTCGAGGACGACCTCCTCGGGCTTGGTGCCGAGGCCGACGATCTTGAGCTTGTCCTGGGTGTCCTTGACGGTGACGCCCTCGGTGTACGTCCCGGGCTTGATGCGGACGGTGGCGCCGGGCTTGGCGGCGTCGACGGCCTTCTGGATCGAGCTGTACGGGCAGCCGCGGCGGCAGACGAGCAGCGCCTTGGCCTTCGTCGTCTTCTTCTTGGTGGTCTTCTTCTTCGTCGTCTTCTTCTTCGTCGTCTTCTTCTTGGCCGCGGCCGAGCTGGCTGCGGGCCCCTCGGCGGACGCGAAGGCGACAGGCCCGGCAAGGGCCATGACCGCCGCGGCGAGCGCGGCGGGAAGTGCGATGCGCTTCATGATCGGGAGATGCTCCTCAGGACGTACAGCGAGTGAACGGCGGCGTACAGTAGCCAAAGGTTGGAGAAATGTCCAAGAAACTTTGGGGGCGTGCTCAGGGTCCTCGCACCCCGTGTCCCAGGAATCCGGGCCAGCGCCGATCTGGCATGCTCGCGGAGCGTGCGGATTCCGTCACTCGTCCTCTCGTTGAGCGTGATCGCGCTGGCCCTCGGGGCCTGCGGGGACGACGCCCCCGCGACCCCCGATGCGGACGCCTCCCTGGTGTTCTCGACCAGCGGCCTCGCCGTGGCCGAGCCTGCCTCGGCGGCGACCTCCGGCACCCTGCGCTTCCCGGCCGGGACCGACCTGACGATCACGGTCGCCTCCCAGGACGGTCGACCCCACGGGCTCACCCTCGAGGGCGCCCCACGACGGGCCCGGGTGGTGCTGCGTCCCGGGGAGCGCAAGCCCCTGAAGCTCGGCGTGCTGGCGGCCGGCACCTACCGCCTCGCCCCGGACGGCGCCGGCGATCCGGTGCCGCTGGTGATCGCTCCCTAGACCCGCCCGGAGCCCCGCGAGTGTCCCCGCGACACGTTCCCGGGCGACCGGCTCCCGCAGCGGGGCCGCGGGGCATACTTCGGCGAGTGGTACGCCCCCCACGCAGGATCCTGTCCGGCCTTCTCGTGCTCAGCGTGAGCGGGGGCGTGACCGCCTGCGGCGTCACCACCGAGCCGCGGCAGGTCGCGGACTTCCGTATCGAGGCACCCCCGCTGAGCTCGATGGGGCTCCCCGCCCCCGGCAGGACGCCGGATCCCCCCGAGCGCTCGCCCGATCCCGAGCGCGCCAAGGCAGCCCCGAGGTCCTCCGGACCGGGCATCGCCTCGGGTGCCCCGAGCGACACGGAGATCGCCGCGGAGCTCCGCCAGGCGTTCAAGACGCCGGCAGGGGAGCACGCCGACCCGGACCGCTCGATCGTGGACACCGCGACGCTCAGCAGCGGTGGGCTGGCCACGATCCCGCCGGGCGCGCCGCGCAAGGTCAGGGCGATCATCACGGCCGCCAACCAGGTCGCGACCCGGCCCTACGTCTACGGCGGCGGGCATGGACGTCTCGCCGGCGAGACCTTCGTGGACACGGCCTACGACTGCTCGGGCTCGATCTCGTTCGCGTTCGCGTCCGCCGGCCTCATCAAGTCCCCGATGGTCTCCGGGGACCTCGCTCGCTGGGGCAAGCCCGGCCCCGGC
>NZ_JBFIGP010000073.1:0-14750 GCF_041602235.1 Paraconexibacter sp.
GCGCAGGGCAGCGAGCCACTGCTCGGTGTCGGCGTCGTTCGGTCCGGATGGCCCGCTCGCAGCGGTGCTCGCCATCGACCCGACGCTACCAGCGAGGGTGTCGCGTGAGGCACGGCTGCCCGGCAGGTGGCTAGCTGCGGGCGAGGGCAAGGAACTCCTGTCGGGTTCGCAGGTCGTCGCGGATCAGGCCGTGGAGGGCCGACGTGACGGTCTTCGTCCCGCGCTTCTGCACCCCACGCAGCGACATGCACAGGTGCTCGGCTTCGATCACCACACCGACCCCTTTCGGCTGCAGCTCCTGCTGGAGCCAGTCGCTCACCTGCTGGGTGAGGCGCTCCTGCACCTGCAGCGCGCGCGCCGCGTGCTCCACGACCCGCGCGAGCTTCGAGAGACCGACGATGCGCTCGTCCGGGAGGTACCCGACGTGTGCGACCCCCACGAACGGCAGCAGGTGGTGCTCGCACAGCGAGTGGAACTCGATGGAGCGGGCCACGACGAGCTCGTCGTATCCGGCGTCGTTGGGAAACGTCGTGAGCCTGAACGGCGCGGGGGTGAGCATCTCGGCGAGCGCGCCCGCCATCCTGCGCGGCGTATCGCGCAGGCTCTCCCCCGACAGGTCCGTGCCCAGGGCCGTCAGCAGCGCGGCTGCCGCTTGTTCGGCGGCGGAGACATCGACCTGAGGCCGCAGACGGTGCGCCGGCAGGCTCGAAACGGTCACGTTGTGGGGTGGTGGTCGAGCATCGTGAACGTGTCAGCGTCGCCCCGCCTGTGTTTCTTACCTGCCGCGAGATCCTTTCCGCGTCGGGTGGGGCGGCGGGACGTCAGTCGGCGTCGCCCCAGCCCTCGGCCGGCGCCAGGATCCGCGCCGCCAGCTCGGGCGAGCACCCGCTGTCGACGAGCCCGAGGAACCCGTGGAGGTCGACGGAGCGATCGGCAGCGAGCACCGCCGCGAGGTCGGCCGGAAGTCCAGCGGCGAGCAGCCGTGCGCGACGCCACTCGACGATCCGTCGCGGAGCCTCGGTGTCGCCTCGTTCACCCTCGCCGGCGAGGTCGTGACCGGCTCGTTGGGACCGTGGTTCGTGCGCGTGCGAGTGCCGGTGCATCGTCATGTGGATCGGGGGGCGATCTTCGCCGCCACCGTCAAGGAAGTCCCGAGCGTCCTGCAGGGCACGCTCGATCAGCTCGTCGGCGTGCGCGAAGTCGATCGGTTGGATGTCGAGTGGGCACGGAGGTGGCAGCACGACCAGCCGAGCAGCCCCCCGGTGACGCTCGATGTCCTTGATCAGGCGTCGCTGGGTGAGCAGGCTGATGGCGTGCAGCGCGATGGCAAGCGCGCCCCCCGGTGGCCTGAGCAGGTCGCAGGCATGTCCGGTCGGCAACACGTAGATCGTCTGGGCTCCGAGTTCGATCGCGTGCGAGATGGGCGTGTTGTTGGCGACGCCTCCGTCCATGAGCGTGCGCTCCTCCCAGTGCACCGGAGCGATCACACCGGGAATCGCGGCACTCGCGAGGACCGCGTCCGTGACGGGTCCCCGTGACAGACGCAGCTCTTCTCCGCTGAGCACGTCGACGGCGACGACGTGCAGATCGATCGGCAGCTCTTGGAGCTCCTGGTGCTGCACGTTTCTCCCGATCAGCCTCCGGAGTCCGGAGGCGGGCACGAGGTGGTCGCGGGCGCCGAGGAACCCGAGCAGCCCGGTCAGCGGGTTCATCGGGAAGACCTGCCCGCGCTTCAGTCCGCGCCAGACGGCCGCCAGGGAGTCGGCGGTCTCCACGGTCTGCGGTCGCGACGCGATGAACGCACCGTTCATCGCACCGACCGACGTCCCGACGATGACGTCGGGGACGACGTCGCGCTCGTACAGCGCCCGCAGCATGCCGACCTGGATCGCGCCGAGGCTGGCTCCGCCCGAAAGCACGAATGCGACCTTCGATGTCGTACTGCGCGTCATGTGAGTTGAGCGTCGACCGCGCGTCGGGTCTTACGCGACGCGACGTGTCCGTAAGAGAACTCGTGCCGACGACGCGAACGAGTCAGACCCCCGAAGAACGAGGACGAATCGTGGCTACTGACCAGACATTCGTGATCGTCGGCGCAAGCCTCGCCGGCGCAAGAGCGGCTGAGACGCTGCGCACCGAAGGCTTCGACGGACGCGTGGTGCTCATCGGCGCTGAGAACGAGCGACCGTACGAACGTCCTCCACTTTCCAAGGAGTACCTGCGCGGCGAGGCGGGACGGGACAAGGTCTACGTCCACGACGAGGACTTCTACGCGGAGCACGACATCGAACTCCTGCAAGGACGTACCGCCGTGTCACTCGACACCGGCGCGAGCCTGCTGACGCTCGACGGCGGTGAGCAGGTGCGCTTCGACCGCCTGCTGCTGGCGACCGGCGCGCGGGCAAGTCGGCTCCGGATCCCGGGGGCGGACCTCGAGGGCGTGCTCTACCTGCGCTCGTTGCAGGACGCGGACCTCCTGCGCATGCGACTCGATCAGGGTGGCGCAGTTGTCGTGATCGGGGCCGGATGGATCGGAGCCGAGTTCGCAGCCTCCGCGCGTCAACGAGGCCTCGACGTCACGGTCATCGATCCGATGACCGTTCCGCTGGAGCGCGTACTGGGCACGGAGATCGGAACGGTGTACCGCGATGCGCACGACGACCACGGCGTGCAGATGCTGATGGGCGCCGGGGTGGCAGCGTTCGAAGGAGCGACGTCGGTCGAGCGGGTCCGCACCACGGATGGTCGTTCACTCGACTGCGACTTCGTCGTCGTCGGCGTCGGCGCCCAGCCGCGTACCGAGCTTGCCGAGCACGCCGGGATCGCCGTCGAGAACGGGATCCTGGTCGACGAGCATCTGTGCACGAGCGTGCCCGGCGTGTACGCCGCCGGCGATGTCGCGAACGCTCACCACCCCTTCTACGGAGAGCGCATCCGCGCTGAGCACTGGGCAAACGCTCTGCACCAGGCACCGGTCGCGGCTCGCAACATGCTGGGTCACTCGGACACCTACGACCGCCTGCCGTACTTCTTCTCCGACCAGTACGACGTCGGCATGGAGTACTCCGGCTTCACCCACCCCGGGGATCGTGTCGTCTTCCGCGGCGACCCTGCCTCGCGTGAGTTCGTCGCCTTCTGGGTCGCAGATCACCGCGTGGTGGCGGGGATCAACGTCAACGTCTGGGACGTCAGCGACTCGATCCGCCGCCTCATCCAGGATCGCATGGTGGTCGAGCCCCGACACCTCAGCGACCCCAGCATCCCGATCGATGAGCTGCTGCCGTCGGCCCCGGTGAGCTCGACATGAGTTCCCAGGAGCGACCGAGCGTAAGAAGCAGCGACGCGCTGACGCCAAACCCTTCGAGACCGCAACCCGCAACGTACGCCTGACACGAACGAGGAGTCACCATGGCTGCCACCAAACACCCCGACAAGACGATCAATCTCGACAGCAGGGCCACCGCTCACGGCGCGCACGCCTCCGGCGCAGAGGCTGACTGGCGCGACCCGCGCTACCAGGCCTTCGCTCTCATGCGGCTCGCCTTCACCATCGCCCCGATCGCGTTCGGCATCGACAAGTTCGCCAACGTCCTCGTCGACTGGCCGACCTACCTCGCACCGTGGATCAACGACATCGCACCGGGCACCGGACAGGAGTTCATGTACTTCGTAGGAGTCACCGAGATCATCGCGGGCCTCGCGGTGGCGCTCAAGCCTCGCTACGGGGCCTACGTCGTAGCCGCCTGGCTGGCCGGGATCGTGATCAACCTCCTGACCTACTCGGGCTTCTACGACATCGCCCTGCGCGACTTCGGCCTCATGCTCGCCGCCGTCACGCTCGGCCGCCTCGCGTCGGTGTACGACCCGCCGCTGCGGTTCCGCCGGTCATGACGCAGCCGTACCACCGCACGCCGGACGACGCAGGTGCCGAGGCGCTCGGCACCTGCCCGTCGGCCGGCCGCGAAGATTTCTCGATGGACATCTTCGAGCCACACCTCGAGGAGATCACCGATGACGCCGTGATCGTGACCGATGCCGCAGGTGTCATCCGCTACCTCAATCAGTCGGCCGAGTCGATGTTTCAGTACTCGCGCGAGCAGGCGATAGGCGCGTCGCTCGACATCATCATTCCGGAGCGGCTGCGCGAGCGCCACTGGGACGGATTCCACCGGGCGGTTGCCCACGGGACGAGCCGCCACTCAGGACGCCTGCTCGCGGTTCCAGCGTTGCGGGCAGACGGTTCCCAGATCTCGGTGGAGTTCACCGTCGCGCTCCTGTCGAACGCCAGCGGTGAGGTCGGTGCCGTCCGGGCGACCCTCAGGGACGTCACCGCGCAGTGGCAGGCGCAGAAGGAAGAGCGCGCCAGTGCGGGCGCGCTCAAGTCGTGACTGTCATCCGCCGCGACGGGTGACTGCGCCGACGCTACTGCGCCAGCCTGGCGGTGACCGTCACCTCGGCACCGGTGAACAGGCGCGACACGGGACAGAGCTCCGCGGCCTCCGCAACGATCGCCTGGAACGTCGCGTCGTCGGCGTTCGGGACGCGTGCCTCGACCTCCAATGCGGACGTCGCGATCGTGGGCAGACCCGCGACCTCGGCGAGCGTTACTGCCGCCCGTACCTGGAGGCGTTCAGCAACGAGGTCCTTCTCCCCGAGCTTGAGGGCCAGCGCCATCGAGAAGCACGAGGAATGGGCAGCCGCGCAGAGCTCCTCGGGGCTGGTCTTCCCATTCGAGCGCTCGGTCCGCGAGGCCCAGGTGACCTCCTGGTCTGTGAACGCACCACTTCCCGCGCCCAGGGTGCCACGACCGCTGCCGAGTTCCCCTTCCCATACCGTCTCAGCCGTACGAACCGCGATCGACATGCATTCTCCCTTGGCGTCACGTTTATCAGGTCTCGGCAACATTACACATGAGCCAGTGTAAAAACCCGGAGAGGCCCCGAACGTCGGTCGTACCGTGTGGGACCTACGACGCGGGGTCAGAGAGGAAGCATCCGATCACGACGCTGATCGCGAGCATCAGTGCAAACGCGTCGTAGGCCAGCGCGCGAGCCCGTGCCCGCGCCCACGACGCCTGCGCGCCGACCACGAAGGCGCCCAACGCGATCAGCAGCGGGGCGCTTCCCGCGACGACGGTCACCGTCGAGTCGGCCAGGACGCCGACGATCACCGCTGCATTGCCGGCGTTCCAGCCGACAACCTGCAGACGCCACAACCGTGCTGAGGGGACAGGCGCGGCCACGGCGAGGCGCCCGGCTCCGAGACCGACCTGCGCGACTCCCCCGACGAGCACCAGGTAGGCGGCGAGCCAAGACCCGTGGGCGAAGGGTGCTGCGGAGTTGACCGCGGCAACGAGCCCGCCCGCGATGACCAGGACGGCGCCGAGCCCGACGAAGATCCAGACACGACCGTCGCGCTCGGCGTCATGCCATCCCATCGTTTGCACAGTCGTCATAGGCAAAAGATACGCGCTCCTTGCTCGCTGCCGCTGCGCCCAGCGGGAAGACCGCCGCGCCGCTCACTGTGGTTGCAGACGCCGCCGGCCGGTCCGCGCGGCGCGTCCGGCCAACGCCAGGATCCGGAGGGCGAGCAGACCTGCCCCCAGGATGACGACGACCGTCGCAGGTGTGAGCAGCACGTCGAACCCCGAGGCATACGACAGCGCTCGCGCGGTGACGGCCGTCCCTGCCAGCCCAACGAAAGCGCCGTCGCGGGCGGGTCTCGCGGTCGGGATCGCGTTCCGGAAGTTCCGAATCCGTCCGAGCACCGCCAGCAGGTGCAGCAGCGCTCCCGCAACCGTCATCCCGATCCATCCGATCAGCAGGAAGTTCGTCAACGGACCACGGGCGCGCCCTACGAACGGCTCGGCAGAGCCGTGGTTCGCTGTAGCGACGAGCGCCACGGTGATCCCCGCGAGCAGGAACAGCTGGGCGACCGCGATCAGCCGCGCGGGAAGCGCGAGAGCGATCGGTGCGGCACGCACGGAAGCCGCGACGTTGACGGCCAGCGCGCCTGCGCCGCCCGCCAGTGACGCCCAGGCCGCGACAACGACGGTGTCGCTGGCGAAGGCTGCACCCAGCGCGAGAGCGAGCACGCCTCCGACCCACAAACCGAAGGTCGGGCCCTGGAGCCCCTCGAACCGCAGCTTCGTGGACGTCAGGGAAGGGATGAACGTGTGGAGGGTGCCGACGATCGCCGTACCAAGCCATCCGGCGACGTTCAACGCAAGGTGTGCCCCCAGCAGCGACCCGTGCGACCACCCTGTCCCGCGGGCCAGGAGAACTCCGATGATCAGCCCGCCTCCGAGACAGGCCGACGAGGCGACGTACCAACGGACCGCCCATCTGGCCCGTTGCAACGAGCGTCGCTGCATTGCGTGCAGGGAACCGACGAAGGCCACCAGTCCTGCGGCCAGCGCCATGGCGCCGACGTCGACAGCCCAAGTTCCGATCACCGTGACACCGACCGCAACGAGCACCGTGCCGGCGTTCCACAGCGCAAGCTGGGCGGCGACGAGCGCCCGCCGAGGAGGTGTCGTGGTCAGGAAGGCGCAGACGAAGAATTGGCCGGCTCCAAGCACCAGTTGCGACACGCCGCCGAGCAGTGCGAGATGGAGTGCCAGCCAACGCACGCGGGGGTCCCCCGTCGCGGCGTACGCGGCTAGCGCGACCGCGGACGCGACAAGCATGATCAGCGCGGCCCCGAAGAACGACGTCAACAGGAGACTCGGCCTGGGTGCCCCGGGCTCGAACTCACGGGGGCGACAGCGGCGCCCGGACGGCAGTGGCGCGGCACCTGCGGCTACGGGAGGGGACGTCACCGGATGTCAGGGGCCGGGCGCGGCATGAGCCAGCGCACGCGGGAAGAGGATGTTGTTCTCCTCGTGGACGTGCTGATGCATGTCCAGCTCGAAGCTGCGCAGCCCGCTGAGCAACTGGCGATGGCTTGCGCACACGGCGCGGCTCTCGTCGAAGCCGTCACAGAGTTCACGAATCACCCCCAACGCCTCGCCCACACCACGGTGTTCGTCGCGCAGATGCTCGATCACGTCGTCGGGGAGCGGCGCGGCCGTGGTGTCGTCGAGAGTCGCACAGGCCGGGAACAGCGTTTCCTCCTCGACCAGCAGGTGCTCCTCGAGTTCCGTGCGGAGCGCTTTGAACGCGCTCTGCAGGTCGACGAGCTCGGGGTGCACAGCCCCGTGCACGCGCGCCACGGTCGCCAGGAGCTTGGTCATCCGGGTGAGCGCGACACGCAACGGGCCGTGATGGCGAACAACGATGTGCTCACAGAGCTCGCGCATCGACGCTCGCGTCAGGTCATGTGGATCAGGGCCGTCCCCGGCGCCCTTCGCGCGGGACGCCTGGAGCAGCAGGCGTACGGCCTGCACGTCCAGACCGTGACGTCGGCAGGCGTCGCCGAGGCTCTGCGCGCCACCACAGCAGTAGTCCAGTCCGAGTGTCTCGAACACCTCGGCCGCCCCCGGCGTGCTGGTGACGAGACCACCGAGAGTCTCGTTCTGATCGGCTTCAGGTTCACGGGTCATGATCCGGACTTCCGGTAGTACGCGGCATTGATCTCGATGTACTTCTGCCACTCGTCCGGGACCTGGTCCTCCGGGGTGATCGCGTCGACCGGACAGGCCTCCACGCAGGCATCGCAGTCGATGCACTCCTCGGGGTCGATGTAGAGCTGGACGGCCTCGTCGAAATCGGGCTCCCCGGGTGCGGGGTGGATGCAATCCACGGGACAGACCTCGACACACGACGTGTCCTTCGTCGCGATGCAGGGTTCGTTGATGACGTACGCCACGGCCATCCTCCTTGATTTACACACTTGTACTGTGAAAATTACACCATCGCGGTTGGTTTTCCCATTCCTCGTATGCAAAACTTCCCTCGTGGATCTTCCCGACCGCGCCCACGACGTCCTGACCCAGCGCACACGCGCGCGGCTGTTCGAGGAGCTGAGCGAGCTGCGTCGGCCAGCGGGCACCGAAGAGATGGCCGAGCGCCTCGAACTGCACCCCAACGGCGTGCGCCTTCATCTCGAGCGGATGCTCGACGCGGGCCTGCTCGAACGTCATCGCTCCCGGCAGAGTGTCGGTCGCCCACGCGACATGTGGTCAATCGCCGCGGGCGCCCAACCCGGCGGCGCCCCGCCCCACGCGTACGCTGAACTCGGACGCTGGCTCGCCGGGATCGTCTCGTCGGGCAAGACCAGTCAGCGAGCGGTCGAGGCCGCAGGCAAAGAGATCGGTCGCCGCCTTGCGCCGTCGAGTGCGCCCGATTCGTCAGACCTGCCCGCAGGTCCGGACGAGCTCATGCGCACCTCGCTGGCTTCGATGGGCTTCTCCCCGACACAGAGCGTCGAACCGTCGGGCGCGCTGAGCTACCGCCTGTGCAATTGCCCCTATCGCGACGTCGCGCGCGACAGCCGACAGGTCGTTTGCACACTTCATCGTGGAGTCACGCTCGGACTGCTCGAGATGATCGCCCCCACGACCGAACTCACCGAGTTCGTGGCGCGTGACCCCGACACCGCCGGGTGTCTCATCGAACTCCGCGGCGGACTGGCTACGACGGCCGCAGAGCGCGAGTCGACCGAGTCGGACCGGTAGCCGTCGCGTCGACCGCGGGGGCGTCGGGGCGCTCGCGCCGCTCACCCCCGGTCGCACCCGTTTCGATGGGCTGCGCGGCTCCGACGTCGAGAGTCATGACGCGACCTCCGTCGTCGACCCAACGCGCGACGGCCGCCATCTCCAGCTCGGTGGTCGCCATCACTCGCATCATCCTCCCGACCGTTCCGGTTGCGCTGTCCGAGCCGGCTCGCGACTCGGGAGCGATGGATGACGCCGCCCTGAACGCGAACGGGACGGGGGTCGGTGATGTGGACCGGGGCCCCGCAGACGCGTCCGCGCCGGTACCGCATCGGGCAAAGGCGGCCCCCCGGGCGACCCGTCGGGCGGGGGCGGGCTGCCGCCTCCACCTCCCTCCCCTCCCGGGGCGTCGCCGGCAGTGTCCGTCATGAGGGCCACGACGAGGAGCATCCCCCCGGCGCACACCGCCCCAAGATGGAGCATGAGCACGATGATCATCTCGTTCATCGTCCGTTCCCTTTCCCCGCGCTCTCGCGGATCTGCTCGCGGATCTTCTGCATGGGCTCGACCGACCGGACCCGCGGGACGACGTCGAAGTTGTGCGGCGGCGGCGGCGACGTCGTGAACCACTCGAGCGTGTTCCCCTTCCAGGGGTCAGGACCGGCCGTGATCCCTCGACGCAAGCTGCGCGCGACGTTGACGACGGTCACCAGAACACCAGCGGCGAGGATGAACGCCCCGACGGTGGAGACCAGGTTGGAGACCTCCCACCCCGTGTCGGACCCGTAGGTGTAGATGCGCCTCGGCATCCCGGACAGACCGAGCGAATGCTGGATCAGGAAGGTGCCGAGGAACCCGACGAACTGCAGCCAGAAGGACACCTTGCCCAACCGCTCGTCGAGCATCCGGCCGGTGATCTTCGGGAACCAGAAGTACACCGCGGCCATGACGCCAGAGACCGCCCCGGCAACCAGCACGAAATGGAAGTGCGCCACGACGAAGTAGGTGTCCGTGACCTGACGGTCGATCGGGAAGATCGCGAGCATCACCCCGGTGATCCCGCCCAGCGTGAACAGGACGAGGAAGCCGGCCGCGAAGTACAACGGCGTCGCCAGCACGATCGAGCCGCGAAACAGTGTCGCGACCCAGTTGAGCACCTTCACCCCGGTGGGAATTGCGATCAACATCGAGGACAACATGAAGAACACGAGCGCCGCAGTGGCAAGCGGCGTGGCGAACATGTGATGCGCCCACACGAGCATCGACAGGAAAGCGATGCCGATACTCGACGCGGCGATCGCCTTGTAGCCGAAGATCGGCTTGCGGGCGAACACCGGCAGCACCTCGGAGATCACCCCGAACGCGGGCAAGATCATGATGTAGACCTCGGGATGCCCGAAGAACCAGAACAGGTGCTGCCAGAGCATCGCCGACCCTCCACACGACGGATCGAAGAAGCAGGTCCCGAAGTGTCGGTCAGTGAGAAGCATCGTGACCGCTCCGGCGATGACCGGAAGCGTCAGAAGAATCATGATCGCCTGCGCGATCAGCGACCAGCAGAACAGCGGCAGACGACTCCATCCCATTCCCGGTGCTCGCATATTCGCGATCGTCACCGTCATGTTCAGCGAGCCGAGGATCGAACTGATGCCGGTGAGGTGGATGAGGAAGATCCATGCGTCGGTCCCGTTGCCGGGGATGAACGGACCGGACGACAGCGGCGTGTAGGCCGTCCATCCGGCTTCCGGCGGCGTGAAGAACACCGATGCGTAGAACACGATGCCACCGGCGAGGAAGAGCCAGTAGGACAGCGCGTTCAGCCGGGGGAAGGCCATGTCGCGCGCCCCCACCTGGAGAGGCACGAGGTAGTTGGCGAACCCTGCCCACAACGGCATGACGACGAGGAACACCATCGTCGTGCCGTGCATGGTCATGATCTGGTTGTAGACCTGCGGGTTCAGCAGGGTGTTGTCGGCCTGGGCGAGCTGTGAGCGCATGAGCAGCGCCTCGACCCCGCCGAGCAACATGAACGACATCGCTGTGACCAGGTACAGGACGCCGATCCGCTTGTGATCGGTTGTCGTGACCCACCCTGTCCAGGCCGGCCGCGGCATTCGCGCGACACGGTGGGCGACGATCTGCGGCAGAAGCACCTCGCGGCGAGCCCTGCGTTCGGTCTGTGCCGGCGTCATGGCTGCACCTGCCTACGAGCGACTGCGCCCTGCGCAACATCGATCAAGCGCTTCTGTCGTGCGACCCAGCGCGCGTATTCTGCCGGTGGTACCGCGCGCACCTTGGCCGTCATGTCCGCGTGGTTGCGGCCGCACAGCTCAGCGCATTGCCCGCGATACACGCCGGCCTGCTTGGCGCGAAACCAGGTGTGGTTCACGTAGCCCGGCAGCGCGTCGAACTTGCCGCCCAGCTTCGGGATCCACCAGGAGTGCGCAACGTCAACCGAGACGATGTCCAGCTTCACCGTCACCCCGACCGGCGCCACCATCTCCTCGTAGGAGTACGCCCCGTTCGGGTACTTGAACATCCAGACGTACTGGCGTCCGATGACCTCGATGCGAAGTTGGCCGCGCTCGTCGGCAGGCACTCCTGCGGCGGCTGCAGCAGCGAGCGAACCGGCCGACGCCTGGTCCGGGTTCTCGATAGCGCCGAGCTTCGTCAACGAGTAGGCGGCGAGTGCGACGATCAGCAGTGTCGCGGCGACGGTCCAGACGACCTCCAGTCGCGTGTTCCCGTGGATCTGTGCCGCCACCGGGCTACGGCTCGCTCGGTAGCGGGCCAAGGCGTAGACCAGGGCGACGGTGACCCCGACGAACACCACGCCGGCCAGGACCAACACCACGGTGTACAACGATGCGATGCGGTCGGCGTTGGGCGAACCGCCGCGCTCGGGGAGCAACGTCCCGGCCCCTGCCGGCGCCGCGCCCGACATGAGCAGCGCGCCGATCGCCACGATGCCGGCGACTGGTGGTCCATGCCATTTACACAGTCTCACTGTGCAAATGTACATGAGATGCTCGTCGCTGTGCACTCCGCGACCACAACCTCACCGCCCCGGGGGCGGACCGCGCTCTCTCGTTCGAGAACGTCGGCGTCGCGACCGGCGCTCGCGCCCGGTGCGCAGCCATGACGCGCGATGTCCGCGCGAAGCGGATCTACGACCCTGCTGCCCACGACGACGGCTACCGCGTCCTGATCGACCACGTCTGGCCTCGGGGGATCTCCCGCGGGCGAGCACAGCTGGACCAGTGGGCGCGTGATCTCGCCCCCAGCGACGCGCTGCGCAAGGCATTCGACCACGTGCCCGACCGCTTCGAGAGGTTCCGCGCGGGGTATCGACGGGAACTCGCTGAGCAGACCGAGCAGATCGACCTGCTGCGAGAACGCGCTGCAACCGCTCCGCTGACCGTGCTGTACGCCGCCCGCGATCGTGAGCACAACAACGCCGTCGTCCTTGTCGACTTCCTGATCAATGGCTGAACCGCGCGCCCAGGACAGCCCCGACGGCGGGTGGCGTGCGCCTGTCCCGCAAGCGGACGACGCGGTCTACCGAGTGGTCGGAACCGAGAACCGCACGCCGACGATCCGAGAGCTTTGGCTGCGCCCGCTGACCTCCGGGCTCACGTATCGCCCTGGCGAGTACGTCCTCCTGGAGGACCGTGACGCCGGAACCCCACCACGGTCGTACTCGATCGCGAACGCGCCTCGCCCCGACGGGCTGATCTCGCTCCTGGTGACACGCGTGCCCTCCGGTGCGACCAGCCCGTGGATCCACGACCACGTTCGTGTCGGTGACGACCTCAGCATCTCGGGCCCCTACGGCACATTCGTCGACGACGTTGCGGCCAGGACCCCCTGCCTGTTGCTCGCGGCCGGGTCAGGCTTGGCTCCGGAACGGGCGCTGGTCGAGGCGGCCCTGTCGGTACGCACCCGGAGTTCGGTGACGCTCGTCTTCTCAGTTCGCACGGCCGCCGACGCGATGGACCACAAGCGCTTCACGCGCGCGCAGCAGACGCACCCGCAGTTCCGCTTCGCGTGCACCACGACCCGAGAGACTGGGCCCGGCTTGCACGGTCGCGTTCCGACCGTGCTGCCCGACATCTGCGCCGACCTCGTCGATCACGACGTCTTCATCGCGGGCGCTCCGGGCTTCGTCGAAGCCTGCGCGGACACGGTCTCGGCGCTCGGTGCCCGACCTCCCCGAGTCCACACCGAGGCGTTCTTCGCGGAGCCCGGGGGTGGCTCTCGACAGTAGGCCCCCGCCTGGGGCTACTTGGGGTCCCAGGTCCACGTGGCCGGCGGATCACTGGCCGGGAAGGAAGCGGCACCCATCTCCTCGACGCTGACCCCGTGTGCGGGCCTCCGCACCTCCGGTGCCTGCTCGGACCGGGTGGGTACCGGAGGGTCCGACGCAACGCGTTTGACGGGCACAGGGATATTGGTCATACGTTCAGACTGCCACCGCCTGAGGTCGCTAGCCATGGGTGCGCGACCCCATCCTCGGCCGGCCTGGACCCCACCCGCTCCCTACGCGGACGCGATCAGCACCCGGACCTCGTCGCGCAACCGGTATCGCCCGGACGGCGTCTCGAGCGGTCGCAGCGCCTCGGAGAGCGCCTCGCGGACCGCGTCCTCCCCCGCCGCACGCGCGGCCCGGACGAACGGCGGGGCCGCGAGGTACCCCCGCAGCATCGTCGCCAGGTCCGGGTACTCCTCGGCGAACGGAAGGTACGTCGCGTGCCGCGGCGTCAGTCCGGCCTCGGTCGCCCGGGCCTCCAGCACGCCTTCCTCATGCAGTCCCGGAGCCGAGGGTGCGCTCGACGCCTGGCCGGTCCCGGGCGGTGCGAAGCGCTTCAGCGCGGAGAACACCTCGGTGGACTGACAGCGTTCGGGCCGTCCGAAGACGGTCAGCGCCACCGTCCCCCCGGGGCGTGCGACACGCCGTGCCTCGCGCAGGGCGTTCGTCATGTCGGCGGCGATGAAGAACGAGTTGAAGCCGGTCACGACATCGAACGAATCGTCTGCCCACGGCAGGGCCTCCATCTCGCCGACGCGGAAGTCGCCGTCGAGCACCCGTGTCCGGGCGATCTCGATCAGGGGCTCGGTGGCGTCCAGACCGGCGACCGTCGCTCCGCGGTCGGCCGCGATGCGGCTGAAGCGCCCTGCTCCGCACCCGACGTCGAGCACCGCGGTGCCGGTACTCACGGTCACGTGGTCCAGCACGTACCGGTAGAGGGGGATGCCCCAGCCGTTCCAGCCCTCCATGACCTCGGCCCAGTCCTGGGCCCGCTCGCTCCACAGGTCTGCCTGGGGCCGGGCGGACCCGGCGGCGGCAGCGGCCGTCTCAGACATGACCGGCCCCTTCGTCCTCGACCATCTCGCACCCGAATGCGGCGATCTGCGACTCGAGCCCCGTCATGTCGGGCGGGGCCTCGGTGTCGGGCGGCAGAGTGCGAGTCCGCGCGGGCGTGCTCATGGCCTCGATCGCGCGCTCGAACCCACCCGGAGTGAGGATGAACAGCATCCGGCACCCCTGTGGCCCCACCTTGTAGCTGTGCGGCACGTCTCGCGGACCGAAGGCCAGGTCACCGGGGCCCGCCTCGAACGTCGTACCGCCGACCTCGAAGGTGACCGAGCCATCGAGGATCCAGAACGTCTCGTCCTCGAGATGGTGCACGTGGCGCGGAGCTTCGGCCCCGGGCGGCTCGGTGATCTCCACGATCGACATGGCTCCCCCGGTGTCCGCGGCTGCGAGCTTCGTCACCGCCAGGCAGCCGAGCCACCACCGCGCCTCGCCCTCCTCCCGTGGCATCGCCACCGGGTCGAGTGGTTGCTGTGGACTCGCATCGAACATCGTCGCCTCCCTCTCAGGATGGGTCGTCGGGAGGCGCCGACTCGCGACGACTCCCGTTGGATCGTGGGCGCTGCTGTGCGTCGTTCACGAGCGTGGCGGCGAGACCGGCGACCGTCCTGGCGGCGGTTCGGGCCGCGACGCCACGCGCGCGGAACGACGAGAAGGTCGAGAGATCGAACAGCGCGCTCACCAGCCGCGTCGTGTGCGGGCTCGGGCGCGCGGGCGCGACGGCCGCGCGGACGCGGGCCGTGACGAGGTCCTCGAGGTAGGCCTCCCACTCACGCATCC
>NZ_JBFIGP010000074.1:0-14462 GCF_041602235.1 Paraconexibacter sp.
CGATCGTCCCGGCATCAGCCGGCGCCACGCACGTCTCGACGGTCGTGAACTTCGAGGGCATCCCCCAGTTCACGCCGATCGCCGATCAGTACGCGGGCCAGGGCGTGCTGTTCGGGTCCCCGGCGCGGTTCGGGCTGCCCATCCCATCCACCTCCTGCAGCGGGGGCGGCGACGCGCGCAGCGGCGGGATCGCCGGCACGTCGGCGAACATCGCCTGCGCGACCGGACCCTCCGAGTTCCCCGACCGGCGGTTCGCCACGGCCTTCGAGTTCGACGTCGAACGCCGCCAGATCAGCTTCCGCATCGAGTCCCGTGTCGCGTCCAGCGGCAGCCTCCCGGCGACCATGCGCGTCTACGGGATCGGCGGCGCGCTGCGCGAGGAACGCCCCCTGACGCTGGTCCGCAACACCCCGCTCACGGTCAACGTGGCCCGGGGCATCCCCGACGTCGCGGCGATCGTCGTGTTCGGCGCCCTGGACCCCAACGACAGCGGAACGGTCCTGATCGACGACCTCGTCTCCCCGCTCGACGACGTCCCGCCACCCGCGAAGTGGTCGCTGGCGCTGAGCACCCCGAGCATCGAGATCGTGGAGGGAGCCACGGCGACCGCGAACGTCTCCATCCGCCGCTTCAACGGCTCCACGGGTCCCGTGTCGCTCTCGGTCCCCGACCTCCCGCCGGGTATCACGGCGACGCTCATCGAACCCAACCCGACCACCGGGCGGGACCCCGTCCAACTGCGCGTCACCGCCGCGCGGCCGATGACCGGCCCGCGGCAGATCACCGTGGACGCCAGCGGCGGGGGCTCGGCGGGCACCGGCATCGTGACCCAGGGGGTCCAGACGGTGACCGGGGTGCCCGCGGTGCAGATCGCCTCCGGAGGCCGGTTCACCCGGACCGTCGTCCCCGGCTGCGGGCCGCAGCGCTTCGAGGAGTCCTTCAGCGTCCGCGGCGGCCTGAGCACCAACGTCACGCTCGCCCCGGCCGTCTTCAACCCGGGCCTCACGGTCTCGGCGAGCCCGGCGAACGTGGCCACCGCCGGCGACGGCAGCTACCCGTACGGGCTCGTGCTCGATCCCGGCGCGACCTCCGGCATCCAGACGGTCCGCCTGCGCGCGTTCCCCGGCGGAGCGACGCCCGCGGATCTCGACGTGTTCTTCCGGGTCGACCCGGTGACGGTCGCGGCCGTCGCCCCGGCGAGCTTCGCCCGCCCCTCGCTCGGGTCCACGGGCCGCGTCACCGTCCGCGGGAACTTCCCGGCCTCGTGCGCGATCAAGTTCCAGGACGGCCAGGGCCAGGACTGGAGGATCCTGCAGCGCGACAGCGCAGAGGTGGACGGCAGGTACTTCGATCTCTGGACCCTCGAGGTCCCGGCCAACGCGGCCTCCGGCCCCCTGCGCGTGCTGAGTCCCGCGAACGCCGAGCTCGCTCGCACCGCCCCCCTCGACATCCGCGAGTTCCGCAACACGTTCGGGTTCAGCCAGGGCAACAGCGGGCCGGGGGCCAGGACCGCCAGCTACACCTGGGCGGACTTCGAGCGCACGTTCGGGACCGACGACACGGAGGCGTGCTTCGTGTTCTGCGTGCGCGACCCCATCGCCGCCGACTACTACGACACGTTCCGCAGCCAGGTCACCGCCAACCCCGGCAACGGCCTGTGCGCGGGCTGGGCGACGATGGCCCTGCGCTTCAGCCAGTTCCTCGGTGAGCAGCGCCCGTCGGACTACCAGCCCGGCGTGCAGCGCGCCTGGCAGATCACCCCGGCGAGTGACGGCACGCCGATCAAGCGCGACGTGGTGCGCTGGCACGTCGCGCAGTTCGACAAGTTCTTCCAGCAGGCACGGGCCCGCGGCTTCGCTCGCAGCCCCGCCGACGAGCGGGCGCTGCTGCGCGAGGCGAGCCGTGTCGGCGGCCTCTACGTCAGCATCCGCCAAGGCGCATCGGGCCACGCCGTGGTCGCCCACCAGGTCCAGGACATCACCACGCCGACCGGGCCCGGGCTGACGGTCGCGATCTACGACCCCAACCAGCCGTACGCGACCGCCGAGGAGACCTCGGGACCGTTCCGGACCGCCGCCCTGGCCAACAGCACGATCACGATCCAGGGGGACGGGAGCTGGTCCGGCGCGAGCTTCCCCTGGTCGGGCAACAACGGCACGCTCGGGGTCATCGACCCGCTGCCCTCCACGGACGCCAAGCTGCCGAGCGACTTCTCCCTCGCCAGCCTCCTCGGCAGCGCGGACGGTGCTCCGCCGGCGCAGGTCGCCACGATCACGTCCCAGGGCCGGCAGGTGCTCGACGGCTCCGGTGAGCCGCAGCAGGGCTCCGGCGTGGTGCTGCAGCCCGCGATGAGCGGAGCGGGTCCCGTGCCGCAGTACCGGCTGACCGAGGGCCAGCGGTACACGTTCGGACTGCGAGGCGCTTCCGCCGGGCGGTACACCCACTCGGTCATCGGGAACGGCGCGAGCGCGAGCGTCGACGGCGCATCGATCGCTCCCGGGGCCGCGGACGAGCTGACCGTCCGGGCCGGCGGGGCCGAGCTGGACTTCCGCAGTGCCGGCGGCTCGTCCGTCACCTACCGGGTCGCCGAGGACCGCGGACGGGCGACCCGCACGGCGACGATCGTGACGAAGGCCGGGCGCGGCGGCGGCGACGAGGTCGAACTGGCGGGCGGAGCCCTGCAGGTGCGCCACGCGGGGCCACCGGCCAGCGCCTCGATCACGCTCGGGTCGGTCGGCGAGGGACTGCCCGGCGCGGTGACCACCGCCCCGGTCCGACTCGGTGACCGTCAACGGCTCACGCTGTCCCCCAGCTCGTGGAAGGACCTCGCGGCCGGCGTGCGGATCACGGTCCGTGACCGCAGCGGGCGCGTCGTCCGCCGCGGTCGCGTCGCGCTGAGGACCACGCGGCGGATCGGCCTCACCAAGGTCCGCGCCCGCCGTTCCGGTCGCAAGATCACGCTGTCGGGCCGCGTCACGCGAGCCGGCGGCGCGCCGGTCCTGGCGGCGGTCGTCGAGCAGCTGCGCGGCTCGCGGACGGTGTCCCGCACCACCGTGACCCGCCGGGGCGCGCAGGTCCGCTCGGGAGCGTTCTCGTTGCCGGTCACCATCCGGCGGCGCGCGGGGACGCGCCTGCGGGCGACGGTGACGCTCGTGGACGAGGCCGCGGACCTGGTCTCGGTCCGTCGTCGCGTCGCGGTCCGCTGAGGGAGCCGATCAGCTCGGCAGGTCGAGCCGTCGTTCCAGCGCGTCCATGTCGCGGTCGCTGCCCATCGCGACGAGCACGTCGCCGGCCTCCACCCTGGTGTCCTCGGGTGGGCGCGGCACGAAGAGCCCGTCCCGGCGCAGACCGACCACGAACGCCTGACCCTGTACCTCGGCGATGGCCCGTCCGACCGCGGGACATCCCTCCGGCACGTCGATCTCGTCCAGCCGGAACCCGGGGGCGATCCCCAGCGCCCCGCTGATCTGGGGGTGGCGCGCCAGACGGGCGATCTCGGCGCCGCTGGCCTTGTACGGCGAGACCACCCGGTCGGCCCCGGCCCGCCGCAGCTTGCTCTCGGTCGCCTCGTCGGCGGCGCGGGCGATGATCAGCAGGCCCTCGCCGCGCAGCTCGCGGGCGCTCAGGGTGATGAACACGTTCTCCGCGTCGGACCCGACGCACGCGACGACCCCGCCCGCGCGGGCGATGCCGGCCCGGCGCAGCACCTCGTCGTCGGACGCCGCGCCCAGGAAGGCGCTGACACCACGGTCGTGCGCCTCGGCGACGACGTCCGGGTCCTCGTCGATCACCACGCAGGTGATCCCCGCGCCTTCGAGGTCGCGGACGACCTGGCTCCCGACGCGGCCGTATCCGCAGATGATCACGTGGTCGCGAAGGGAGTCCGTCATACGTTGCAGCCGCCGTTCCGCGAGCAGGTCGCCGAGGTGACCGGCGACGAAGAACTCCGTCACCGTCACGAGAGCGTAGAACAGGGTCCCGACACCGGTGATCACGAGCACGAGCCGCACGATCTCCCCGGAGGTCGTCTCGGGAGGTGCGTAGGACCCGACGGTCGCCACGGTGTCCACCGACAGCAGGAGCCCCCGCCACACGTCGACGTCCTCTGCGAGCGCCAGCGCGACCCCGCCCACCACCAGTAGCGCCGCGATCGCCGACAGCAGCTGCAGCATGCGCCGGGCGAAGGCGCGGAGCTCCTCGTGGCTTCGGCGTGCCCCCATGGCCGTCAGTGGTGGTAGGGCTCGCCGGCCAGGATCTTGTGCCCCCGGTAGAGCTGCTCGAGCAGCACCACGCGGGCGAGCTGGTGCGGCAGGGTCAGCCGCCCGAGCGAGAACCGGTGGTCGACGCTCTCGAGGTCCAGGCCGTAGGCGCCGCCGATCACGAAGCACAGGTCGCGGCCGCTCATCCGCCGTTCCTCGAGGAAGCGGCTGAAGCCGAGGCTGTCGAACTCCTCGCCCCCGACCGCCAGCAGCGAGGTGAACGAGCGGTCCGGGATGCGCCGCGCGACCTTCTCGTCCTCGCGGACCTCGATCAGCTCGACGCGTGCGTGGCGGGCCAGGAGCTTCTGATAGTGCTGGATGTCGTCCGCGTAGGGAGGGCGCAGGCGGCCGACTGCGAGAACGACGATGCGCACGGCTGCGATAGTAGACGTCGTGATGCCCGACGACGACGAACGGCCCGAGCGGCAGATCAACATCCACTTCGCCCCGGAGGACATGGCGGGGCACTACGCGAACTTCGCGAACGTCAGTCACTCGGACTACGAGTTCACCGTGACGTTCGCCCGCGTCGACCACGAGGTCGAGGACGACGAGATCCCCGGTGTCGTGGTGACCCGCGTGAACCTCTCGCCCAAGTTCATGCGCGAGCTGCTCGACGCCATGGAGGACAACTACTCGAAGTGGCTCACCCGGGAGGGGATCAAGAACCTGCCGGAGTTCCCGGGACCCGACGAGCCGAAGGATCGCTGACGACCGCCACCACGGTCCGTCGCAGCCGGCGGACGTAGAGGCCGACGGAGAGCGTGACCCCCAGGAGGAGCGCGGCGAAGGCTCCGAGCAGCAGCGGGACGTGGGTGGCCGCCCAGTCCAGCGCGCGTGACCAGAGCCCGGGAGCGGTCCCGGGGGTGAAGACCACGGTGCGCGCGTCGAGCTCCCGGTCGCCGTCGAGCAGCCGCACGGTGAGCCGGTGCGGCCCCTCCGTCACGCCCGGCAGACGGAGCTCCGTCCGAGCGCGGGCGCCGGGTCGGACCACCCCCAGGCGCAGCGGGCGCCGGGCCAGACGCCGACCTCCCGCCGTCGCGAGGATCACCTCGCCACGAGGTGTTCCCGGTGCGGTGCCGCGATTGATGACGGTCAACCGGGTCCGTGTCCCGCCGGCGTCGGCGTCGTCCGGCGTGCTGAGGCTCGCGACCCGCAGTGCGGGCGTCGGGAGCTCGTTGGGTCCCACCAGCTCGAACGCGACCGTCCGGGTGCTCCGGCGACGGCCTGCCTGCACGGTGACCCGGGCCGTGTAGCGGCCGGCGGGCAGCAGCTTGCGGACGACCACCGGGAACTCGCGGTCCGCGCCCGGCAGGACGTTGCCCGGCGTCAGGCCGGCCCGGGTGACCAGACGGCCGGCGTCGTCGCGCACGCGGAGGACGGCGGTCGGCCGGACGTGGATCCGCCCGGGGTTGCGCACGCGTGCCACGAAGCGCAGCGTGCGCGCCGGTGCCGCGGGCCCCTGCTCGGCCCGCAGGGAGACGATCTCCCCCGTGCGTCGGACCTTGCCCGGATACGTGAGGAGGAGGTTCGTCGTGAGGCGCAGCCGGGCGTCGACCACGGATCCCTCGTCGGTGGTCCCGTCGCCGCCCCGCACCGCCTCGAACACGACGACCCCGTAGGAGCCCGCTCCCGTCCGGGGCTCGGGGTCGCGCACGCGGACCGACACGGAGCGGGCGCCGGCCGCGGGGAGCGCGAAGCGCGCGGGCGACACGGTGGCGAGGCTGCGACCCGATCGCCGGCTCGCGGCGCCGAGCTCGAAGGCCGGCAGGCCCGACAGGTCCTGGCTCGCCGGCACGACGAAGGCACGCACCAGGACACGACGACCCGTGTCGTTGCTGACGCTGATCGGCGGGAGCGCGCTCCCGGCACGCACCTCGGCGTCGATCGAGGCCGGGGCTACGGAGACCCCGCCCAGTCCGGTGGCCGCGCCGGCCGGCGCGACGGCGCAGGACAGGCCGAGCGAGGCCAGGGCGGTGAGCAGGAGCGGGATGCGGCGCATCAGTATCCGTGGGAGGCCGTGTAGGTGACGCGCAGCCGGTAGGTGTCAGGTGAGACGCGACGGTCGCTGAACGTGGTCGTCAGCCGTTGCCGGATCCCGACCGTGGTGGTTCCGCACGCCAGGCCCAGCACGCAGCCGGTTGCCCCCTGGGCGGTGACGACCGTGGTCGGCGAGGACGTCAGGGCGGTGTAGGACGGGGTCTGCGGGATGCCCCCGAGCGACGTGAGGCCCCACGTCAGCGGGTTGGTGAGGTTCCGCGGGGACGCGACGTACGCGCTGCCGTTCCACTGCCGCATGCGGCCGTCGGCGAGGTCGCTCTGGATCCGCAGCCCCCAGGACTGGTTGCTCGAGACGACGACGCTCTGCTGCGCGGACGTGGTCGTGGTGCCGGCGTCGAGCGCCGTGCCGAGCGACACGTCGGCCGGGAAGCTCGCCTCCAGGCAGGGGATCACCACGAGGTTCAGCACGCAGGCCGCCTGCGCCGGGGGTGGCGCGGCGGCGCCGCCGAGCAGCGTCGCCCCGGTGAGGACGGCGACGGCGGCGCTCCGGAGGCGGACGCGGTCAATAGCCCTGGGCGACGTCGTAGGAGACAAGGATGCGGTAGTCGTTGACGCCCGCGTTCGCGTCGGCGTAGGACACGACCTGCTTGTAGGTCACGCCGACCCCGACGCCGCTGTCGTTCGTGGCCGCCTGCGTGCCGGTCACGAGCGCCTGGACCGACGAGAGCGAGGCGAACGACGTGCCCTGCGCGGCGCCACCGAGGGTCGACAGGCGCCAGGTCAGCGCGTTGGTCAGGACCTTGGGGGTCACGGGGACGTACGCGACCCCGGTCCACTCCTTCATCTTGCCGTCGACGAGGTCCGAGGCGACCTTGACGCCCCAGGCGGCGTTGGACTTGACGGTCAGGGTCTGCTCGCTCGAGGTGTTGCCCGTCGTCCCCGCGTCCAGGTTGCCCCAGGAGTACGCGCCCGGGAACGTGGCCTCGAGCGTGTTGGCGATGTCCGCGGTGACCGACTGGTTGCCGGACGCCGAAGTCGCTGCGGTGGCGCCTGCCGGCAGCGCGAGCGCGGCGAGCGCGGCAAGGACCAGGACTGCGGTCGTTCTGGTGGTGTGGTCGGGCTGGCGCGGCATCGTCCCTCCATGGGCGGTGGCGACCCTCCCTCCATGGGAGGGGTCGTCACGGATGATCGGACGCCGACGACCGGACTTGAGCGGATCAGCGCTGCCCGTCGCGGTACGCCTCGCCGATGCCGAGACGCTCCACGATCGACGGGTGGGTTCCGAGCACGAAGCGGGAGATGCGTGGCGGATCGGGATCCGCGACGTTCTGCAGCGCGATCCGCCGTTCGAAGGACAGGAACGCCGCGGGCGCATCCGTGAGCCGCAGCGCGTAGCTGTCGGCCCGCGCCTCGACCCGGCGACTGAGCTGGTTGGACACCCAGGTGACCGGCGTCACGACCAGGGCGAGCGACAGGGCGAGCGCCGGCACGGTCGCCGCGGACGGAGGCCCTTCCGGCGCCAGACGGTCGGTGATCCGCTTGACCGCGAGCATGCCGGCGGGGGCGACGAGGAGCAGGAACAGCAATCCCCGCGGAACGTCGCGGTAGTGCACGTGGGCGAGCTCGTGCGCGACGACCAGACGCACCTCGTCGCGCGTGAACTCCTGCAGGAGCGTGTCGTAGAGCACCACGCGCTTGGTGTCCCCGAGACCGGTGACGTACGCGTTGGCGCCCGTCGTGCGCTTGCTCGCGTCGACGACGAACACGTCGCCCACGTCGACACCGGCTCTGCGGGCCAGTTCGAGCACGTCGGCCCGGGTCGGGCCCGGGGGCAGCGCCTGGAAGCGGTTGAACAGCGGATCGATGACCGTGGGGCCGGCGTACGTGTACGCGGATCCCGCCAGCACCACCCCGCCCGCTGCGGCCAGCCACCAGCGACGCGGGAAGCGGCGCATCGCCGCGACGGCGAGGGCCGCACCGCTGCCGGCGAACAGCGCCCCGATGGCCCCCGACAGCGCCACGTCCTGGGCCCACCCGGGCCACGAACGGGTCGTCAGGCCGACGTCGATGGAGCGTTGACGGCTGATCGCCGACACCGGCAGGGTCACCGCGTCGAGCGCCAGAGCCAGGGCCGCGCCCGCGGCCGCGACGCCGAGCAGCCGCTCTCTCGGGAGGTGTCGCAGGACACGGCGCGGCGGCCGGTACGCGAGCGCCACGAGCAGCCCGCCCTGGAACACCAGGGACACGCCGAAGAGCGCGAGCTGGGGCCGACGGAACTCCTGCGCCCGTGCCAACTCGGGCTCGCTGAAGTACGATGCGACTCGCACCGGGTTCGGCGCGATGACTCCGTCGGTCGGCCGAAGCACCACGACTGCGATCTCCGCCACCAGGACGGCCGCGACCAGCGCGAGGGGAATCCGGAGACCCTGCGTGCGGCACCGCAACATCGCCAGTCACCTTCGCAGATGCACGTCGCCGTCCTCTCCGACATCCACGGCAACCGCCACGCCCTCGAGGCGGTGCTCGCCGACGTCGAGACCCACGCCGTCCGCGAGGTCTGGTGCCTGGGCGACGTCGTCGGGTACGGCGCCGACCCGAACGACTGCTGCGCCTTGATCCGCGAGCACGCTCGCGTATCGCTGGCCGGCAACCACGATCTCGCGGTCACCGGGGAGATCTCTACCGACGACTTCGCCCGTGGCGCGGCGCTGGCCGCCGAATGGACGCGCGAGGTCCTGCGTCCCGACCATCTCGAGTGGCTGCAGACGCTGCGCTCGTCGGGCACGCGCGGAGGGGTCGGGATGTACCACGGCAGTCCGCGCGACGCCGTCTGGGAGTACGTGCTGTCCACCCTGCTGGCGGAGATGTGCCTCGACGCCCAGCAGGAGCGCGTCGCCCTCATCGGGCACTCGCACGTCGCGCTCAGCTTCCAGCGCCCGGAGGGCGAGCCGGCGAGCGGCGAGGCGCGCACGCACGAGGACGTCGTGGACCTGACCGCCGGGGAGTGGCTCCTGAACCCCGGATCCGTCGGGCAGCCACGTGACGGTGACCCGCGCGCGGCCTGGCTGCTGCTGGATCTCGAACGGGCCACCGCCACCTGGCGCCGCGTCGACTACGACGTGCAGGGTGCCGGGGCGGCGATCAAGGCGGCCCGGCTTCCGCATTCGCTCGCCGATCGGCTCCAGTACGGTCAGTAGGCGTGCGTACGTTCCTCCCCCACTTCGTCGCCCTGCTTCTCGGCGGCGCGGCAGCCCTGACACTGGTCGCCTGCGGCAGCCAGGATCGCAGCGGCCTCCTGACCCCGGCGGACGCGCAGTCGCTGTCGGACAGGCTCACGAGCATCCAGGAGCGCGTCGACAACGGCGAGTGCACGGCCCTCGGCGACGACCTGTCGCGTCTGCGCGGCGCGATCGTGAACCTGCCGCAGACCGTCGACGCCAAGCTCCAGGCCCGCCTGGAGGAGGGCGTGGACAACCTGTCGTCGATCGCTCCGGACGAGTGCGCGGGTCAGCCGGTCGAGACCACGACCACCACCACGCCGACCACCGAGACCCAGACGCAGACGATCGAGACGACGACGACGCCGACCGTCGAACCGACCCCCACGCCGACCCCGACGCCGGAACCGACCCCGACCCCGACGCCGGAACCGACCCCGACCCCGGACACGGGCGGCGTCTCCCCCGACCCCGACCCCGGAGCGATCCCGTGAGCAACCAGGTCCTGGCCGGCCGGTACGAGCTCGGCGACCGCCTCGGCGTCGGCGGGATGTCGACCGTCGTCACGGCACACGACCGCCGGCTCGAGCGCGACGTCGCCGTGAAGCTCCTGGCCGAGCACCTCGCCGACGACGCCCAGTTCGTGTCACGGTTCCGGCGCGAGGCGCTCGCCGCCGCCCGGCTCGTGCACCCCAACATCGTGCAGGTCTTCGACTTCGGCCTCGACGAGACCAGCGGTCGGCAGTACATCGTGATGGAGCGCGTCAGCGGCCAGTCGGGAGCGGAGATCCTCCGCGCGCGCGGACGCCTCCCGGTCACCGAGGCCCTGGACATCGTGAGCCAGGCGTGCCGCGGCCTGGACTACGCCCACCGCGGCGGCGTGGTGCACCGGGACGTGAAGCCCGGGAACCTCCTGCGATCCGACGACGGCGTGGTCAAGCTCGCGGACTTCGGGATCGCCGCCGTGACCGACGAGTCGTCGATCACCCAGGTCGGGTCCGTCCTGGGGACAGCGTCCTATCTCGCCCCGGAGCAGGCCGCCGGCCAGGAGGCGGGCCCGCGGGCCGACCTCTACGCGCTGGGCGTCGTCACCTACCAGCTCCTCTCCGGCCGGCTGCCGTACGAGGCCGCGTCCCTGACCGAGCTCGCGCTCAAGCAGCAGCGCGAGGCGCCGCCCTTCCTGCACGACCTCGTCCCCGAGATCCCGGTGGAGCTCTCCCACGCGGTGGACCGGGCTCTCGCCCTCGACCCGCGCGCCCGCTACGAGAGCGCGCAGGCGATGGGCGAGGCGCTGCGCGCCGGGGCACGGGGGATCGCACCGGAGGAGGCCCACACGACGGTCGGCGAGCCGCCGACCACCGTCGGCCGTCCCACGGGCGTCACGCGCGTCGCCACCGACCCGCCCACCGACGACTGGGGCGCCGGCGGCGCCTTCCGCGAGGTCGAGGCACGCCAGCCCCGTCAGCCCCGTGCCGCGCCTGCGCCGGTCGTCCGCGAGCAGGCCGCCCCGGCCGCCCGGTCCCCGCGCCGGAAGAGCGGAGCCCGGCGGGCGATCGGCTCGCTCCTGGCGATCGTCCTGATCGCGGGCGCCGTCGGCATCGCCTACGTCTCGACGCAGGACTCCGGGAGCGCCGTCCAGCTGCGCAACGTCGTGTACGACGAGGTCGACAAGGCCATCACCGAGCTGCGCCAGCTCATCTCCGACAACACGCGCTGAGGCGCGAGGTCAGCCGGCGCTGACCAGGACGACGCCCGTCAGCGCGACGACGATGCCCGCCGCCTGGAAGCGGGCGACGCGCTCGTGCAGCACGGCCGCGGCGAGCACCACCGTCATCACGGGGTAGAGGGAACCCAGCACCGCGGCGACCGCATCGCTGCCCTTCGTCGTGGCGATGGCGAACAGCGCGTTCGCGCTGGTGTCGAAGATCCCGGCCACCACGAGCGGGGCGAGGTCCGTGCGACCGACCCGGACGCCCTGCCGGACCGCCAGCAGCAGCAGGACGATGACGACGACCGACGAGGCTCGGGCGGCGGCCACGGCGGTGAGCGCGCTGGAGCCCTCGAGCTGGCTGGCGTGCTGCAGGACGGTGAGCAGCAGGCCGATGAGGACGGCGGCCGCGACGGCGAGCGCGAGCGCCCGCGACGACAGCGGCGCGCCCGTGCCGGCGCCTGCGGGCTCACTGGCGACCAGCGCGCCGCCGGCGAGCGCGAGGACGAACCCGATCACCACGATCGTCGAAGGTGACTCGCCCCCGATGATCGCGACGCTCGCCGGGAGCACCGCGCCGCAGGCGGCCAGGGGCGCCACCAGGCTCATGGCCCCGGCCGCCAGCGCGGCGTAGAACGTGCCGATCGCCGCTGCGCCGACGATGCCCGCCCCGGCACCCCAGAGCAGGCCACCGAGCGACGCGTCAGGACGCACCAGCAGGAACACGGCCGCGGCGAGGACCGCACCCGCCAGCTGCACCCAGATCAGCACGACGATGGTCGGGAGCCGCCGGGCCCCCCGCCCGCCGAGGAAGTCCGCGATGCCCCACAAGGCCGAGGACAGCAGCGCGAACGCGACGGTCATGGCAGCTCGCCGGCCCGGAGCGCCGCGGTGGTGGTGGCGAGCGTCCCGTCGATCACCGCGTTGCGAAGCCTGGCCATCAGGCGCGCCAGATACGCGAGGTTGTGCAGGGTGAGCAGCCGCATCCCGGTGAGCTCGCGGGCGTGCACGAGGTAGCGCAGGTATCCGCGCGTGTACCCCAGGGAGCACGCGGGACAGGGACAGCCCTCCAGGAGCGGCTCGTCGCTGTCCTTGAAGCGGCCGGCGGTGAGATCGACCCGCCAGCGACGCGACGGGTCGTTGATCACGGCCACGCCGTGGCGCCCCAGCCGAGTCGGCATCGCGCAGTCGAACGTGTCGATGCCGAGCTCCACGCCGCGGATGAGGTCGTCCACCTCGCCGATCCCGAGCAGGTGGCGGGGCCGCGGGTCCTCGCCGCCGTCGAGTGCGCGCACCGCCCACTCGACGACCTCGTACATCTGGTCCTTGTCCGCGCCGAGCGACCCGCCGATCGCGATGCCGTCGACGGGACGGGAGGCGACCGCCTGCGTGCTCTGGACCCGCAGGTCCTGGTGCACGCCGCCCTGGGAGATCCCGTACACCATCTGGTGCTCGGGCCCGTGCGCCTCGTGCCAGGCCAGACAGCGATCGAGCCAGCGGTGGGTGCGCTCGGTCGAGCGCTGCGTGTACTCGCGCGTGACGTTGAACGGCGTGCACTCGTCGAACACGAGCGCCAGGTCGCTCCCGAGGGCGGCCTGGATCTCCATCGAGGTCTCCGGCCCCATGAACAGCGTCGAGCCGTCGATGTAGGACCTGAAGGTGACCCCCTCCTCCTCGATCCCGAGGATCTTGCCCATCCGCTCCTGCCCCATGGGGGCTCGGCCCTTGACCTCGTCGGCGACGGTCCCGTGGCCCATCGAGAAGACCTGGAAGCCTCCGGAGTCCGTGATGATGGGGGCCCTCCACCCCATGAACTCGTGCAGGCCGTCGAACCGGGCGATGCGCTCGTGGCCCGGATCGAGGAACAGGTGGAAGGTGTTCCCCAGGACCATGTCGTACCCGAGGTCGGCGACCTCGTGCGGGAGGAGTCCCTTGATGGTCGCCTTGGTGGCCAGCGGGACGAACGCGGGCGTGCGGACCTCGCCGTGCGCCGTGCGCAGAACGCCGGCCCGCGCCAGCGAGTCCGGGTCCCGTTGGACGATCTGAAGCGCGGTCACGCGCCCAGGCTAGACGCCTGGGCGCGGCCGGGACGTGACGTCAGGACGCCTCGGCGTCGATCGTCTTCGGTGCGTCGCCGCCGACGGCGATCTCGACGCGCCGCGGCTTGCGCTGCTCGGGCTTCGGAATGGTGATCTGGAGGACGCCGTTGTCGAACGCGGCACCGATGCCGTCGGCGTCGATGCCCTCCGGGAGGGTCAGGGAGCGCCTGAAGGACCCGGAGGCGCGCTCGACCCGCAGGTAGCGGCCCTCGCGGTTCTCGGTGGCGTGGGTGCGCTCGCCGGACACGGTCAGGACGTGGTCCTCGACCTCGATGGCGACGTCGTCGCTCGAGAGCCCGGGCAGGTCGGCGGTCAGCAGGTAGTGGTCACCGTTCTCGACGAGGTCCATCGCCGGAACCCAACGGCGGGCGGCGTTGGCGGCGAACGGCGTGCCGGTGGTCGCGGCCGGGGCGTCGAAGAGGGTGGAGAGGAGTCGGGCGGGTTCTTCCCAGCTGAACAGGGTCATGGGGACGTACCTCCTGAGTGGGGTTGTACTACGACTACGCCCAGTATGAAATCTCAGTCGGTTCGTGTCAAGTTCTCAGTCCGAACGACTGAGATCTTCACAGGCGGTGTCGTGACAGCACGTCGCGCTCCCCTCGGGCACGACGCGCGCCCAGATCTCACCCATGCGCTCCCGCTCGGCGTCGTCCAGGTGGGAGAGGAACCGGGCACGGACACCCGCGAGGTGGGTGCGACGCGCGGCCGCGACCCGCGTCACCCCGAGCTCGGTGAGCACGGCGTAGGCGCCCCGCGCATCGTCGCCGCACGCCTCCCGCTCGAGCAGGCCGTCCCGGGCGAGCCGGTCCACGAGCCGCGTGAGGCCGCTGCGGCTGAGGATCACGGCGCAGGCCAGATCGCTCATCCGCATCCGCCGGCCGGGGGCGTCGTGCAGGTTCATCAGGACCTCGTAGGAGGTGAGCGGGATGCCGTGCTCCCGCTCCAGATCCGCTCCGAGCTCCTTCGTCAACGCCGCGTGGACCCGCAGCATGCCCCGCCAGGCCGCGAGCTCGCTGGGCGTGAGCGCGTCGCCGGCGACGGGTTCGGTGGGTGTGGACGACATGGCGCTTCCTTCCTTGCTTGCGAGTCGCTTGCGCGTGCAACAACCCTACCAACGCCCCGGCGCGCGACCTCCGGTTGCGCACCGCGCTCGACCCGATACCGTTGCTCGTACAAC
>NZ_JBFIGP010000075.1:0-14372 GCF_041602235.1 Paraconexibacter sp.
CGCGATGTCGATCTGGGCGAGCTGCCCGTCGAGCGGGCGCAGGTGCCCGTTGTAGAGGTCGGCGACGGCCCAGCCGTGCTCGGCCATCCACCCGACGACCTCGGCGAGCTGCGCCGCGCCCGGGTTCAGCGCGAACAGCGAGACCTCCAGCAGCACGAGCTGGGAGACGGCGAGGGTGTCGGATGCCCCGGCGAGCACCTGGAGCTCCGCGCCCTCCACATCCGCCTTGAGCACGAACGGCCCGTTGAGACCGTGGGCCCGTACGAGATCGTCGATCCGGCGGACGGGAACGATGCGGCGCTCGACGTCGACGCCGTCACCGGCCCGATCCCCGACGACGGACGAGCAGGCGAGCACCCGGTGGACTCCGATCTCGAGCTCTCCGTCCTGCGGCCCGGCGGCGCACAGCTCGTAGGCGGACCCGGAGGGAGCGGCGGACACGATCGCCTGCAGGCCGGGCTCCCATTCCCGCAGCGGCTCGACCAGCAGGCGCCGGGCGGAGGGGAAGGCGGCGTAGAGCTCAGGTGTGCCGGCGGCGACCCCGACGTCGACGATCGTCTCGGGAGCCACGCCGAGCTGCGCGTAGTGCGCGAGCACCTCCGGAAGGGTCCGGCGCGGTCCGCGCCCACGGCGGCGGACCTCCACCCCTGCTCGTCCGGCGGCGCGTTCGACGACGGTGCGGGCACGGGATCGGACGCGGGAGGTGAGCGACGACACCGGCGGCAGGCTATCCACGCTCGGCGGGTGCCCGCTGCCTGGCCCGTGATGACCGCGGTGACACCGGCCAGGATTGGCACTCAGGTGAAAAGAGTGCCAACGGGGGATTGACCGACCCTCTCCGGTGTGTATGCTGCGAGCACGCGCTGGCACTCTCACGGTGAGAGTGCCAACAGAGCGCGATCTGCCTGTTCCACCACAGACTCCAGTACGGAGGGTCACACATGAAGCTCAAGCCCCTGGGCGATCGACTGATCGTGCGGGCGATCGAGGAGGAGGAGACGACCGCCAGCGGTCTCGTCCTCCCCGACACCGCCAAGGAGAAGCCGCAGAAGGGCGAGGTCCTCGCCGTCGGCGACGGCAAGCTCGAAGACGACGGCAAGCGCATCCCGCTCGACGTCGCAACCGGAGACACCGTCCTGTACAGCAAGTACGGCGGCACCGAGATCAAGGTCGACGGCGAGGACCTGCTGGTCCTGCGCGAGTCCGACGTCCTCGCCAAGGTCGAGAAGTAGGAAAAGGAACCACTCATGGCTCACAAGGAAATCCGCTACGACGCGAACGCACGCAAGGCCCTCGAGGCCGGTGTGGACGCCGTCGCCAACGCCGTCAAGGTGACGCTCGGCCCGAAGGGCCGCTACGTCGTCCTCGACAAGAAGTTCGGCGCCCCGACCATCACGAACGACGGTGTCACGATCGCTCGTGAGATCGAGGTCGAGGACGTCTTCGAGAACCAGGGCGCCCAGCTCGTGCGTGAGGTCGCCACGGCGACCAACGACGTCGCGGGTGACGGCACCACGACCGCCACGGTGCTCGCCCAGGCGATCGTCCGGGCCGGCCTCAAGAACGTCGCTGCCGGCGCCAACCCGCTCGCCCTCAAGAAGGGCATCGAGACGGCCGTCAACAGCATCGTCGAGAACATCGCCAAGCAGTCCAAGCCCGTCGACGGCAAGGAGCAGATCGCCCGCGTGGCGACCATCTCCGCCGGTGATGAGGAGATCGGCGACGTCATCGCCGACGCGATCGACAAGGTCGGCAAGGACGGCGTCGTGAACGTCGAGGAGGGCCAGACCTTCGGCATGGACCTCGAGTTCACCGAGGGCATGCAGTTCGACAAGGGCTACATCTCGCCCTACATGGTCACCGACCAGGACCGCATGGAGGCCGTGCTCGAGGAGCCGTACATCCTCATCGCGAACCAGAAGATCGGTTCCGTCCGCGACGTCCTGCCCGTTCTCGAGCAGGTCATCCAGTCGGGCAAGTCGATCCTCATCATCGCCGAGGACGTCGAGGGCGAGGCCCTCGCGACGCTCGTCGTGAACAAGCTGCGCGGCACCTTCACCGGTGTTGCGGTCAAGGCGCCGGGCTTCGGCGACCGCCGCAAGCGCATGCTCGAGGACATCGCCATCCTGACGGGCGGCGAGGTCATCACCGAGGAGATGGGTCTCAAGCTCGAGAACACCCAGATCTCCCAGCTGGGCCGTGCCCGCCGCGTCGTGGTGTCCAAGGACACGACCACGATCGTCGACGGGTCGGGCGACGCGGCTGCCATCAAGGGCCGCATCAGCCAGATCAAGTCCGAGGTCGAGAACACCGACTCCGACTTCGATCGGGAGAAGCTCCAGGAGCGTCTCGCCAAGCTCTCCGGCGGCGTCGCCGTCGTGAAGGTCGGCGCGGCCACCGAGACGGAGATGAAGGAGAAGAAGCACCGTGTCGAGGACGCCCTCCAGGCGACCCGCGCGGCGCTCGAGGAGGGCATCGTCCCCGGTGGTGGCGTCGCGCTGCTGCAGGCCGGCGACACCCTCAAGCTCGACGACTACAGCTCCGACGAGCAGACGGGCGCCCGGATCATCCTGCGCTCGCTCGAGGAGCCGCTCCGTCAGATCGCCGAGAACGCCGGACTCGAGGGCTCGGTCGTGGTGAACGACGTCCGCAAGGCGAAGAAGGGCTTCGGCCTCAACGCCGCCACGGGCGAGATCGTCGACCTCATCGCGGCGGGCGTCATCGACCCCGCCATGGTGACGCGCTCTGCCCTGCAGAACGCGGCGTCGATCGCGAAGAACATCCTCACCACCGAGGCGATCGTCTGTGAGATCCCCGACTCCGACAACGGTGGCGGCGGCATGCCCGACATGGGCGGCATGGGCGGCATGATGTAAGGACCCGAAGCGCCCGTCCCGGGCACTTCGAGCCGCACCGAGGGGCCCGCCAGCGCGGGCCCCTCGTCGTTGTCCGGGGCCTTCGTGCGATCAGCGTCGCCCGGCGGCGGTGGATGCACGCACCACCCGGAAGGAGCGATGCAGCGCGCGTCCGTGCGAGCCCCCGCCGGCCGCCCGGATGCGCGCGACCAGCCGATAGGACCCGGGACGCAGCGAGCGCCCGGCGAGCCGTCCACTGAAGCGCACCCTCGACGTGCCCTTCGGCAGCGGACGCTCGACCGCGCCCTTCACCCACACCCAGCGGCTGCAGCGGCGCGTGGACCGGACCCGCCTGCCACCCGGCGCACGGCAACGGCCCGCGACGCGGCGTCCCGCCACCCGGCGCTGCACGCGGAGGCGCAGGACCGCGGCGTCCGCGACCACGACCCGTACGCTCGTGCCGCGTCCGCGACGGGTGCCGACGCGGAACCTCGTCGGGCGCAGCGCCAGGCTCCGGATCCTCGGCGGCGACGACGGATTCAGGACCTGCTGCGGCTGCTCCTGCGACGGGGCGACCGCGGGCGGCGCCACGACGACCTCCACCGCACCGATGTCGCAGGCGCCCCCCTGCGGGCGGGCGACGCCGCGCTGATCGAGGCCTCCCGCCGGACACCCCGGATCGGCGTCCAGCAACGGGCTGCCGGCCAGCGGCAGACGGGTCGGGGTGGGACCACCGGCCTCCCCGAGCGCGGCCAACTGGGGGTCGGCGCCGCTCCGATCTCCCGGCGCGGCGAGCCCACACCCGGTCCCGGCGTCGAGGTTCGCCCCGAGCGACGTCACCCCCGCCCCGGTGCATCCACCCAGGACGGTGGCCCGCGCCTGCACCGTGGCGCCCGCCGCGGTGTCGAGGTCCGCGCCGCCGCCGAGCCCTCCCGCGACGGTGGACTGCACGAAGCTCACCGACCCGGACTGGACGGACACGCCCGCACCAAGGGGCGCGGCGTTCGCCGCGATCGTCGACCTCCGCACGTCGATCGTGCTTCCGCCCGCCACGCGGATGGCGCCGCCTCGCTCGGTCGCCGTGTTCCCATGGAGCGTGCTCGCCTCCACGACCACCGCCGCACCGCTGGTGGCGTCGATCGCGGCTCCCCGAGCGGCGGAGTTGCCCGCGATCACCGAATCCCGCAGTAGCAGGTCGTTCCCCCCGCCGAAGAGCAGGATCGCGGAGGCCGCGGTCGTGCCCGTGACGGTCACCCCATTCAGGTGCAGCGACGCGTCCTGCTCGACGAGGAAGACCCGACCATCCCCACCGGACACCTCCCGCAGGACGGTCGTCCGTGGGTCCGTCCCGACGATGTCGACCTGCTCGCCGATGGCGAGGATCAGGTCCTGGCCGGTCAGGTCGTAGGTGCCCGGCGGGACCCGGATCGTGTCCCGGCCGACCGTCCCCTTGGCGTCGATGATCGCCTGCCGGAGGGTGCAGGTGGCACTGCCCGCCACGCAAGAGCCGGGCCCGTCGGCGGTCGCGGTGATGTCGTACTCGGCGGCCTGCGCGGTGTGGCCCACCGCCAGCACCGCCCACATCGCCGCACCGATGAGCCATGAACGTCGCATGTCTCCCAAACCGGCGGACGGGTGAGAACTTACGGCGTCACCGCACCGGCGCCGGCAGCAGCCTCGGATAGAACGCCGACCTCCCGTTGTACGTCCACGGTCCCTGGGTCACGCACGGAGGTGCGCCGGTGCCGGTCGCGGGGACGTACGGGACGTTGCCGACGTTGCGGCAGTCGTAGGACTGCAGCGGCTCGCGCCCCATCGCGTCCAGGCCGTCCGGCTTCAGGTACGGATTGGCCCGGTTGGTCGGGAGGCGCTTGATCCAGCCGCCGATGGTCTCGTTCCAGACCGTGATGGCGCCGCCGCCACGGTGCAGGATGCGTCCTCCGGGCCCGACCATGGTCCCGTTGGAGAACGACCCGACGTTCGAGAGCGGCCCGAGCAGCGAGGGCCGGCGATACGCCGCCAGCAACTCCATGATCGGCTGCAGCTCGCGGGTGGCGCCGAGCACGTCCCGGAGGGACGGTCCCGCCGCGTCGAGCACCCGCGTGAGCGCAGGGAACCCGGCGCGCCCGGCCCTCAGCACCGGCGGCAGCTCGTCGAACAGGGACGTGAAGGCGGGCACGTCACGACCGATCGAGCGCAGGGCCGGGGCGACGGCCGGCGCCGCCCGCTCCAGCGCCCCCACCCCTGCCTGGAGATCGCCGCTGCTCGCCCGGACGACGTCGGCGGTCCGCCGCAGCTCCCGGAGGAAGGGGGGGAGCGCGCGCACGGTGGCCGTCAGCTCCGCGTTGCGCCGCGCGGTCTCGCGCAGCACCTCGTCGGCCGAGCCGACCGCCCGGCGCACCGCGCCCTCGCGGCGACCGATCGCGTCGAACACGACCCCGGAGCGCGCGAGCACCTGCTCGAGGTCCCGCTGCTGTCCGTCCAACTCGTCCAGCACCTCGTCCGCGCTCGTGGCGAGAGGGGCGAACGATCCGAGCGCATCGCTGAAGTCCTTCGACCGACGGTCGAAGGCGACGCCGAAGCCGTGGAGGAAGGAGCGAAAGCGCGCCCGCGTCGGTGGAGTGAACGTCTCCAGGAACTCGTCGAGCTGCACCGCGGGACGGACGTTGCCCGCAGGCATCCGACCTCCGTCGCGCAGCCGAGGGGCGCTCGCCGGACCGGGGGCGATCTCCAGGTACCCCTCACCGAGCATGGTCTTGGTCCGGACGGTCGCCGCAGCCTCGGATCCCAGCGGAGCGAACTCGTCGTCGATCTCGATCAGGGCTCGCGCACGCGAGCCGGTACGGACCACCGAGCGCACGCGGCCGATCCGCACGCCGGCCTGCTGCACGTCGGATCCGACGACGAGGTTCGTCGCGCTCGGCAGCGGCACCGTGAGCTCGTACCCCTTCGCCCCGAGCGGGAGCGCCCCGCCGACCATGCGCAGTGCCCCGAGCGTCAGCACGACGCACAGGAGTCCGAAGACGACCGGGAGGCCGAGCCTGCGCCAGGATGGGATCGACGTTTCCATGGCTACTCGGGACACGCACCCAGCACGCCCATGGCGTCCTGGAGCTGCTCCATGTCCTGCAGCCCGGCGCAGTCGACCACGCGCGTCGCGCGCGCGATCGCGCCGTGGGCGTCGGCGGTCGAGGCCAGGGAGTTGAGGTTGTGGAACCCCCAGGCGAGCCAGAACAGCATGCCCTCCTCCTCGGGTCCGGGCGGGTTGTAGGCGAGCGTGTTGAAGAAGTACGTGAGCGCGGCGACCGCGTCGGTCAGCGGTGGTGCAGCCGACCGCAGCGACACCACCGCCGGCGCCGCGTCGCGGAGCAGCGGTCGGGCGGCGCGCACCAGTGGGCGGATGTCCGCCCGCAGCGCCGTCGTCGTCTGCCGCACGAACGGGCGCAGCCGCTCCAGCGCGCCGGGCAGCCGGCGGACCGGCGGCTCCAGCGCGGCAGCCGTCGGTCCGAGCTCGTCGGCCAGGGGGGTGGCGGCGCGGAGCGTCGCCCGGGTCTGTGCCAGTGTCGGCGGAAGCTCGTCGAGCGTCGCGCGCAGCGCCTGGTCCTGGCTCGCGAGCGAGGCGAGGACCGCGTTGCCCGAGGTGACGACCTCGGCGAGCCGGCGGTCACGCGACGCCGCCGACGTGACCTTGCCGAGGTTGGTCACGAGGCGGGCGAGCGCCCTGCGTCGGGCCTCGAGGGCCCGGGACACCCGCCCGGCCGACTCGGTGGCCGGGCCGAGCGCCAGGAGCATCCGCCGGAGATCGGGTCCACGCTCCCGCGTGCCACCCGCCACCGCCGCGATCAGACCCGTGAGGTAGGTCCGGGTGTCCGCGTCCAGCCGTGAGAGCAGATCCGCCAGTGGGACCGGCACCGAGCTGCGATCGACGCCGAGGCGTGCCCCGTCCGCCAGCACCCGGGCGGGCGGCCGTCCAGGGTCGAGGTCGAGCTGCATGTCCTTCAGCGGCGTGATGGGCTGCAGCGCCACCGTCGCGTTGGCGCGGACCTCGGGGACCTGCTCGCGGTCGAGTCGCAGGCGGATCACGGCGCGGCCGTCCACGAGCTCGACACCGGTGATCTGCCCCACCTTCACACCGGCGACGTTGACGGGCTGACCGACGCCCGCCAGCACGCCGTCCGCCTCCGCCACCTCCACGCTCAACGTGCCGAAGCGCTCGAACGGCAGGGCGACGCGCTGCTTGGCCAGCACGTACAGCGAAGCCCCGAGGCCCAGCGCTCCGAGGACCGCGAACGCGGCGAGGAACTGGACGTACACCTGGCGGCGGGTGCGCATCAGCGGCCCCTCCGCATCCACGCCGGCGGTGTCCCGGAGCGGGCCCGCATGTTGGGGAGCTGCTGCTCGGCGCACGGCGCGCCCGGGTTCCACTGGGGGTCCTTGCCGTATCCCAGCCACGTCGGCCGGATGCCCCGGACGGGCGGACCGTCCGCCACCGCGACACCGCCGGTCGCCGGTGACGCGCCGATCAGCGTCCCCTCGCCCTGGGTGATCCCGGCCCGGACCGCGACCCCGTTGCCGTCGAAGGCGGCGGCGAAGCCGACGGCGGCCGTGAACGCGTGGAGCATGTCGAGCCACGCCGGATCGCCGGTGCTGTGCACCCCGTCGTCGAGCTTCATGTTCAGGGCGGGGACCACGGTCTCCGACAGGCAACGCGAGACCGGGATGACCCGGTCGGCGAGGGCCCCCAGCTGTGGCTCGAGGCGCGGCAGAGTGGCGCTGATCGGTCGTAGCTCCCGCAGCAGGCCGGGAAGCTCGCGCGGCGCGGACAGGCCGTCGAGCTGGTCGAGGAACGCCTGGGCGTCTCGGACGGTCCCCGGCATCGAGCGCAGCAGCGGGCGGGCCGCGACGGCCAGCCGCCTGAGCGCGGGGAGCCCGCGATCGAGGCGCGTGAGTGGCTCCGGCGCCGCCGCGAGCACCTCGTCGAACCCGCGGATCGCCGCCGCGAGCTCGGCGTCACGCGCCGCGAGAGCGCCCATCACGGTGCGCATGTTGGTCATGAACTCCGCCAGCGCCCGCGGCGAACGGGCCAGGGCCGACGTGACGTCGCCGGTCGCGATGAGCGCACGGGGAAGGTCGCCCGCACGGCTTCCCCGGGCGGCGGTCGCGACGGCGCCGAAGCTGTCCAGCGACGCCTCCAGGGCGCGGACGGTGCGGCGCGCGCCACGTGCACCGCTGGGCACGGTCCTCGGGACGTGCTCGGCACGTCCCAGGCCCTCGGCGAAGGCCGCGAGCCCGCCGTGCAGCGCCTCGCGCGTGCCCCGGTCGAAGGTCGTCAGCACCTGGTCGGCCTGCACCGGCGTGGTGGTCCGGCCGACGGGGACGAGCCCGCCGGACTCCAGCTCGGGCGCCGCCGGCGTGCCGGGGCGCAGGTCGACGTAGAAGTTCCCTTCGAGGATCAGGCGCGGCCTGATCGCGAGCGTCGCGTCGGCGTGGACGGGACGCGCGCCCTCCTCCATGCGCATGCGCACGATCGACGTGTCGTGTGGCCCGGACGTGATCGCGCGCACCTCCCCCACGGTGACCCCGGCGATGCGCACGTCGCTGCCGACACGCAGGCGGTTGGCGGACGTGAACTGCCCCCGGATCTCGTACGTGCCGAACTGCCCGAGGTGATCGCGGCCGAACGCCACCGCGGTGATGACCGCGAGCGTCACGAGGAGCAGCACGGCAGCGCGAAGATGCCGTCGCTCGCTCGCCTCCTGATGCCGGGCGGTCATCGCGCGGCCTCCGTGAGCAGTCCGGCGGCGGCAGCCTTCTCGCGGGTCCCTGGGGGCGGTTGCGTGATCCGCGTGGTCCGCGGCTGGAGGCCGGGCGGGTTGCCGATCGCCTTGCCGGGGTTCGGCGGCTCGTTCCCCGACTCGCACTCCTGGGCGTTGGAGTTCGGCATGTAGTTGACCTTGAGGTCGGGAGCGGGGGCGCTGGCCTGGAACGCCTCCCCTTCGGCGCCGGTCGTCGCCACCCCGAGGTTCCACAGCGCCGGTCCCTCTCCGACGCCGACCGTGCCGATGAACGAGGAGTAGCCCTGCCCGGTCAACGCGATCACGTTGCAGTGGACCTGGGCGGGCGCGAGCACGGAGGTGAACTGGTCCACCGCCGTGATCAGGTCGCCGAACACCGCGATCGCCGGCCGGGTCGTGCCGAGCGAGCTGAGGCGGCGCAGGGCGTGCATCGACGCGGTCATGCGGGTCGCCGTCTCGGGGACGGCGCGCAGGGCGGGACGTCCGGCTCGCAGGGTGTCGTTGAGCGCGCGGAGCGCTCCGGGCGCGAGCTGCGCTCCCTGACGCAGTTGACTGGCGAGCCTGGCCGTCCGCCCCAGCAGCGGCGTCGTACGCCGCAGGGACCGCTCGACCGCGCGTGCCGTCGGTGCGGTCTCATCGATCGCCGCCCCGAGGGCCGCCGGGTCGGATGCGAGCGCGGCGAAGGTGGTGGCGCCGCCGGTGGTCATCGAGGCCAGCGGTTCGCGCACCGATGCGAGCGCACCCGAGAACCGGGCCGAGGCCTCCAGGAACGGCGCGAGCCCTGTCGACGGGGCCGCCAGCGTGCGCATGACCCGCCGCAGGGGATCGAGCAGCTCCGCGGCGGCGTGGATGCTCACCCCCATCGCAGGTCCGCGGCCGGCCAACCCGTCCCCGAACCCGGACATCGCGACGGCGAGATCCTTCGACGCCTGTCGGTCGAAGAGGTCGAACAGGTCGGTGATCGCGACCGTCCGTCGCGCTGCGGAGGCCGGGAGCTGCTGGCCGGGACCGATCGTCGCGGTGGCGACTCCCGGCACCAGGTCGACGTAGGTCGCGCCGAGCACCGACGCGGGCCGGACGGCGATGCGGGTGTCGGCCGGCAAGGGCTCGACGTCGGCGTCGAGCTTCAGGTGGAGAAGGATCGACGCCGGCTCGCCGGGCCGGGGCTCGATCCGGTCCACCTGTCCGACCCGTGTCCCGGCGATCCTGACCTCGTCGGTCACGTGCAGCCGCTGGGCGCTCGGGACGATCGCGGTGATGCGGTACCGCTGCTCGAGCGGCAGCCCGCGCAACGCCCCGTAGCTGATCCACACGACGGCGGCGATCACGACGAGACCGACGATCCCGAGCAGCACGTGGAGACGCGCGGTGTCCGGACGTCGACGCGTCATGGCCGCAGGAGGTAGTCGAGGAGGGCGGATGTCGACCGCGTGCCGGTCCGCAACGGCGCGATCCCGGGACGGGAGACCGGCGGGAGCACGTCGTGCAGCTTCGGCAGGCCGGGGAGCGTGATCGGCGGGACGACCTCGTTCGGCCGGCCAGGTCCGGGGCGCGTGGAGGGCGGCGTGGGCCGGCGAGGCTCGCGTCCCGGCTGCGCGACCGTGGGAGCGGGCCGCCGTGCCTTCGCGCGACGACGCTTCCCTCGGGCCTGCTCGACCGCACGCCGCACGGCGGCCGGGTTGGCGGTGCAGGTGGTCGGAGCGTCCCAGGTCGCGCCCCCGTGGGCCGGGCACTCGGGGTTGTTGACCGGGATCGTGCCGTTGCCGGGCGCACGGTAGTTGTGGTTGCAGGCCTTGACGGTCGGATCCTGGATGCACTGCGGGAAGGCCGTGACCGCGAGCCCGACGATGTGGGAGATGTCGTCGTAGGCCGACATCGACACCGCCGTCGAGTAGGAGATCCGCAGCAGGCCCTCGAACCCGCCCCGGTCCCGGGTGCTGCTGAGGAGTGCGTCGAGTGCCGGCGCGGCCTTCTCGAGGGTCGTGGCCGTGGCGGCGAGCGCCCGCGTGACGGGGCCCGCGCGGCGGACCGCCGGACGTGCCGCGCGCGAGGAGCTGACCAGCGCCCGAACGGCCGGGGCTCCGTCCCGCACGAACGGGTCGACCTGGCGCGCCAGACGCCCGAGCTCCGGTGCCGACGCTCGCAGCTCGCGCAGCAGAGGCGCGGTCCGGCGCGCGGTGGTGCGCAGCGCGCGCAAGCCCGGCCGCGCCGTGCGCAGCATCGACGGCAGGTCCGCGACGGCACGGGCGAGCTGGTCGCGGTGGGCGGCGGTCGCCGTCGCGAGATCGGCGGTCGAGCGCACGAAGCCACGGACATCGGCGTCGCCGCTCGCGAGGGACGCCAGGACGCGATCGGTGTCGCGCACCGCGTCACCGAGCTGGGCTCGCTGGGCCTCGAGGACGTCGAGGACGCGCTGGGTCTGCTGCAAGGCCGGGTTGGCTCGTCGCAGCAGCGCATTCAGGTCCTCCCCGCGTCCGGCCGTGGCGAGGCCGAGCTCGGTGATGATGGCGCGGATGCGGTCGTCGACCGGGAGCGAGAACGCGTTCAGGAGATCCTGCAGCGACGTCGGCACGGTGGTCTGCTGCAGCGGGACGGTCGGGAGCCCGCCGGCCGTGGGCGGCAACGCGCGGTCGCGCCGGCCGGGACGGCACTCGACGTAGTTCTCGCTGATCAGGCCCTCGGGCAGGATGGTGCAGGTCGCGTCGCTCCCGAACGGGGCGAAGCGCCGTTCGACGGTCATCTCGACCCTGGCCTTGGGACCCGCGATCACCGCTACCCGCTCGACGCGTCCGACCGGGGCCCCGGCGACCTTGACCTGCTGGCCCGGAACGAGGCCGCGGGCCGTGTCGAACACGGCCGCCACCCTGTACGGCTCGCTGCCGCCCCCTCCGCCGGCGACGCCGAAGGTGACAGCGACCGCGGTGACGAGCAGTCCCGCGAGAAAGGCGACCGTGCGCGTCATGGCTCGTTCACGCTCGCGGGAACGTCGTCCTCGTGGGTGCACAGGCGCTCGTCGAGGACCCACGGGCTGGACCCGTCCGGCGCGGGGGGCTGATTGCCGCCCGGGCACCGGCGGGTGATGCCGGTCCGCAGACCCAGGACTCCGGGGACCAGGTCGGTGACGTTCAGCAGCCGCCCGAGCCGACCTTCGACCGCGGCCTGCGGGCTCTCGACGTACTCGAGCTTCGCGTAGTGGCCGAGAGCGTCGTACGGGCCCGTGGGCACACCACCGTCACCCGCGAGCAGCCCGATCACCATGTCGGGTCCGTACAGGCGCAACCCTTCGAAGATGGGTTGGCTGGCGCGCATGGCGACGCCGGTGGTGCGGAAGGCGCGCGCGACCGGACCGGCGATCGGCCTCAGCCCCGCCAGGGATGCGGTGAGGTCCGGGAGCTGCCGGCGCAGGGCGTCCACCACCTCGCGAGTCCTGGGCAGCGTCCGCGCGAGGTCTCGCAGGTAGGGGGTGAGGGGCCGCTCGGCGGCCGGGATCGCGCGCAACGTCGGGCGCAGGTCGTCGACCGCGCCGCGGGCTCGCGCGAGGGTTCCGCGTGCCTGCCCCAGCACCTTCGGTGCCCGCCCGAAGGCCCGTCCGAGTGCTCGTCGCTCGGACGCTATCGCGCGCATCGCGACCGCCGACCGATCGATCGCGTCGACGAGATCGGTGCGACGGCCGGAGATCGCGCCGGCTGCGACGTTCGCGGTCCGCAGCAGGCGGCCGAGCGCTTCGCGATCGCGCGCGAGCTCGCCGTAGAACCCGCTCAGCTGACCGGTCGCGGGGGCGAGCTTCTCCAGCATGGCGTTGAACGCGGGACCGCCCGAGCCCGCGTAGATCTCGTCGCTGCGGGCGATGAACTCCCGCATGGCGGCGCGCTGCCGAGGTCCGAAGGACTCCAGCAACGCGTCGACGTTCACGATCCCGGTCGTCACGTCGGGGCCGAGGACCGCGCCGTCCGGAAGCTCGGCGCCCTCCCGCGGTCCCGGCGTGAGATCGACGATGCGGTTGGCGATGCCTGCCTGCCCGACCGCCCTGATCTCGGCCCGCGTGCCCACGTGCAGCGGTGCGAACGCCCGGTCCTCCACCAGCAGCTCGACGTCGGCGAGTCCGTCCGGCGCGATGCTGACGCGGGCCACGTGCCCCACCTTGCGTCCGGCGACCTCCACCCGATTGCCGGGAATCAGCAGCCCCGCGTTGGCGAAGCGGGCATGGACGCGGTACCCGTCGCCGCGGAGCACGAGCGCGGCGGCGACCGCCACGCCGAGCAGGCAGGCCATCGCGAGCGCCGTGCGGACGGCACGGGTGCGCGTGTTGGTCATCCGCCGATCGGCAGCCGCGCGCTGCCCCCCCAGAACACCTGGCTGGTGAGCACCCCGATCAGGTGGATGCCGACCAGGTTCACGACCATCGCCCGCGCGGTGGCCGTACCCACCTCGACCGGACCGCCACGGACGCGGAACCCGTACCAGACCCCGACGAGCACGACGTACGTGCCCATCAGGAGTCCCTTGAAGATCGAGAAGAGGAAGTCGGGACCGCTCTGGAACTGCCAGAACAGCGTGAGGTAGCCGCCCGCCGAGACCTGCCCGATCTGCAGCACGACCGCGATGTAGGCCCCGAGGAAGCCGACGACCACGGCGACCCCGTAGATGAACGGCAGGATGATCCACACGGCCAGCAGCCGGGTCGTGCAGACGTACACGGGTGTGTCGAGCCCCATGACGTCGAGCGCGTCGAGCTCCTCGGTGATCCGCATCGTGCCGATCTCGGCGACGTAGCCGGTACTGACCTTGGCGGCCATCATGTAGCCGAACGCGTAGGGCGTCAGCTCACGCAGCCCTCCGAGCGCGGGCCCGAGCGCGGCCAGCGACGGCGCGCCCACCAGGCGCGCCCCGTACGAGGACTCGATCCCGAGGACGAGCCCGAACGCGAAGACCAGGGCCAGGACGATCATCACCGACCCGCGGGCCAGGATCGTCGCCTGTCGCATGACCTCGACCGCGTACGGCCGGATCCGCGCGGTGCCCCGGATGACCTCGGCCGAGAACTGCGCGGCGTCCCCCACCTCGAGGGCGGCGCGTCGAGCCGCCGAGGTCGGACGGGCGGCTTTGCCGGTCATCCGCGCACCTGCGACAGGATGGGCTGCGTGGCGAGGAGCAGCTGCGTGAACACGTAGTCCGTGAACCCGATCGTCAGGAAGCAGGTGACGATCGCGCGGTTCACCGCGCGGCCGACTCCCTCGGGCCCGCCCGACACGGTCATCCCCCGGTAGCAGCAGACGACCGCGATGATCGCTCCGTAGAGGCCGGACTTGAGGATGGCCGCCTGCAGCTCGAGGGCCGTGGCGTTGCTGCGGAACGTCGCCAGGAACGGCCGGACCTCGGCGTCGTGCTGGTAGAGCACCAGGAGCGCCCCGAGCATCCCGGCGATGATCGCGAAGACGACGAACAGCAATGCCGCGAGCGTCAGGGCGAGGACGCGCGGCACGACGAGGTTCTTGATCGGGTCGACGCCCAGGACGCTCAGCGCCGCCGTCTCCTCACGGACCACGCGGGCGCCGAGGCTCGCGCAGATCGCGGTGCCCGCGGCGCCGGCGAGGATCACGCCGACCACCAGCGGCGCGAAGAGCCGCACGACCACGAGCTGGTAGACGCTGCCCATCCGGTCGTAGGTGCCGAAGAGCTCGAAGAACCCGGACGCCTGCACGCCCACCGGCCCGAACGACAA
>NZ_JBFIGP010000076.1:0-14246 GCF_041602235.1 Paraconexibacter sp.
CGGAACATCACCTGCTTGGGCGCCTTGACGGGACCCAGCTTCTCCTTGCAGACGGCACGGACCTCCGCGGGGTCGAGCTCGTCGTGCCCGGGCTTCATCTGCACGACCGCGGTGACCACCTCGCCCCACTGCTCGTCGGGAAGCCCGATGACGGCGACGTCCGCCACCCCGTCCATCGCGTGGATCGTCTGCTCGATCTCCGACGGCCAGACGTTGAAGCCGCCGGTGATGATCATGTCGCGCAGCCGGTCGACGATGTAGACGAACCCGCCCTCGTCCATCCGCCCCACGTCGGAGGTGCCGTGCCAGCCCCCCGCCCGCCGGGTGGTTGCGGTCTGCTCCTCGTCCTTGTAGTAGCCGGGCATGGTGATCGAGCTGCGGACCACGATCTCCCCGACCTCGCCGGGCGGCAGCAGGTTGCCGTCGTCGTCCATGATCGCGACGTCGGCCACCAGGGACGGCTGTCCGGCGCTGGCCAGGCGCTCCGGGGCGTGCTCGAGCGCGTGGGCGTGGTCCTGGGGCGACATGACGGTCAGGATCATCGGCGCCTCGGCCTGCCCGAAGGTCTGGGTCATCACCGGGCCGAACACGTCCATCGCCTCCTGCAGCTTGCTGACGCTCATCGGAGCGGCGGCGTAGATGAAGTGCCGCAGGGAGGAGTAGTCGAACTCGCGGACGTTGGGCTGCGCCAGCAGCGCGTAGATCGCCGTCGGCGGCAGGAAGATCCGTGTGACCCGATGATGCTGGATCGAGGACAGGAGCTTCTGCGGGTCGACGCCGTCGTGCACGATCACGGTGCCGCCGCGGGCGAACACCGGGAAGCAGATCGGGCCGGCCGCGTGGGTCATCGGGGCCGCCATCGCCATGACCGGCGGGGACTCGGGCTCGGGCATGTGGGCCGCGAACCCGAGGTTCATGAGCTCCGCCATGCCGTGCGTGATCTGCACCGCCTTCGACCGCCCGGTCGTGCCGCCCGTCGGGAAGAGGATCGCGATGTGCTCCTTGTCGTGCTCGGGCCGGGGCACGGTCGTACCCTCCGCCGCCATCCAGTCGGCGAGCACCGCGTCGTCCGCTGCGCCGCCCTCGACGAGGCTCACGGCGGTGTGGATCTGCGGTAGGGCGGCGCGGATCTCGTCGACCAGCGACTGCAGCGACGGGTGGTAGAAGAGCAGCTCGCACTCGGTCAGGTCCAGGAGCGCGATGAGGTCCTTGGCGACCGCCCTGGTGTTCAGCGGGACCCACGTCGCGTCGGCCCGCAACGCGCCCAGGATGCAGACGAAGGCCATCGGGTCGTTCGGGGACAGCACCCCGATCTTCCGGCCGCGGCCGATGCCGGCGTCGGTCAGCGACGCGGCGATGCGGTGCGAGAGCGCCGCGACCTCCCGGTAGCTGAGGGTCTGGGCGTCGTCGGCCGTGATGAAGCAGGGGCCGTCGGGCGACTGGCGCACGCCCCGGTCGAACGTATCGATCAGATGCACCCTTCGAGCCTAGGAGCGCCGCGGCGCCGAGCGCTCGGCGTGCATGACCAAACCCTGCTGCGCGCATCGTGGTCGTGGCACAACGGGCGCAGGCCGCGCGAACGGCGCGCTACCGTCCCATCGTGGCCTCCGCCGTCCCCGATGCCGCGACCGATGCGACCCCGCGCCTGCGAGCGGGCGCGGACGTCCGGACGCTCGGCGAGGCCCGACGGCAGTTCTGGCTGCGCCCTTCCCCCAAGCTGCTCGTGGGCGGGATCGTGACCATCGCGGTCCTGCGCGGTCTGCTGGGGTCCCCCGACTGGCGTGACGCGGTCGCGGTCGCGGCGATCTGCGCCGTCTACCCGTTCGGCGAATGGGCGATCCACGTCTACCTGCTCCACCTGCCGCCCCTCCGGGTGCGCGGCCGCGCGGTCGAGTTGCCCACCGCCGCCTCGCACCGGCAGCACCACGAGCGCCCCCACGACCTGAACATGGTCCTGCTGGCCCGCTTCGAGGCCGGCCTGCTGCTGTTCGGCGCCCTCCCGGCGGTCGTGGGCGCCGGCGCGCTCCTGAGCTCCCTCCTCGGCGCGACCCCGCCGACCGGCGCACTGGTCAGCGCCTGGCTGGCCGGCGCGGTCCTCGTGCTCGCGTACGAGTGGACGCACTTCCTGATCCACACCGCCCACCGGCCGCGCTCCCGCCACTACCGGGCCATCCACCGTCAGCACCGGCTGCACCACTTCAAGAACGAGCACTACTGGCACGGGATCACCTCGACCGTCGGCGACCGGGCGTTCCGGACGAACCCCGACCAGCGGGACGTCCACCGGTCGCGCACGGCGCGCACGCTGCGCGACGACGCCTGACCCCCGCTATCCCCCGTGACCGCGGAGGTAGTCCGCGTACGGCATCGGGCGGCCGCCCGGCGGCTGGACCTCGATCAGCTCGAGCGTCCCGTCCTCGCGCGCCTTCGCGGCGCGGACGCCGAGGAACGATCCGTCGTCGAGCGCCAGCCGCGCCCCGACGTGCGGCGAGAGCGCCCGGACGACCCGCTCCTGCTCGATCGCCGTGGCGTCCGGGTCCAGCGTGCGGTCCTCGGCCGTGAGCTTCTCCGCGTAGGTGATGCCCTCTTGCGACTGCTCCACGAACGGCGGTCGCTCGTCGAGGGCGCGGATGAGCAGGGAGGCCCCGATGTCCTGCAGCCGCAGGGACAGCGAGCCGTAGCTGTCGTCGTCGCGGATCGTCTCGCGCTCCATCAGGCACACGGGGCCGCTGTCGAGGCCCTCGGTGAGCCGCATGATGGCCACGCCGGTCTCCCGGTCCCCGGCCATGATCGCCCGTTCGACCGGTGCCGCGCCGCGCCAGCGCGGCAGCAGCGACGGATGCACGTTGAGCATCTCGTGGTCCGACAGCAGCGGCTCCTTGATGAGCGCGCCGAACGCGCACACCACGATCGCCTCGGGACGAGCCTGCGCGATCCGCTCACGCGCCTCGTCGCCGTTGACGTCCTGCGGCTGATCGAGCGGGAGCCCGAGGACCCGGGCCAGATCGGCGACCGGCGGGCTCTGCAGCTTCCGGCCGCGCCCCTTGGGCCGGTCGGGCCGGGTGACCACCAGCGCCGGGCGGTGCGGCGTGTCGGCCAGGCGGGCGAGGATGGCGGCCGCGAAGTCCGACGTCCCGAGGTAGACGGTGCGCATCCTGCCCGTGACTCAGCCGAGATCCGGCCCGCGCACGCCGCTCTCCTGCGCCTCGCGCATGGCGCGCATCGCCTCCTTGCGCTCCTGTCGCGACGTGCGGTCGAGGATCAGGATCCCGTCGAGATGATCCATCTCGTGCTGGATCACGCGGGCCTCGAGGCCCGACGCCTCGATGAGCTGCGACTCGCCCCACTCGTCGAGCGCACGGACGCGCACGTGGATCGGTCGCTCGACGTCCACGTGGACCGCAGGGAGGCTCAGGCAGCCCTCCTCGAAGACCTCGCTGTCCTTCGAGGACCACTCGAGCACGGGGTTGACGAGCGCGGCGAGCGGCGCCTCCGAGCTGAGGCGGTACACCAGCAGGCGGGTGGGGACGCCGAGCTGCGGGGCGGCGAGACCGATCCCCATCGAGTCCTCCATCAGGGCACCCATCCGCTGCACCTCGAGGCGCAGGTCGTCGTCGAAGTCCTGGATCGGGCGGGCCTTCGACTTCAGCACGGGATCACCGAACTGGCGCACGAGCTTGAGGGCCTCGCGCCGGCGGGCGAGCGCCTCGGGATCGAGCTGCGGAACCTCGGCGGCCGGGCGCTCCTCGTCCTCGACGAGGTCCTGATCGGTGACGTCGGACATCGCTCCACAGGCTACCGGCGCTCGACGGCGGGCAGTCCCGCGGCGCGAGGGCGCCCTACTGCGGGTCGACGTCGACCGACAGGTTCGCGCCCCGGTGCCGGCGCTCGGCGGCGACCTGGGCGACGGCCGCTCCCACGGCGGTGATGGCCGCCGGGCGGTCCGGCCCCTTGACGACGAGCTGGTAGCGCTCCCGGCCACGCAGCCGGAAGAGCGACGCCGGACCCAGGACCATCGCCCCCTCCCCCGGTCCGCCCGCCGCCGCCAGCGCGTCCCGCACCGCCATCGCCGCCGCCTGTGCGACCGGCGCCTCGGGCGCCGAGCACACGACCCGGATGAGGCTCGCGAACGGCGGGTACCGCAGGACCCGGCGGCGCTCGAGCTCGCCGGCGAGGAAGCCGTCGCTGTCGTGACGGGCGGCGTGGGCGATCGACGGGGCGTCGGGGTCGAGCGTCTGCACCAGGACCCGTCCGCCGCGACTCCCGCGGCCCGCCCTCCCGGCGAGCTGCGTCACCAGGCTGAACGTGCGCTCCTCCGCGCGGAAGTCCGGGAAGCGCAGGGTGCCGTCGGCGTCGACGACGACCCCGAGGTCGACGTCCGGGAAGTCGTGGCCCTTCGCGACGACCTGCGTGCCCACGAGGATCGCGCGCTGTGCGCGCCCGAACTCCTGCAGCACCGCCCCCGGGTTCGCGACCCCGGCGTCCAGGCGCAGCACCGGTGCGATCCGGCCGAGGTCGTGCTCGAGGCGCTCGGTGCCGGTGCCGTGGCGCGCCAGCGAGACCGACCGGCACTCGGGGCACCCGCGCGGTATCGGCTCGCGGTGCCCGCAGTGGTGGCACGCCATCGCCCCGGCGGCGCGGTGCAGCACGAGCGTCACGTCGCACTGCGGGCACTCCCAGGTGTGCCCGCAGGACCGGCAGGTGAGGAAGTTCGACCAGCCACGCCGGTTGAGCAGCACGATCGCCTTGCGCGCGTCGACGAGCGCGTCGTGGGTCCGCCGGTGCAGGAGGGTCCCGGCGGGCGTGGATCGCATGTCGACGATCTCGACCGGCGGCAGCGGGGCGCCGTCGGCACGGCGCGCCAGCCGGATCCGCCGCAGCAGCGCGACCGATTCGGGCCGCGGCGTCGCGCTGCCCGCCACGAGCACGCCGCCGGCCGCGTCCGCACGACGCTCGGCGACCAGACGCGCGTCGTACCGGGGATCCCCCTCGTGCTTGTAGGACGAATCGTGCTCCTCGTCCACCACGATGAGCCCGACGTCCCGCAGCGGCGCGAGCACGGCCGAGCGCGGGCCGACGCAGATGCGGGCGTGACCGTCCCGCAGGCGGCGCCACTCGTCGTAGCGCTCCCCGGCCGAGAGCCCCGAGTGGAGCACCGCGACCGTGTCGCCGAAGCGGTCGACGAAGCGGGAGATCATCTGCGGGGTGAGGCCGATCTCCGGGACCAGGACGATGACGGTGCCCCCCGCCCGGAGCGTGTGCTCGGCGGCCCGCAGGTAGACCTCCGTCTTGCCCGACCCGGTGACGCCGTGCAGGAGCAGCCGCTCCCCGGGGGCCGCGGTCGAGATCGCGTGGACCGCCGCCTCCTGCTCGGCGTTCAACACCGGCGGCTCGCGCCGGCTGCCGACCGTCGCGTGGGCGGGCGCCCGCCGCCGGTCCCTCGGGGCGATCGACACCAGGCCCCGCGCCTCCAGGCGGCGCAGCGACCCGAGGTCCGCTCCGGCGAACCGCGGCAGCGACGCGAGCAGGGCCCGCTGGTTGTCCGTGAGCCGCACGTCGGCTCCCGGCGACCGCCCGGCCTCGGTGGCCGCCGCCCACAGCTGCGCCTTGGCGCGGGTCCCGGCCGGGGGCAGCAGGAGCGTGAGGGCGCGGGACGGCGTCGAGCAGTACTCCCGAGCCATCCACATCGCGAGGTCGACCAGGTCGGGAGGAAGGGACTCCGGCAGCACACGCCGCGGCGTCGCGAGACGATGCGGGCTGGACTCGGCCACCCCGGTCACGACGGCCCGGAGCGTCTGGCGGCCGAACGGGACCTCGAGCAGCGCCCCGACGCCCACGCCGTCCGGGCGCACGTAGTCGAACGGCCCGCGCAGCGCGCGGGCCGTCGTCAGCGGTTCGACCTGGACGACTCCTGACATCGGACTCCGAGGGTACGCGCCGCGGCGGCGCCGGCGAACGACGCGGGGCGGCCCTTGCGGACCGCCCCGGGACGAGCGATGCGTGCGCCTGCTGGGCGCCTACAGCCCGGCGGCGTCGCGCAGGGCGTCGGCCTTGGAGGTCGACTCCCAGGTGAAGTCCGGATCGTCCCGGCCGAAGTGGCCGTAGGCGGCGGTCTTCTGGTAGCGCGGGCGGTGCAGGTCGAGCTCCTGGCGGAACTTGCCGGGACGCAGGTCGAAGTGCTCGTCGACGAGCTTGGCGATCGTGCCACGACCGATCTTCTCGGTGCCGAACGTCTCGACCATGACCGAGACCGGGTGCGCGACGCCGATCGCGTACGCGACCTGGACCTCGCAGCGGTCGGCCAGGCCCGCGGCCACGATGTTCTTCGCGACCCAGCGCGTGGCGTAGGCGGCCGAGCGGTCCACCTTCGACGGGTCCTTGCCCGAGAAGGCGCCACCGCCGTGGCGGGCCATGCCGCCGTAGGTGTCGACGATGATCTTGCGACCGGTGAGGCCGGCGTCGCCGACGGGACCACCGATGACGAAGCGCCCCGTGGGGTTCACGAGGAAGTCCTTGCGCAGCGCGTCCGCGTCGTACATGTCCTTCGGCAGGACGGGGAGCACGACGTGCTCCCACAGGTCGTTCGTGATGCCCTCGCGCGTGGCGCTCTCCGCGTGCTGCGTGGAGATCAGGAGCTTCTCGATGGCGACCGGCTTGCCGTCGACGTAGCGGACCGACACCTGGGTCTTGCCGTCGGGACGCAGGTAGTCCAGCGACTTGTCGTGCCGGACCGCGGCGAGGCGCTCGGCGAGCTGGTGCGCCAGCGTGATCGGCAGCGGCATCAGGTTCGGCGTCTCGTTGGAGGCGTACCCGAACATCATGCCCTGGTCGCCGGCGCCCGCGATGTCGAGCTCGTCGCTCGAGCCGCCGGTGCGGGCCTCGTCGGCCTGGTCGACGCCCTGGGCGATGTCGACGGACTGCTTGTCGATCGCGTTGAGGACCGCGCAGGAGTCGGCGGAGAAGCCGAGATCGGCGTCGATGTAGCCGATCTTGCGGATGGTCTCGCGCGCGACGTCCTGGATGTCGACGTAGGTGTCGGTGGTGATCTCACCGGAGACGACCACGAGGCCCGTGTTGACGAGCGTCTCGCATGCGACACGCGAGTTCGGATCATCCTTGAGGCAGGCGTCGAGGACGCCATCGGAGATCTGGTCCGCCACCTTGTCGGGGTGCCCCTCCGTGACGGACTCAGACGTGAACAGGTACTCGTTATCAGTGCTCATGGGATCGAGAAGAGGATCTCCGCGGTAGTTTCGTCGGCGTTCCCGGTCGAGCGCGCCCCGATCGACCGCACCGTGTTCAGGTCGTCCTGGACGGCCAGATAGGAGCGGTTGTCTCTGAGGCCCGTCTGCTCGGCGAGGCGCAGAAGCTGGCTGAGGTCGAGGAAGACTAGCGATGTGGTCGGCTTTCCGGGGTTTTCGAGCACCGCACGCCACGGTTCGGAGTCCACGAGCCCCCCGGAGTCGCGCAGGACCTGTTCCACGCCCTGGCGTTTCGTGGCCAGGACCACCCGGCCGTCGGCCACCGCGTAGTGCAGCTCCACCCCGGCCGTCAGACGCAGCGAAGCGATGCCGTCCTTCCGCGACCAGGACGGCGCGCTGCCCCCGTCGGGCGCCAGGAGCCGCGCCACGGGGCGCTCGAGTGCCCGCAGGGCCTTCGCCGCCGCATCCTCGTCATCGGTCCCGGCGGTCACCGTCAGGGTCGGCGCCGGCAACCCCGGGGTGAGCCAGAGGCCGGTCTCGCCACCGAACACGGCCAGCAGCTCCTTCACGACCCCTGCTCCCGCCTCCTTGCCGATCTGGGTCCGCGCGCGCTCGAGCAGCGGACCGAGGCCCGCGAGCCCGCCCGACCCGGACCCGGTCACCGCGAGCACCCGCTGCAGCCCGGTCGTGAGGCCGCTCACGCCGAGGTAGGCCAGCGCGCCCTTCGGAGCGTCGGCCTGCCGGCGCGGGGTGAACGTGCGGAAGGTCTCGGTGGTCCCCCCGGAGGCCTTCCCGAGTGCGGTGCGGACCGTCAGGCGCGCGACCTTCTCGCCGGCGGTGAGCGCCACCGCTGCCCCCTCCAGCCGGGGCTGGTCGAGCAGCGTTCCCGCCGCCCCGAGGACGCCGCCCTGCGGGGCGAGCAGCCGGCGGACGCCGGCCTGCGACACCCATCCGTCGAGGACGCGGTCGTCCGGCAGCGACGCGGTCGCCGCGCGGTAGCGGGGAGCCTGGGCCAGCGACCTGCCCTTGCCGCGCGCGAGGTTCTTGGCGATCTGGAGGGTCTGGGGCTGACCGACGACGAGGAACCTGCCGATCCTCGCGGTCTGGATCGTGCCGCAGAGCTTGTCCTCCTGCGGCCCGCTCGCCTCCTCCCCGGTGTCCAGGAGGACGAGTGATCCCGCCGTCCCTCCGCCCGGGTCGATCAGCGCGAGCGCCGCCTCCTCGCCCCGCAGGTCGCTCGCACGGACGCCGCACGACGGCGCCGTGAGCCGCTTCACCAGGTCGGCTCGCGCGCGCTCGTAGCCGGGGAAGCGCCGGGCGATGGCCTCGGCCTCCTTCGTGCCCGGGCGCTCCATGTCCGTGGAGAGGTGCAGGTAGACGAGCGTGTCGGCCGGCACCAGACGCGTCGCCAGGTCGGCCGGCGGCGCCGAGGCGTCCTCCCCGCCGAGCAGGACGATCCCGCCGATGATGACCGTCAGGAGCCCCGCGATCGCCGCGACGCCCGCTCTGCTGCGCACCCGCCGCACTACCGGCGTTCGCTGCGCCGCTGCGCACGCTCGTTGAAGTCGATGATCACGGGGACGCCGTCGAGTCCGTAGCGGGCCCGCAGGCGGTTCTCGACGAAGTACGCGTAGTCGCGCGTCACCCGGTTGCGCGAGTTGACCTGGATCGCGAACCGGGGCGGGCTCTCCCCGATCTGCGCCATGTAGATCAGCTTCAGGCGGTGGCCCTGCTTGGCCGGCGGCTGCTTGGCCTGGGTGGTGTCCGACAGGAACCGGTTGAGCTCCGAGGTGGGGATGCGGCCCTTCATGCGGTCACCCAGCGCGATGGCCTCGGTGAGGATCCGCGCGACGTGGCGACCGGTCTCCGCGCTCGCCGTGAGGACCTTCGGCCGCAGGCGCAGCTTCCGCGCGGCACGTGCGCGCTCGTGGTCCAGATCGCTCTCCTGCAGCGGGTTCACGTCCCACTTGTTGAGGACCAGGGCTGTCGCGCACCCCTCCTTCATGGCCAGCTCGGCGATCCGCAGGTCCTGCGCGGTGACCCCGTCCTGCGCGTCGCAGACGACGAGCGCCACGTCGGCGCGCTCGACCGCGCGCTGGGAACGCAAGGTCGTGAAGTACTCCACGGACTCCTGCACCTTCGCCTGGCGGCGCATGCCCGCGGTGTCCACGACGATCAGCTTGCGGCCGTCGACCTCCAGCGGCATGTCGATCGCGTCGCGCGTCGTGCCCGCGACGTCGCTCACGATCACCCGCTCCTCGCCCAGGAACCGGTTCAGGAGCGTGGACTTGCCCACGTTCGGGCGCCCGATCAACGCGAGCCGGATGACGTCCTCCTCGGGCTCCTCGTCATCGTCGGGCAGCCGCTCGGTGACCGCGTCGAGCAGGTCGCCGGTGCCCAGGCCCTGCGCGGCGCTGACCGGCATGGGATCGCCGAGCCCCAGGGCGTAGAACTCCGCCGCGCTGGGGATGTCGCCCGCCTGGTCGATCTTGTTGGCGACGAGGATCACGGGCTTGTCGTAGCGCCGCAGCAGGTCGGCGAGCTCCTCGTCCCCGGGCCGGATGCCCGCACGGCCGTCGACGACGAACACGGTGACCGCGGCCTCGGCCATCGCCGCGCGGGCCTGCTCGCGGATCGAGACCCCCATCGGGTCCTCGTCCAGCGCGTCCATGCCGCCCGTGTCGATCAGCGTGAAGCGCCGGCCGTTCCACTCGCACGGGAGCTCCTTGCGGTCCCGGGTGATGCCGGGGCGCTCGTGGACGACCGCCTCCCGGGTGCCCGTGAGGCGGTTGACCAGAGAGGACTTGCCCACGTTGGGGTAGCCGACGACCGCGACCTTCATTCCTGCACCTCGTTCCGCTGCGGCACGAGCGCCACGATCGCCGCGACCACCTCGTCGATGGTCAGGCCGGTGGTGTCCACCTCGACGGCGTCGTCGGCGGCGACCATCGGCGCGTGCTCGCGGCCCGCGTCGCGTTCGTCGCGCTCGACGAGGTCGTCGACCGGGATGCCGCGCCGCCGGGCCCGCTCGGCCGGATCGGCCGTCAGCCAGACCTTCACCTCGGCGTCCGGGGCGACGACGGTGCCGATGTCCCGGCCCTCCGCGACCCAGGCCCCGTCGGCGATCAACTCACGCTGGCGGGCCACCAGCGCCGCGCGCACGGCCGGGTCGGTCGCCACGCGCGAGGCCGCCTGGGCGGCCTGCGGGGTCCGGATCGCCTCGCTGACGTCGTCGCCGTCCAGCAGGACGCGGTCGCCGTCGAAGGCGATGTCCAGGCCGTGCGGATCGAACCCCGGGTCCTGCGCGCGCAGGCCGACACACCGGTACATGGCCCCGGTGTCGAGATAGGTGAAGCCGAGCGCGTCGGCGACGGCGCGCGCGACGGTGCTCTTTCCGGCCCCGGCGGGACCGTCGATGGCGACGAGCATGAGGCGCACATGGTGGCAGTCGCGGCCCCGCGACCACCGCGCGGTGCCGATCAGCGCCGCAGGAGGGCGGTGAAGTCCTCGGTGAACGTCGGATAGGAGACGGCGGCCGCGTCCATCCCGACCACCTCGACGCCCTCGTCGGAGGCCAGGCCCGCCACGGCCCCGAGCATCGCCAGCCGGTGGTCGCCGTGGCTGTGGATCGTGCCGCCGCGCAGCCCGCCGGTGCCGGTGACCACGAAGCCGTCGTCGGTGGCCTCGATCTCGGCCCCGAGACCGCGCAGGCCCTCGACGACCAGGGCGATCCGGTCGGATTCCTTGAACCGCAGCTCCTGGGCCCCGCGCACGACCGTCTCGCCTTCCGCGAAGCAGCCCAGCAGCGCGACCAGCGGCAGCTCGTCGATGGCCAGCGGCACCTCGTGGGGTTCGACGACCGTGCCGACGAGCGGGCCGTGCGCGACGTCGAGGTCCGTGATCGGCTCTCCGGGCGACACCGGCCCGTCGCCCTGCGGGTCCTCCAGCTCGCCGAGGACCACCCCGCCCATCCGCTGCACGATCTTCACGAAGCCCGTGCGCGTCCAGTTGGCGCCGCTGCCCTTCACCAGCAGGCGGGACTTCGGCACCAGGACCCCGGCCGCGATGGCGAACGCCGCGCTCGACGGATCCCCGGGGACCGTGAGCTCGTCGAGCACCAGCTCGTCCGCGTTGGTCAGCGAGATCGCGTTGCCCTCGCGCCGCAGGGAGACCCCGGCGATCGCGAGCATCCGCTCGGTGTGATCGCGGCTGGGAACCGGCTCGCGGACGATCGTGGTGCCGTCGGCGACGAGCCCGGCGAACAGGACGCACGACTTCACCTGCGCGCTCGCGACGGGCAGCGTGTAGTCGATCGCTCGCAGGCGGGCGCCCGTGATCGAGAACGGCGGGTAGCGGTCGTCGGTCGCCTCGATGCTCGCGCCCATCTCCCGCAGCGGGACGGCGATGCGGTCCACCGGGCGCTTGCGGATCGAGCTGTCGCCGTCGAGCGTGTAGGTGCGGTCCTTCTGCCCGGCCAGCCAGCCGGGGAGCAGGCGCATGAGCGTCCCCGCGTTGCCGACGTCGATCACGCCGTCGACCTCCCCCGCCTCCCGCAGGCCGGTGCCCCGGATGACGACCTCGTCGGGGCGGCGCTCGACCAGCGCCCCCAACCGGACCATCGCGTTCAGGGTCGACGTGGTGTCGGCCGCCTCGAGGTAGTTGCGGATGACGACCGGCTCGCTGGCCATCGCCCCGAGCATCGCCGCGCGATGGGAGATCGACTTGTCGGGCGGCGGCACGATCGTGCCCTTGAGCCGCCCGGCGGGATCGAACCGTACGGTGGTCGCTGCGCTCTTGCTCATGGTGCTCCCTCGACCCTCAGCCCGAGCCCGGCGACGAGCTCGGCCGCCCGTGAGGCCCCGTCGGCGTCCACCCAGAGGGCGACCTCCCCGGTGCGCTCGTCATCCGATGGCGAGAGGGTCATGTCGTGGATGTTGATGCCTGCGTGCCCGAGCGCCAGCGCGACGTCCGCCACGACGCCCGGCCGGTTCGGCACGGCGACCCGCAGCTCGCACGACGGCGCCGTCCCGCCGGCGAGCCCGACCGCCAGGAGCGCCTCGCGGTCCGCCCGTGCCGCGTCGTTCCAGCCGGCGATCGCGGCCGCGTCCCCCGCCACGAGGTCCGCTCGGACCGTCTGCAGGCGGTGCACCACGTCGTCGAGCCGGTCCACGAGCGCGTCGCGGTTGGCCAGGTAGATGTCGGTCCACATCGTCGTGTTCGCCCCCGCGACCCTGGTGGCGTCGCGGAAGCTGGGCCCCGTGGCGGGCAGCGTGCCGTCGTCGGCGAGGACCACCGCCGCCTGCGCGACGAGGACGTTGGCGATGACGTGCGGCACGTGGGAGATCGAGGCCATGAGCCGGTCGTGGGTGGCGGCCTCGATCGCCTGGGGCCGGGCGCCGAGGCCGGCGAGGAAGCGGGTGAGCCGCTCGAAGACCACGCCCGAACTGCCGCTGCGCGGCGTGAGGTACCACGGGGCTCCCGCGAAGAGGTCCTCGCGGGCGTGACGCACCCCGGCGGTCTCCGCTCCCGCGAGCGGGTGACCGCCGACGAACCGGCGGTCGTCCACGGCGGCGACGATCGCGCCCTTCGCCGAGCCCACGTCGGTCACGATGGTGTCGGGTCCCGCGTGCCGCAGCACGGCCTCGACGACCTCCGGGATCCGGCCCACCGGGGCTCCGACGACCGCGACGTCGGCGTCGGCGACCGCCTCGGCGAGCGTCCCCGCGGCGTCGAGCGCCCCGACATCCAGACCGACCCGCATCGCCTCGGGGTCGGGGTCGTGGCCGGTGACGAACGCGCCGAGGCGCTGCCGGGCCGCGAGGCCGACGGATCCGCCGATCAGCCCGACTCCGAGGATCGCAACGCGCACGGGGGCCAACCCTACGGCAGCGCTCACCGGCGCGGCCGGACGTCCTCGCCGCGGGCGCGGCGCTTGGCGAGCCGCCGCTGCCGCCGGCGTGCGTCGGCCATGACGTGGGGCACGAGCCGGACCGCCAGGGCGGGGGCCGCGTCGAACAGCCGCACGACGAGGCCGCGGTGGCGCGGGATCGTGAGGACCGGGCGGGGCCTGTCGAGCAGCGTGACCGCCCGACTGGCCACGTACTCGGGGGACAGCAGCACCCCCTGGAAGGAGGCGGCGGTCTCCGGATTGTCGAGCTCGTCGAACAGCATCGGCGTCCAGATCCCGTCCGGACACACGCAGGAGATGTGGACGCCGCGGGAGCCCGTCCTGCGCAGGTCGGCCAGCGTCCCGATGCTGAACGCGATCGCCGCGTGCTTGGACGCCGCGTAGACCACCTCGCCGGGGGCGGCCACCAGGCCGGCCAGCGAGACGATGTTGAGGACGTGCCCCTGGTCGGCCGGACGCATGTGCTCCAGCGCCGCGATCGTGCCGTTCATGGTGCCGTGGGCGTTGACGTCGAGCATCAGGCGACGCGCGGCCTCGTCGTGCTCCCACGAGACCCCGGTGTGCAGGACGCCGGCGTTGTTGCACCAGACCGCCAGCGCGCCGGCCCGCTCGACGGACCGGCGTGCCACCGTGCGGCACGCCTCGGCGTCGCTGACGTCGAGCGCGGACGACCAGGCCCGGTCCCCCAACTCGGCGGCAACGGCCTCGGCGGCTTCACCGTCGATGTCGGTGACGTGCACCGTCAGGCCGCGGGCGTGCAGCAGCCGCGCGATCTCCCGGCCCAGGCCCCGACCGGCGCCGGTGACGACCGCCGCACCCGTCGTGATCGCGTTCACGCCCCCACTCCCATGGCGGCGGCCGGCGAGATGGGCGTCGCGAGGTCGCGGCGACCTGCCGGATGCGTCGGGTCCACGACCACGGGAAGGCGCGACGTCGTCTGGAGCACCGGGACGGGCATGAGGGTCAAGGGTGCAAGGACTCCGTGGATCGGGCGAACGAGGTCAGTCGCCGATCAAGACGCCGAGCTCGTGCAGGAAGCGGTCGTTCTGGGCCGGCGTGCCGTAGGTCACGCGCAGCGCGCCCTCCTTGCCCAACGCCGCTCCCGCGCGCACCAGCACCCCGCGTGCCGCCAGCCC